>CAXTJS010000034.1:8315-11227 GCA_964244605.1 uncultured Terriglobus sp. | reverse complement strand
TCCCCATGGCCATGGCCGCGCTCACCGGCAGCGACGACGAGCTGAAGGCGTCGCAGTACCAGATGCTGCAGCTGTGGCAGCAGACCTATGGCGGCGCGCTGCTCGTCATGTTGCCGGACACCTATGGCACGTCACAGTTCCTGCAAAACGCACCGGAGTGGGTGAGCGGATGGACGGGCCAGCGTGTCGACTCAAAGGACCCGTTCGTTGCGGGCGATGAGTTCATCGGATGGCTTCAGGCGCGCGGCGCCGACCCACGCAACAAGCTCGTGATCGCCTCCGACGGCCTGGATGTGCAGGAGATATTGAGCCTGCACGCCTACTTCATGGGCGAGATACAGCCAGGCGTAAGCGCGCGCGACTTCCGCGATGCCACCGACTTTGCCGACACGCGCAAGTGGAAGCCGCAGCGGCGCATCCGTTTCTCCGCCGGCTGGGGCACGCTGCTGACCAACGACTTCCGCGACTGCCACCCGCGCAACGAGGACGGGCTTGAACCCATCTCGCTCGTCTGCAAGCTGCGCAGCGCGGAAGGCCGGCCGGCGGTCAAGCTCTCAGACAACTATCTGAAGGCAAGCGGACCGAAGGAGCTGGTGGAGCACTACCGCGAGGTCTTCGGCCTGGCCGGCCTGGCGAACATTCCCGTCGTCGTCTGATCGCTGAGCCGCTGTTGCAAAGCCAGGCATTCAAGCGATCTTCATGCGCTGTTGAATGCCTGTTTGCAAACCGCGCCGCATACTCCTCACCAGCAGGTCAACCCTGTTGTGCGAGGAGCAACCATGTACTCCAGCCTTGCGGTACACACGCCCGTCCCTTTTGTTCCGCATGTGTTCACGGCACCCGCTGTCATCGCGGAGTGCGGCATCTACCGTGCAAGGCTTGCGACAACAGAGGCGGACCGGCTCGCAGCCTACCGGCTCCGCTTTCTGGTCTTCAACCTTGAGTTGAAGGAAGGTCTCGCCTCCGCCTTTGAGAACGGTTATGACACCGATGCGTTCGACCCCATCTGCGAACACCTGATCGTGGAGCACACGCCGAGCGGTGCCGTGGTGGGCACCTATCGCATGCAGACGGGCGAGTGCGCCGCGGCGAATCTGGGCTACTACTCCGAGCAGGAGTTTGACTTCTCGCCGTACGAGTCGATGCGCCCGCGCGTGCTTGAGCTTGGCCGCGCCTGCATCCACCGCGACCACCGCACCAGCCAGGTGCTGAACCTCTTGTGGAAGGGCATCATGCGCTTTGCGAACGAGCGCGGCCTGCGTTACCTGATCGGCTGCTGCTCGCTCACATCGCAGAGCGCCGCGGAGGGCAACGCTGTCTTCGAGGCGCTTGGAGCGTACCTTTTGGAGCCGACGATGATGACGGTGCCCACCGCTGCGTATGCCCTCTCTGCGGAGAGCGAGGCTGCCGAAGCCATCGAGGTGCCGCGGCTTCTGCGTGCATACCTCACGGTGGGTGCGCGCATCTGCTCTGCACCAGCCATCGACCGCGCCTTCGGCACCATCGATTACCTCACGATGCTCGACCTGAAGACGATGAACCCGCGCATCCAGCGGCGCTACTTGTGAGTGAAGACACGCAACGCAGCGTGCTGCTGGGTGCATGGCGTGCCGTGCTGCTTGCTTTTCTATTGGTGGCTTGCCGGCTACATCTCCGGATAGCACGCCCGCAAACTATGCAAGAGCGAGGCCTTTGGCGGCAGCGTTGGAGCCGCGTGATGTTGCGTGCTCTCGGCATCACCTTGCGTGTGGAAGGTGTTGTGCCGCAGAGCGGTGTTGTCGCGGGCAATCACCTGGGCTACCTCGACATCCTCACCTTTGGCGTGCTCACAGGAGGCATATTTGTTGCCAAGGCTGAGTTGCAGACCTGGCCGCTTCTGGGCGCGATCATGCGCGGTGGCGGCTCGATCTTCATCAGGCGTGAGAGCGTGCGGTCCGCGGCGGAAAGCAACCGGCAGATCTCTACGGCACTGGAGGCTGAGGTGCCGGTGACGCTCTTTCCGGAGGGCACAAGCTCAGGCGGTACCGGCGTGCTGCCGGTGCATGCGCCCCTCTTCGAAGCGGCTGCGCGGCAGAGGGTGCCCGTGTGGCCGGCGGCGATCGCGTATGCCGCAAATGGTTCTCTCGCGGGCACGGGTGAGACGGTCTGCTACTGGGGCGAGATGACCTTCGGACCGCATCTGCTGCGCCTGCTCTCATTGCGGCGCATCGACGCCGTACTGCAGATTGCGGCGGAGCCGGTGCGCGGCACAGACCGCCGCGACATTGCGCGGAGCGTCGAGGCGGAGTTGATTCGACTGCATACAAGAGCGCAACAGGCCGTCTCGCTAAGCCATGCCGGACGACCGGTCTCGTTGCAAAAGACCGCGGCCGCGTAGCGCGCTCAGGACGCTCTCGACGGACCAGTCCAGCGCTTCGCAACCGTCTACGCTGAGGTCGGCACGTCCCTGTGAGGGCAGTACAAATTTCTCTGCCATGGGCTTTGCCGTTGCATGGAACTGATCGCGAACGCTCTCCGGAGTGCGGCCGCGTTCGCGCACGTCGCGGTCGATGCGGCGGCGCAGGCACACGTCGTGCGGTGCATCCACATAGACGGTCAGTGTGTAGAGCGGCAGGAGCTCGGGGAAGTGCAGCGCGAGGATGCCCTCCACGATGACGAAGCGGCTCGGCTCGATGCGATCCGTCTTGCCGGCGATGCGCGAATGCGTGCTGAAGTCGTACACGGGCCGCTCAATCGACTCGCCCCGGCTCAGGCCCTCCACATGTTCCAGGATCAGTTCGCTCTCAAGCGAGTCGGGGTGGTCGAAGTTCCTTTTGTGCCGTGTGTCCAGCGGAAACTGCGAGAGGTCGCGGTAGTAGAGATCCAGCGGAAAGAGCGTGGCATCCAGCTCAGAGGCGAGCTCGCGCGCAAGC
>CAXTJS010000034.1:0-8305 GCA_964244605.1 uncultured Terriglobus sp. | reverse complement strand
CGGAGCCGCTGCAGCCGCCGATACCAATCACGGTGGGCCGCAGCGTGCCCGGCAGCGTTAGCTGCTCGCTCAAACCGTACCTTCGCGCGCGGCACGATCAATCTGCGGAACCAGCGCCGTGATCAGAGCGCCAAAGGTCTTGGCGGCTTGTACGCCCACCTCCATCACTTCAAGGTGATTCAGCGCTGCACCCGTAACGCCCGCAGCGGGGTTCGTGACCAGCGAAAGGCCGAGCACTTCAATGCCCATGTGGCGCGCCACGATCACCTCGTGCACGGTGGACATCCCCACCAGGTCTGCACCGAGGGTGCGAAAGGCACGTATCTCCGCGGGTGTTTCATAGCTGGGCCCTAGCACAGCCAAATAGACGCCGCTTGGCATCGTCCAGCCCTGCTTGGCCGCCTCTGCGATGGCAAGTTCGCGAAGACGTGGCGCGTAGGCGGTGGTCATATCGAAGAAGCGCAGACCGCTGTTCGCCCCCACGCCGAAGCGGCTCTCGTTCGCACCCATGGCGGCGTTGGTGCCCGTGAGATTGATATGGTCGCTGATCGCGACGATGGACCCCGGCCCGTAGCCCGCGTTGACGCCGCCCGCTGCGTTGGTCACGATCACTTCGCGCACGCCGAAAAGGCCGAGCACGCGCATGGGGAAGGTGACCTCGTGCAGGCCGTAACCCTCGTAGGCATGCACCCGGCCCTGCATCGCAATCACCGGCACACCGGCGACCGTGCCGATGACCATGCGGCCGCTGTGCCCTTCCACGGTGGATTGTGGAAAATGCGGGATGTCGGAGTATGGGACGGCAACAGCGTCCGCGATGGAGTCGGCAAACTCACCCAGGCCCGAGCCGAGGATGATGCCGAGGCGTGGACGGAGGGGCGAGTGCTGCGCCAAGAAAGCAGCGGCAGCTCTGGCGTGCTCGAAAAGGTCAGTCATGGCGGCTCCAGAATATCGTGAGCACCTGCCGGTCATGGTGGCCACTGTCCGCGCGAGAATCAAGACTCTGGGTGCGACGGCAGCTTGTAATGTGCGTGCTGCCGTACAAAACAGAGCAGAACGCGCACCGCACACCGGACGCAGTTTGGCGCGACAACGAAGCAGAACGCTGGCGGCTCTCACTTGCAGAGGCCCACTCATGATCGCTGCCCTGCTCGCCTCCCTCGTGGGAGTCGTCATCCTTGTTGCAACACTCTTCTTCGCCGTAAGCTTTGGCCGGCGCGTCCGGTTCGGCTCCAGCAACCTGGTGCCTGCGGTCGCGGTCGCTCGCAAAGGCACTCGCACCTCGAACGCTCGGGGTGAGGACTAGGCGGTACCTACGTGTTAGACCAAGTGCAGCTTTCGGCTTGCTTGCAGACTGCTCACGCTTTCTTCAAGCGATGTCGCAGTTCGCGGCGGATGTTGCGTGAAGTGTGAAGAACGGCGAGGACTATGAGTTCATCTTGCTCGATGACGTAAATGATCTGCCACACATGGACAAGCCAGAAGCGCACATTCGACTTGGAGGAGAGGTCATAGCGCCGCGCTCCGGCTGCTGGCCACCGCCTGAGATGCGCTTCGGCTTCATCCATCGCGCGTACGAAATGTGCAGCGAAGGTGCCCGTCCCAAGCAGGTATGACACGATCTCGTCCACATCGTTCTGCGCTTCCGGCGTGAACTGTACCCTCATCCTAAGATGCGCGCCCGCAGACCCGCTAACACCTGTTCCGCCGGGATTACGCGCCCGGCGGCTACATCCGCAAGCCCGGCGTCGATGCGCTCGTTCAAGTAGGCGCGATCTTCCTCGTCCCACTCCTCATCATCGGCTTGGGGGGCAGACTGGCGGATGCTCTCGTCGAGAGCCGCATTCACAGAGGCATACTCGCCGCGTTCGACCTTGCCTTGAAGGATGCTGTACGCCTCATCGCTGATCTCTACCGTCATGTCAGGTCCCTCCGCACCTCAAGCATAGCGCGACGCGCTGGGCACAAACAGCTACTTCAACAGCATGCTTACAATGCTGGCGCTCATCAGGTTAGCCATCGTACCCGCGAGCATCGCACGCAGGCCCAGCCGGGCCAACTCATTGCGGCGATTCGGAACCAGCGCGCCAATGCCGCCGATCTGCATGCCGACCGAGCCCAGGTTGGCAAAGCCGCAGAGGGCAAAGGTCGCAATCGCAAGAGTCCGCGTGGAGATGGCGTTCGCCTTTGCAAGCTGGCCGAGCTGCGTGTAGGCAATGAACTCGTTCAGCACGGCACGTGTGCCGATCAGGTTGCCGATGATGGGTGCATCGTGCCACGGGATGCCGATGATCCACGCGATTGGCGCGCAGAAGAAGCCAAGAATTACGTTGAGCGACGATGGAAACGCAACCGCATGTCCCGCGAGCGTGTGCACACCGATCAGGTTATGAATGCCAAGCAGGATACCGTTCAAGAGCCCCACCAGCGCGAGAAAGCTGATGAGCATGATGGCGACGTTAAAGGCGAGCTGTCCGCCGTCAATGGTGCCGCGTGCTATGGAGCCGATAAGGTTTTCGTTGGAATGCTCGTCCTCGTTCGTGATGTGCACGGTGCCGAGCGTCGCGGGCACTTCTGTCTCGGGTACCAGCATCTTCGCAATCAGGATGGTGCCGGGCGCGGTCATGATGACGGCACTCAACAAATCCTGCGCGCGGATGCCGAAGGAGATGTACGCAGCCATGATGCCGCCCGACACGTGCGCCATGCCGCTGGTCATGATGCACATCAGCTCAGACCGTGTGGCTCCGTTGAGGAATGGCCGGATAGTGAGCGGCGCTTCCGTCTGCCCCATAAAGATGGAGGCGGCAACGTTGGTCGACTCCGCACCGCTGGTACCCATGGTGCGCTGCATGATCCAGGCCACGCCGCGGATGACCCACTGCATGATGCCGAGGTGGTACAGCACGGCAAACAGCGCCGATACGAAGATGATGGTGGGCAGCACCGCAAACGCGAACACCTGCAGCGGGCTTGTGGGATCACCCAGCTTCCCAAACACAAGCGAGGAGCCATCCACCGAGTGCGCCAGCAGCGAGGTCACAACCTCAGCAATCTTGTGCAGTGCGACCTGCCCGTAAGGGAAGCGGATGACCAGCACGGCAAAGAAGATCTGCAGCCCCAGTCCCCAGGCCACCGTGCGCCAGCGAATGGCACGGCGGTTCGTGGAGAGCGCATAGGCGACGCTGAGCAGAACGGCCAGTCCGATGAGTCCGGTAAAGCGGGCCAAGGGCCGGCCCTCCTCTGTGTGTTTGGGTGGTTGCACACGAGTGTATCGTTTGTCGTCCTGTGGCCAGTATTTGGCCCAGGACAAGGGTGACCCACCTCGCGAAGCCAAGGTGGGATCCTCAGATTTCGACGTACTTTGGCCTACCCGCCTCTCAGATGCTGGTCCCTTGTTTCATCGCGGCCATGCGAGTCATAACTGCCGCAACATCGTGCTCTCTGACAACCGTGATCTTCGCCTTCGCCATGCCGGTAGCCTCGTTGCCCAGGGCGAACACGGCAGTCTCACCGGCCGCCACGACGAAGCTGGCGATACCGGGGCCGAGCGTGCGCGCCGCGAAGCCCTTAGCGGCAACTTGCAACGCGTGCTCCCCCGGCGCGATGGCGAGTCGCAGATAGCGCTGGCTCTTCAGTTCCCCAACGAGCTGGCCGTCCAGTTCCACCGTATAGCCGTAGGACAAGCCCAGCGGTCCGGGCCGGTAGACATAGAGCAGCGCCTGCCCAGCCGGCGCAACCGCCTCGGCGGAGAAGCGGTCCCGCTGCCCTGCCGAAGGCGTCCTGAGCGACATCTCGCCCGTAAAGATAGGGCGAACCAGCCAGATGCCGACGCCCACCAGAGCACCAAACAGCGCATATCCAAACACGCCACCCGAATCCAGCAGAAAGGGACCGACCCCAATAACGAGCACAAGCGCAACAACGATTCTGACCAACGGCTTTCCAAGCATAGTGACATTCTCACGCAAGTCAGGCTTCTTACGGATCGAGATTTGCGCGCGATGGTAACCGCAGGCTCGGAAGGGCATGGCTTCAGCCATGCCGCAGAAAGCTTGTCTTAGGACGCCGCGCGGTTACGGCAGTTTGGAGGAAAATGCGGTTCGCTCCGCGCGCTGGTTGAGCCTGCGGTTGGCCCGGCACCCGCGCATGCCAGCCGCGTAGCGCATCAAGTGGCGCGGAGGAAAGAGCAAGCTCCTGCCCACATCCGTGGCCGCGCGCTTGTCATTCGGGTTAAGCTCTTTCGGCACGGCTGAAGCCGTGCCCCTCCGAAGACCGCACCCACACAGCGCCAAAGCGATGTGCGGGGCACCCAGCGGCCCCGAGTAAGACGGGCACCTAGTCGGCCCCGAGGTCCTCTGCGAATGAGGACTGCTCCTTGATCTCGGAGGCGTCAACTTGCAGTTGATCTTGCAGCAGCGCCTTCAAGGTGCGCCAAACGTCGGCAGCCGTCCAAGTCGGACTAGGCACGTGAGAGGAATCGGACTGATTCGCGGTTGCCGCATAGTGGTGTCGCAGAGAGGTCGGCCGGTCACCAGCAGCACCGCTCTCCTCAGCGATAGGTGGGGAATAGCATAAGTCTAGCTTCTCCAGAACCAATCGGTACAGGTCGCCGACCGTCCTGACGAGCGAACACTCCTCATCCGGAAGGGAGATGCCAAAGACCTCTTCCGTCCGCATCACGACTTCAACAAGGTCGAGGCCCATGCGCCATCGTAACTCGGCGCTTTCAGGATGGGCATGGCTTCAGCCATGCCCATTCAAGCTGGCTTGACGACCGCGCGGCCTAGGCGATCCGCAGGAGGAGAGGGCTCGCTCCGCGCGCTGGTTCGAAGCCTGTGGTTGGCTAGGCGGCAGTTCATGCCAGCCGCAGAATTTGTCGAGTAGCGCGGAGGAAGGTGCATGCTCCTACGCACGTCCGTGGCCGCGCTTTTCCTGTGCAAGGCTTCTTTCGGCACGGCTGAAGCCGTGCCCCTCCGAATGCCCGACCCACACATAGCCAAGTGCGGGATGTATGGGGCACCCGGTGACGACCTCCGGATATCAGTTGCTCTGAGGTGCCCTCGGAAGGGCATGGCTTCAGCCATGCCGATTCAAGCTGGCTTGACGGCCGCGCGGCCAAGGCGGTCCGCAAGTAGAGGAGGCTCGCTCCGCGCGCTGGTTCGTTGCCTGCGGCTGGCCAAGCGGCAGTTCATGCCAGCCGCAGAATTCGTAGAAAAGCGCGGAAGAAGGTGCATGCTCCTACACATGTCGTGCCGAGCTGTCCCCTGTGACAAGGATTATCGGCACGGCTGAAGCTGTGCGCTCCCAAGAGGCTGACATGCACCTGCTAATAGCAGGCCTAGAGAACACTTTATGCAGAAATGGTGTGCACTGTTTGATCAAAGCCTGACATGCCTGGGCGTAAGAACCTCATCGGAGACAGACATGTGGCCCTCCAGCTTACAGGGACACCTTCTTCAGCAGCATCGTAAGCGGCACAGACAGCTTCACGGTCATCGACCTGAAGCGCACCTATCTCAAGAATGACTTCGCCGCAATCCACTGTTTCTCCGAAAAGCTCAATATGTCTGAATTTGGTAGTCTCATGCAGCCTGAAGGCGGTAGGACCGTCATCTGAGAAGAAGCTCCTTTGAACTTGCAAAGAGGAATTCTTTACAAGCTCGCTTGAGATCGTTCCTCCTTCGCCGAACGCCTCCCCCGTAATAATCAGCAACATGGTTTCTATCTTCTTCAGATCGCCTTTCCTGATGCTCTCGGGAACTCGAATGGCGACATTGAATGTATGAGCAATCAGAGCAAGATCGGAAATCAGGGCACGATCGCTGGTACTCACGTTCAAGCCTCCTGAGAAGCTTCCCGCTCCACTCAAGAGAAGAGATTGTGTTTCGGACGCAAAAACACTAAGTGACCGCGACGACTCAAGAACCTCAAAAAAGTTGAGGGCGCGGGCGTACGAGGTGATAAGAGCTCCCGCGGCTTCGACTGAAAAGTTTAACGATGCCGACATGTCCGTCACGGCGGGTATGATAATGCATATTCTTATCGGCTCGGGTCCGTCATAGCAAATTTCTACTTCCTTTCTTCCGACCCGCTTGGTTCGGAAAAGTAAATCCTTTAGAGTGATCACGTTGCTTTCTCTACCTGCAATCACTGTCAGCGATATAGGAGGGATGTCAGGAAGAATTGGACTCAGTTCTAGCTCAGTTTCGGCGAGGTCCATCCTCTTGAAGAAGTAGTCGACAAGTGCTGACGACGATGTTAGCTCGTGCATCGAGCCGCGTGGGAGCGAGATGGAAACTCCGTAGTCTAGGGCTTCGGAGAGCCGATCTGACACGTTTTGCGAGAGGGCAAAGCTAATCCTCAAGGGATCAAGCGCATACTCCGTCGGTTCGCGCGGTACAAAATCGATTCGTAAACCTTGATCTTGCATTTGGAATACGGAATTGGGAACCTTAACAGAAGTGAAAGCTCTCGCTGAGCCTCCAATCATCGCTAACGCGTCAAACCGGGGATCTAATTGCCTGTAGTTTTCAAGAAATGATTCTGCAGTCGCAACACTAAACTGTTGCTTCGTTGCAAGTGACGCTGAGCTTATGCTCAGAGCAGAATCGCGAAGGGAGAGCGCGTTGGATAATAGATCGTTAGGAAAGAAGCTGTCTCTCAACTGGGTGTCAGCGTTCAGCGCTGCGATGAAATCTGATCCTTGCATAAGTTTGCATGTCAGAGTTGAAGCACTTGCACCAACTATGATGTCTTGGAACCATTGATGCTCGTTAGTTCGGAGATCTACTGGAATGCACAAGGTCCAGCAGCATGGTCGGTGACCCAGCGCTCGCTCAAACGAAGCCTTGATTTGCTTCCGTTGTGTAGCAGCTAATCGAGAGAATGCCTTTGCCTGCCAAATGGCAGGACCTTGGGACAGTTGTCCGCTGAAGGTATCAATTCCCTCATCACCTCCTGCTCCGTCTACCTTGAAGATCTCGGCGCCAGGGTACTTTCGCCTGAGTGTATGGAACACTAAGTCTTCAAAACGTTCAGGGCTAAGTAAAACCAGTTGCTTGATAGAAATAGCCATCGATTACACCTTACTGACCCGGTGCACCTCTCTTACGCCTGGTACCCGTTTCAGGTCGGCGGTGAGTTTGGTGAGGTGGCTTAGGTCCAGGGTTTCTACGACGAACTCTACGTTGGCGGTGGTGCCGTCTGTGTTGCGGACGGTGTCTACCGAGCGGATATTGGTGTCGTCGTCGGAGATGATGGCAGTTAGCTCTTTGAGCATGCCGCTGCGGTCGTCGCAGGTGATGACGAGGCGGACGGGGTAGCGGGTCGGCTTGTAGTTCGAAGTGGAAAGTGGAACGGTTGAAGGTGCGGCTTCGCCGCTTTGTTTTGCCTTCGACTGCTTGCCGCTGCCGTTTTGCTTCGACAGATCGTACGGGGTGGGGGACCACTCGACCTGGATGCGGCGGTCGGACTCGTAGAGCAGGTTTTGTACGTTGCTGCAGGTGCGGGCGTGGACGGCGACGCCCTTGCCGCGGGTGACGTAGCCGACGATTTCTTCACCACGGATGGGGTTACAACAGCGTGCGCGGTAGATGAGCAGGTCGCCCTGGCCTTCAACCTGGAGTGAGTCGGAGCCCTTGGAAAAGTAGACGAGGCGGGCGGCTTCGGAGGCGGCGGCGGAGGTGGATCCCACCTTAACCGACGATGAAGCTGTCGGTGAAGGTGAGGCACCCTTTTCCGTCGCCGCACCAGCTTGCTCGTTGCCGGGGGCGGTGCTGCCGGGGACGAGGCGGTTGAGTGTTTGGCGGGCGGAGTATTTGCCGAAGCCGATGCCGCTGAGCAGGTCCTGTTCGCCGCCCAGGCCGAAGTCGTTGGCGACACGGGTGTAGTCGGCGGCGTTGAGCTTCTTGAGCGAAACGTCGAACTTGCGGGCTTCGCGTTCGAGCAGCTTGCGGCCGATTTCGATGGCGCGTTCGCGCTGGTGCTCGTTGAGCCAGTGCTTGATCTTGTTGCGGGCGCGGCTGCTCTTGGTGAAGGTGAGCCAGTCGCGTGAGGGCGTGTGGCCGGCCTGCGTGGTGATCTCAACGATGTCGCCGTTGCGCAGGCGGTGGCGCAGCGGCACGATGCGGCCGTTGACCTTTGCGCCTACCGTGGTGTGGCCGACTTCGGTGTGGATCGTATAGGCGAAGTCGATGGGGCTGGCGTCCTTGGGCAACACGACGACCTTGCCCTTGGGCGTGAAGGTGTAGACCTCCTCAGGGTACAGGTCGATCTTGAGCGTCGACATGAACTCGTTGGGGTC
>CAXTJS010000033.1:0-20862 GCA_964244605.1 uncultured Terriglobus sp. | reverse complement strand
GAAGAGGCGGGCCACTTGGCCCGCCTCTTCTAATTACGTCCGTTCTAGCGACGGCGTGCCGGAGCGCGACGCACGGGAGCAGCCTTGGCCGGTGCAGCCTTCGTCTTCGCCTGAATCTCACCACCGGTCATTTTCAGGGTGAGCGGCTTCTGCGTGTAGCTATCGAAGGTGCCGACCACGTCCACGGTGGCGTCGACTGCGGGTGCCGTCTTCGGCTCTTCCTTGAGCGTTACGTCCACATCAGCAACCTTCGGGTTTGCCTGCTTGGAATCATCCGAGACGGCAAGCTGTAAATCGGTGCCGCTGATCGCGACAACTACACCCGAGATCTTGGCTTCCTTGCCCTTGATCGGATTGAACTCCTGATCAGCCTGGTCTGACGTGCCGTTCTGGATAACGAACATGCGATCAGCGATGTTGGCCTTCTCGATGCCGCTCTGCACGTCAGCCGCAAGCACCTGGGTCGCCTGGTCGGCGGGCGTAGGTGCCGGCTTGACGGAGGTCTTCAGGCTATCCGGCATGATGAGCGACTGCGATGCCGCGGTCTTGATGGCGTCATAGCCGTCATCGCCACCGTGGTACTTCTTGTAGCAATACGTGGCGACCGGCTGGAACTGCCCCTTGAACTGATCCGGCGCAAAGTTCACCGCGCGCGTGGCGTAGAAGGTGCAGCTGAGATAATCCGGCGGCGTGGACTGATAGTAAGCCGTGCCCAGGTAGTAGGTGTCCTGCAGGATGGGCCCGGGCTGCTTGGTCTGGTCTTCCGGCACGGCTTTCAGCTCCGCCGTATAGGCCGTGATGGCACCCGCGTAGTCCTTCTTCTGGATGGCGTCGATACCGACAGCGCTATAGAAGGTCGGCGTGGCGCGCGTCTTCAACTGGTCGAACTGGGCCTGGTCCGCGCTGGCGGGCTTGGTTGCCGCCAGGCCGCGTGTGGCAAAGGTCGCCGCTTTGGCGTAGCTTGCCTGGCGAGCGGACGGGTCAGTGCTGGTGTCGCCCTGATTCTTCAGCAGGTAGGTCTCGAGGAAGAGGCCAGAGAAGTTGTTGGGGTCGGCGGCAAGCAGACGGTCAGCTGCGTCCAGAGCCTTAGGCACGTTGTTGGCCTGCCCATAGGCCTGCATCAGTTGCTCAAGCACGGCGCTCTTGACGCTGCTTTGCGGAAACTGTGTGAGGAAGGTCTCGGCCGCCGCCGCTTTTGCCGCGGGATCGGTTGCCGTGGTCACGTTGTTGTACGCGTTGTACTCAGGCTGGGACAGCTGAACCTGGCCGCCTGCGGCCGGTGTGGTGGCCTGCGCGCCTGCCGCCGGAGCAGTTGCCTGCGCACTCGCGTCCAGGCTGAACGACGCGGTCACCGCGGAAACCGCAAGCATCGAGGCTAAGATTGCCTTCTTCATCTAACACTCCCTGTGTTGGTACAAAATGTATCGCTTGCCTTTGCCCGGAAACATTGCCCGTCCGGATACAGCGATACGATGCAAGCAATGTAACAGGTGTCGCTTCTTTTGCAATGCTGCGGCACGCTCGCTGCCCCTGCGCACCACGCTCGCTGCCCCTGCGCACCACGCTCGCTGCCCCTGCGCACGTCGAGCATGCCTCGGCAGAAGCCATCTGTGCTGTGCTGAAACTCAGTTGCGTGCTACAGACAGCAATGCGGCATGCACTCACCGGTATGTGAGTGGCTGGCCCTCCAAGTTGGGTTTCACTCCGGCTTATCCACAACGGTAGCAGTGCTGCCTTGATTCCAACCGCACCGGGCAATAGCCTTAGAGTGCGCAGAGCGCGCTGCTTCGCAAGACAGGGCGGCCGTGCGTGGGGGTGCTGTGCTCAAGCTCAAACGCGTTCAGATTCTCGGATTCAAGTCGTTCTGCGACCGCACGGATGTGCAGCTTTCCGGCAACGGCATTGTCGCCATAGTCGGCCCAAACGGCTGCGGCAAGTCGAACATCTCTGACGCGATTACCTGGGTACTGGGCGAGCAATCCGCCAAAAGCCTGCGCGGCGTGAAGATGGAGGACGTCATCTTTGCCGGCACGCGCGACAGGAAGCCCACCGGCATGGCTGAGGTGTCGTTAACTTTGGTCGACCCGGAAGTCTACGACGGGCATGATGCGAACGAGCCCGTCTCAATTAGCTCACTTGCCGTGAACGACTGGGACGAAGCCGCGGAACGCCGAGTTGCAGCGGACGCAACGGAAGCAGCCGTTGCCGAGGCACAGCCTGGGCCCGCACAGCCCGGTGAAGAAGCCGATGAGGTCCTCGCAGATTCGCAGGAGCCGACAGAGGGCGCCGCTGCTGCCGAAAGCGCGGCCAATCCCGTCGTACTACGTATTCGCCGCCGCAAGTTCAACCGCGCGCCCGTCCGCGCCGGTGAGATCACGGTCACACGCCGCCTCTTTCGCTCTGGCGACTCGGAGTACCTGCTCAACGGCAAGCTGTGCCGTCTGCGCGACATCCAGGACATCTTCTTCGGCACTGGCCTCTCCGGCGAGAACTACGCCATCATCGGGCAGGAGCGCATCGGGCAGTTGCTCTCGTCCAAGCCGCTCGACCGGCGCTCCATCATCGAAGAGGCCGCCGGCATCACGCGCTTCAAGACGAAGAAGCGGCTCGCCGAGCTACGGCTCGAAGCGGCGAAGCAGAACCTCTCACGCGTCGACGACATCTTCGAGGAAGTCACGCGGCAGATGGCCTCGCTCAAGCGCCAGGCCGCCAAGGCCGAGCGCTATGGCGAAATGCGCGACGAACTACGCAGTAAGCTGCGCGTTGTGCTGCGCAGCCGCCTCGCGCAGATGGATGAGGATCAAGCTGCGACCAGCACCACGGTGGCAGACCTGAGCGGCCGCATCGACTCACAGGCAACCGCTCTTGAGCAGATGGAAGCGGCACACGCAACGGCAGTCGCACGCGGCTATGAACTTGATGAAGAGCTTCGGCACGCGAACGGCCGTGTGAACGAGACGCGCGTCGAACTCGAACGGGCTGGCGCGCGCATGCACTCGAACACCGAGCGCGTCAGCGACCTTGCCGCGCGCGTCGCCAGCAGTAAGGACGAGTTGGCGCAGGTGCGTCATCAGATCGAAGCGCTCGCGGCCGACCGCGATGGGCTGCAGCTCTTCCTGGAAACTGCCACAGCGGACACCGCAGCAGCGCGTGAGACTGCGCAGACCAAACAGCGCGAAGCGGCAGAGGCGCAAGCGCAGGTCAACAACGCTGACCGCGAGGCATCGCAGGGACGCCACCAGAGCATGCAGTTGATAGGCCGCATTTCGCAGCTGCACCGCGAAGAGGCGCAGGCGGCCGAGTCGCTGGCCGGGCTTGATCGCGACGCGCAACGCCTGGTCACCGAAAGCGAGTCTGCCCGGCAGGAACTAGACGCCCTCGGCAAACAGCGCGGACAGGTCTCGCTCAGCTTTGAGAGCGTGACCGACCGGCTAAAGCGGCTGGAAGCAGAGATTGCGCAACTGCGCCTCGACCTAGAAGCGGGCCGTCGTGAAGAGATGGAGACACGCCGCCGCGGCGACCATCTGCGCGCGGAAGCGGCGACGCTGCTGGGCCGCAAGAACTCGCTGGAGTCGCTCATCCGCGATCACAGCTACTCGACTGAGACAGTGCGGAAGATCTTCAAAGCCAACCAGGGTGGCGCAAATGTCGCACCCGTTGGTACGCTTGCCGACTTCCTTGAAGTCGACGACCAGTACGGCTCCGTCGTTGATGAGTTCCTGCGCGAGGAGCTGAACTACATCGTCGTGAAGAACTGGGACTCTGCGGACCGCGGCATCGACATGCTCAAGGGCAACGTCGACGGCAGAGCCACCTTCCTCGTGCATGAGGAGAACGCACAGACCGGTTTCCCCTTCGCCGCAGGCATGGCGAGCCGCGCCACGCAGAATATCGATCGCGTGCAGCCGCTGAAGAACTGTATCCGCGTGCTCAACGGCTTTGGCCGCTCGCTGGAAGTGATTCTGCCCAAGCTGCGCGAGGGCTTCATCGCCCCTGATAGCGACACAGCACGCTCCATGGCGCTACAAAATCCTGAGGCGTTCTTTCTGGCGCCCACCGGTGAGACCTTCCATAACGTCACGGTCACAGGGGGCAAAGCCCGCAGCGAAGGTCCGCTGGCGCTCAAGCGCGAGCTTCGCGACATCCAGGCGAAGCTCGAGTCGGTGCAGGCAGAACTGTCAAAGACCGACCTCTCGGTGGGCGTTCTGAGCAAGCAGATTGCGGAGACGCAACACGCCCTCGAAGGCAAACAGAACGAACGCCGCGATGCCGAGCGTGAGGCCGCGAACAGCGGTGCCGCACTGCGGCAGATGGAATCGGAGGCAGCACGCATCGAGCGCAGGCTGACCGACTGGCAGCTACACTCCGAGCGCAACCGCGATGCACGCGCGCAGAAGCAAGACTTGATCGAGCGCAAGCAGGAAGAGGCCACACGGCTTACCGCGGAACGTGAAGCGATTGACCTGCGGGTGAACGACGCGGTGCTACGCATCGACGAACTTCGCCGCCAGCGTGAAGAGGTGCAGGCCGCAGCTTCGGCAGCAGCCGCCGCGCTGGCCGGGCTGGAGGAGCGCCGCCGCAACGCCTCGTCAAACTTTGAGCAGAACCAGCGCATGCAGAATGCGCAGGTCCAACGGCAGCAGCAACTCGAATCGCAGATCGCTGCCAACACAGCAGAGCAGGCGCGCCGTGAGGAAGAGAATACGACGCTTGCCGCGCAGCACACTGAGCTGGTTGCCGCGCGCGAACAGCTCACCGGCGATGTCGCCCGGCTTTCCGCGGAGGCATCTTCGCTGCGCGCCGAAGTGCAGGAAAAGAACAGCGCCCTGCGATCGCTGCGTGCCGAAACCGATGCCCTTCGGGAACAGCGCAGTACGCTGCAGGCGAAGCTTGCCAAGCTGGGCAGCGACATCGAGCACCTTGAGGCACAGGCACTGCAGGACCTGAACGTGGAAGCATCCGCTCTGCGTGCAGACGAGTCTGTCGCGCGGCTCACCGAAGCCGAGCCGCTGGCCGCAGCCGATGCCGAGACGCGCACGCTTAAGGGCAAGCTCGAAGCCATGGGCCCCGTGAACATGATGGCGCTTGAGGAGTTCGCCGAAGCCTCGCAGCGGCACGGCTTCCTGGAAGGTCAGCGTAAAGACCTGATGGACTCCATCGGTCACACGCAGGCTTCCATCAAGGAAATTGACGAGATCAGCCGCACCAAGTTCGACGAGGCTTTCGCCATCATCAACAAGAACTTCGCCGATACCTTTACGAAGCTGTTCGGAGGCGGTCAGGCCTTCATGAAGCTGACAGACGAGCAGAACTCGGCAGAGAGCGGCATCGACCTGGTCGCATCACCCCCCGGCAAGAAGCTACAAAACGTTTTGCTGCTCTCAGGCGGAGAGAAGGCACTGACGGCGCTGTCGTTGCTGGTCGGCATCTTCGAGTTTCAGCCCAGCCCTTTCTGCGTGCTCGACGAAGTGGACGCGCCGCTCGATGAGACCAACGTCGGGCGCTTCGCACGCCTCTTGCACGAGATGAGCAAGGACACGCAGTTCGTCGTCATCACGCACCACAAGCGCACCATGGGTGAGGCCGACGTGATCTACGGCGTCACCATGCAGGAGCCGGGCGTGTCGAAGATCGTGTCGGTCAACATGAACCGGGCGGAACGACGGGTCGCTTAAGATTGCCCATAGGAGACCTTGTATGCCGATCGCCGAGAGCAAACTGGACGTAGCTAGAAAAATGGCAGAGTCGCACGTGCTCGTAGATAGTGCTGTTGCAGAGGTTTACCTTCTGGAAGAGGAAGACGAGAGAGCCGACACGCCGATCAAACTCCTTGAGGTAGTGGAGGGCATCATCGAGCGCGGCATTGAACCTGTCTACTTCCGTCCGGATGAGGCGCGTGGTGTTCCCTATGCCTCGATCATCATAGAGTTATCTCCTCGAGAGTGGCAGATGCACAAGCGAAGACCTATCTCGGTGCGAGGCCAAGAGCTTACCGTCGGATCTCGTCTTGCAGCGCAGTGAGCCTTCAGAACAAGACATAGCGTGGTCGCGTGCATATGCGACACAGGCACAGTCTGATCTGGAAGCGATGGACCTGCTTAAGAGAAGTGCTTTGCCGGAGTGCCACTACCTTCACCACCTGCAAATGGCAGCCGAAAAGGTATGCAAGGCACACCTGAGCCTCCAGGGCCATGACGAAGTACGGAGGGTACATAGTTATATCGCGACTGTGTTCCCCGTAATTGCCCGAATCTTGCTGGCCCGCGTGCAGGCGAAGAAAGAAAGAGATAGCTGGGAGGTAGAGTCGATTCGGGTTCTGGCCAGACAAATCGAGTTGCTTGCTCCGGCATGTCACGAAGAGGGATCAAGACCAGACAACTCCGAGTACCCGTGGGAAAGTTCTGCCAGGCAGATCGTCGTTCCCTCTCGTCACAAGTTTGCTCAAGTAACCAGAGATGACCGTGCCATGATGCGGCTCACACGAGTACTGCGTGAAGCAGCAGACCAGTACGCCCGTGCGTAACCGATATTCAATTAGGTGCGCTCGTGAAGCCTGATGTAACAGCAAAGCTTTGCCATGTTTCACTGGGTGCATGGTTCAGAACGTCACTCACGGAACCGGCCTGCCGCATGTACTCAGCGGCAAAGTGCGTGACCTGTACGCGGTCGGCGAAGACCGGTTGCTCTTTGTCGCCTCTGACCGCATCTCGGCCTTCGATCACGTGCTGGGCAGCCTCATCCCGGACAAGGGCAAGGTGCTGACGCAGCTTTCGCTCTTCTGGTTTGACCACCTGCGGGAGCAGGTACCCAATCACCTGATCACGGCAGAGGTCAGTGCGTACCCGCCTGAGCTTCGCCAACATGCGGGTGCGCTGCGCGGCCGCAGCATGCTGGTCCGGCGCGCAGAGATGATCGGCGTGGAGTGCGTGGCGCGCGGCTATCTCTCCGGCTCGGGCTGGACGGATTACCAGCAGACGGGTGCGGTATGCGGCATTCCGCTGCCGGCAGGCCTGCGCGAGAGTGATCGCCTGCCCGAGCCCATCTTCACCCCGGCGGCGAAGAACCACACCGGCCATGACGAGAACATCGGCTTTGACGCGGTGGTCAGCATGGTGGGTGGCGAGCTTGGGGAACGGCTGCGCTCCCTGACATTGAAGATCTACGAAGCCGCCAGCAAACACGCCGAGACAAAGGGCCTTTTGCTTGCAGACACCAAGTTTGAGTTCGGGTTTGTGCCCGACGCGTCCGAAAGCATAAGCGAGAGCCGGGCGGATCAGACACTCGTTCTCGCCGACGAGGTGCTCACGCCAGATTCGTCCCGCTACTGGCTCGCGGAAGGCTACCGGCCCGGTGGCGCACAGCCGTCCTTCGATAAGCAGTTTGTGCGCGACTACCTGGAGAGCATCCACTGGAACAAGCAGCCGCCCGCCCCGGCGCTGCCCGACTCGGTCGTGGCGGAGACACGGGCCAAGTATCTGCAGGCATTTGCACTGCTGACCGGCCACGAACTGGTCCTCGACTAGCATGGTCGCCGGCGTGGGGAGCACGACGCATCACGCGGCCGCTATGCCCGCGTTCTTCGCCGTGCTCAATCCCCTGGACTGGGCGCTGCTGCTGCTTGTGTCCGCGAGCGCCTTTCTCGCCTTCCTGCGCGGGCTCATCCGGTCTGTCATTTCGCTGGCCGGTGTCGTCGCAGGCATCCTGCTCGCAGCCTGGTATGGCGCTACACTAGCTCGCTGGCTCACGCAATGGATTCACCCCGCCACCGTTGCATCCGTCATCGCTTTTCTCGGGATTGTTGCGGCCTCGTACCTGACCGCGGCATTGCTGGGACGCGTGCTGCGCAGCGCGTGCCAGGCCGTAGGCCTGGGCATCTTTGACCGGCTGGGCGGAGCCCTGTTCGGCGCAACGCGTGCCGTGCTGCTGATTGCGGCGGTGATGGTGCCCGCCGCGCCATTCCTACCGCTGCTGCCGTTTGCCCGCGATTCGGTGCTTCTTCCCTATTTGCGAACAGCCGCGCATGGGATATCCTTCGTCATGCCAAGGGACATCGGAGAGCGGCTGTCGGCTGGCGCGGAGTCACTTTACGTTCCCGCCACACGCCATCCGATGCAGTCGCTTACGAAGCCATCGAGCTCTACCGCACCACGAACAACCGCTGAAGGGGAGACACAGTGAGGCGTGAACTGGACATGCTGGTAGCGCAGATGCAGTCGAACGGCATCTCGTACGATGAGGGCGTTCGCGAGTTCAAACGCCGCTTCCTCTTGCACGTGCTCACGAACAACCGCGGCAATCAGTGCAAGAGCGCGAACGAGCTTGGCATGCACCGCAACACGCTCAGCCGCACCCTCGCCGAGCTGGACCTGGACACCGCACAAATCCGCAACGGCATGAAGCGGCCGCCGCGCAGCGAGCGCCTGGCGAAGGTGCAGTCCATCAGCAGCGCCCGATAGACCATCTTGCCTGCTCCTGTGGTGCCGGAAAGGTCTGAAGTGTGTCAGTTTTCTTGGTGAAAACTGACGCGATCACCGTCTTTTCGGGATCTACCTGCAGGCAGAATGCTCTAGCTCGGCGCGCCCGTCTAACTCGTAGCATGCCAGCCCCCTCACAGCCATACAGCCGTGCCCTGTGTGCTGCGCTGCTGCTGTGGTGTGTGCTGCTGACGCAAACCCGCGCCGCTGCCCAGGACGTACCGCTCAAGGCGACCGAGCCGGGCATCCACATGCCCGTCACCGCAAAGCACAGTGCCGAGGCTGAGCGCCTTTACCTCCGTGGCGCGAAGGAGTTGGAAGCAGGCCGCTTCGATACCGCCGAGCAGACCTTTGCCAGGGCGCTGGTGCTCGACCCCAATCGAGGCGAGTACCTGCGCGCTGTCGCGCTCGCGCAGGAGCATCGCATCACGCACCTCGTACAGGCGTCCGCGGCAGCCCGGCCCATGCACCCGGAAGAGGCCGACCGGCTGATGGCAGAGGCGCGCGGTATCGATGCGCAAAACCCGCGCGTACTGCAGCACGAACCTGGCATCACGGCCCCGGTGACGAGAGGCTTAAGCCTGCCCGGCGCGCGGCAGCACATCCAGCTCGCGGGTGCCATCACACTTCAGCCACAGCCCGGCACGCATAGCTTTCACGCGCGTGATGACATCCGAACCCTGGCGCAGACCATCGCTGCGGCCTATGGCCTGCGTGCCGTGCCCGACCCGGATCTTGCCGGCAAGCAGGTCCGCATCGACCTGGATGACGTGGACTACGCAACGGCGTCGCGCGTCTTCGGCATGCTCTCAAACACCTTCACCACACCACTGGACGAGCACTCCTTTGTGGTCGCGGGAGACACCGCCGCAAACCGCACGCGTTTTGAGCGCCTGCTCGAAGAAGTGGTGCCGCTGCCCGGCTTCTCCGCCGAGCAGATCAACGAAGCGGCCACCATGGTGCGTACTGTCTTTGAGCTGAAGCAGGTCAGCGTCGAGGCACAGCTCGGTGCCATCGCCCTCCGCGCGCCTGAGGACACGCTCAATGCGATCAACGCCACCTTGGCCGACCTCTTGAACAGCGGCAGCGAGGTCATGGTCGATGTGAAGCTCTACAGCGTCGATACGGAGAAGGTTCGCAACGTGGGCGTCACTTTGCCACAGGGGCTTTCGGCCTTTTCGGTTGAGTCCGAAGCTGCAAACATCGTCAATCAGAACGCATCGCTCATCCAGCAGTTGATTGCAAGCGGAGTTCTGCCGGCGAATCTCTCCACCTTGCAGACTGCTCTCTACCTTGTTTTTGCGGCAGGCATCAGCACCACGACCGCCCTGAAGAACACCTTTCTCGTCTTTGGCAATGGCCTTACGGAAGTCGGTTTGACCACCGGCAGCTTTCCCGTGCTGAACCTGGCTCTGCGCCAGAGTGACGCGCGCTCGCTGGACGACCTGCAACTGCGCGTTGCGGACCGCAGCACTGCAATCTTCAAGAGCGGCACCCGCTACCCGATCCAGACCTCTCTCTTCAGCGACGTTGCGAGTTCCACCAACAGCTCGCTCGCAGGCCTCACGGTCAACGGCGTCAGCGTTGCGTCTCTGCTTTCGCAGTACCTGGGCACCAGTTCCCTTTCGAGCGGGTCCGTGGTCCCGCAGATTCAATATGAGGACCTGGGCCTGACCGTGTCCGCCACGCCGCATGTGCAGCTTGGCGGTGCGATGGAGATGAAGCTTGAGGTGAAGGTCTCCGCGCTCTCGGGCCAGGCGCTGAATGGCATTCCTGTACTCGCCAGCCGGCAGTTCTCGTCCACGCTGTCCATGAAAGATGGTGAGACCGTGCTGATGTCCAGCAACGTGAACCGAAGCGAGAGCTATGCGGTCAGCGGCATCCCCGGACTGAGCGAACTTCCGGGTTTCCAGGGCGGCACCAACAAGAGCAGCGACAAGGTCACCGGCAATCTTGTTCTGCTGATCACGCCGCACATCGTGCGGCGCGCGCATGATGCGACCGTCGGACCTTACATCCCGCTGCAGCCGCGTCGCGATACCGAGTAGAAAGGAAGTGGTGAGAGCGCTGGGGCTCGAACCCAGGACCAGCGCCTTAAAAGGGCGATGCTCTACCAACTGAGCTACGCTCTCACTCCCTTAGGATACGACATCAATGGTGCGACTTATTCCTGCCGCTTCAGCCACGGGGATAGTTCTTCCGGCTGGTGAAGTACACGGCTTCCGCCGCCGGGATCGAGCTTTTACTACTGGTGTATTTCTTGCAGCCCGCCCCTGAAGTCGTCATTTCGACCGGAGCGATGGCTTCATCATCGCAGAGTGGAGAACCTGCTGTTTGCCCGGAGATGCAACGGCTCTAAAAGAGACAGCAGGTTTCTCCACTCCGCTGCGCTCCGGTCGAAATGACGACTTCGTGGCGAGGAGCGCCGCTATCTCCGCGCGCCCATGATCTTGCGCACGATGTCCGTGGTCGAGAAGCCCTCCACGGTAGGCACGATCTCAACACGGCCGCCGTACGAGGCGACAAGCTCGTGCCCCACGACCGTCTCAACCGTGTAGTCGCCGCCCTTCACCAGCACGCCCGGGCGCAGCACTTTCAATAACTCAAGCGGTGTCGGTTCGTCGAAGAGCGTCACCATGTCCACAGCGGCTAGGGCAGACATCACGCGGGCACGTTCCGCCTCGCCGACGATCGGCCTTGCCGGCCCCTTCAGCCGCTGCACGGAAGCATCGGTATTCATTGCCTCCACCAGCTTGCTGCCGAAGCGGCGGCAGTCCTCCAGCAGCGTGATGTGTCCGACATGTAATAGGTCGAAACAGCCGTTGGTGAAGACGATCGTCTCCCCTGCGGCGCGCCACTCGTCCACGCGCGCCTTGGCCCGGCCGCGATCGACCACCTTGTCTGCGGAGCTGACCGACGTGGACGGCGTAAGCTGCTGCACGATCTCCGCCGCGCTGACCGGCACGGTACCCAGCTTGCCGACGACGATGCCAGCGGCAAGGTTCGCCAGCTCAATCGCGCTTGGCAGGCCCAGGTTGCCGGCCAGCGAGGCGGCGAGTGTGGCGATCACGGTGTCGCCCGCGCCCGACACGTCAAAGACCTCCCGCGCCTTCGCGGGAGAGTACAGGTCTGCACCGCCAGCCCGGAGCACGCGGATGCCGCGCTCGCTCATCGTCACGGTCAGGAAGTCGAGCCCGAGATCGCCGATGAGGCTGTGAGCGGATCGCAGCAGCTCGTCCACCTCGTGCACCGGCACGCCGACCGCCGCGGACAGCTCCTGCAAGTTCGGGCAGATCGTAGTTGCGCCGCGGTAGCGCGACATGTCCTTGCCCTTGGGATCGACCAGCACCGGGATGCCGCGAGCGCGAGCACCTCGGATCAACGCCACGCACAACTCCGGCGTGAGCGCACCCTTCGCGTAATCCGACAACACCACGGCGGCAACGTCCGCGAGCGCCTCGATGGCGGTTTGCTGAAGGCGATCCTGGTCTGCATTGGACGCAGCCACCGCGCTCTCCACGTCGACGCGCAAAAGCTGCTGGGTGCGGCTGACCACGCGTGTCTTTGTGATCGTCGGCGCGGTGCCGGCGAGCAAGCCCGATGCATCCACGCCTGCGTGCTCGGCAAGGTCGCGCAGCTTGCGGCCCTCAACGTCATCGCCAATCTGTCCGCAGAGCACAGCCTCAACGCCAAGCCCGGCCAGGTTCATCGCCACATTGGCCGCGCCGCCTGCACGGTCATACTGCTCCCTTTGCCGCAGCACAGGCACCGGTGCCTCCGGCGAGATGCGGTGCACGTCGCCGACGAGATAGCGGTCAAGCATCACGTCACCCACGACCAGCACGCGCAGCCGGCGAAAGCCGGTCTCGAGCAGGGCAAGCGTTTTGGAGAGTTCAGGCAGCATCGTCAGCCGGCGGCACGTTCCTTCGCAGCATATCTTCTTGCAGGAGGCTCTCCAACGCCTGCAGGACCTCGGGCACCGTGATGGACAGCAGGCACTTGCGGCGCTGGCTGCGGCACACGTCCAGACCGCAGCCCCAGCAGTCCACGCGGTGGTAGAGCACGCGGCTCGCCGGACACACGGGAAACCACGTGCGTGGCTTGTTGCGTGCGCTGAACAGGGCAACCACCGGCGTACCGACGGCTGCCGCCAGGTGCATGGGACCGCTGTCGTGACCCAGGAACGCGCGCGCGCCGGTAAAGGCCGCGGCGCTCTCACGCGGAGAAAGCTCTCCGCATACATTCGCGACCGCGCCTGCACCTTGCATAGCCTTCCATGCCTCAGCAACACGCTCACTTGCGGCACGTTCCTCGGGTGCTCCGGCGAGCAGCAGGCCATACCCGGGGTACTGCCGCGCCAGCGACTGCAGCAGCGACCGCCAGTTGTCGACGCCCCAGTTCTTCGCCTGCACTTTGGTACCGACGCTCACCGCGAAGTAGGGCTCAGACTGCAGCAGCGCAAGCACCTCACCCGCTTTCTGCCGCTCCGCATCCGTAAGCCGCAGGTCCCATGCCGCCGGGTCGTCTAGCGGCACACGTCCCAGTTCCGTCAGGTACCGAAGCAGCCGCTGAGTTTCCGGCTCATAGCTGCCGTCCGGTTCAATTTGCCCGGCTGCGTCCTCTGACACAGGCAGCCCGACAAGACGGCGAGCGCCGGTGCATCGCAGAAAAAGCGCATCGCGACGCACAGTCCGTAGCGCCGTGTCTTCCTTCAGGTAGATGGCGACCTCGGGGCGGAACCGTACCAGACGCCCGAGTAGCGCAAGCAGGCGAGCGGGACTACGCGTCCCGACCGGGTAGCGCTCGTAGCTGTGGATCAGGCCGGAACCGCCCAGCACCGCGGCCGCTGCGGGCGCGCGCGCGTCCACCGGGACGTTGGTCAGCATGCGCCGCTCCGCATTCGGGAAAGCCCGGGCGATCAGATGGAGGCTGGGCAGCGCCACGACCGTGTCGCCAAGGCTGCCGAGGCGGAAGACCAGCACCCGCTTCACGAACGGGTCGACGTGCACCTGCCATTCGTCGCCCGTTACACTCATGCGTGACCATGCTACAAGACATCAGCAGCCGATCCGACGCAGTGGTGGAGGCGTGCCGCGATGCGAGAAGCACCGTAAAGCGCCTGGCGCAACGGACGCGGCAGTGGCACGAGGTTGAACCGGCGCTTGTCGCAGACGATCTGCTGGAAGGCTTGCACGCCGCAAACTTCCGGCTGTGGCACCTGGAAGACCTTGCGCGCGATCCCCTTGCGGATGACGCACGCATCGCAAGCGTCAAGCGCGGCATCGACGCCGAGAACCAGTGTCGCAACGACACCATCGAGCAGATCGACGAAACCCTGCTGAAAACGCTCCCGGCGACTCCGACTGTAGGAGCAACCGTGCCGCTGCATTCGGAAACTCCTGGCCAGATGCTTGACCGGCTCTCGATCCTCTCGCTCAAGGTTTTCCACACCGCAGAGGAGGTGCAACGGGCCGACGTCGACCCCGTGCATCGCGCGAAGAACACTGACCGCCACCGTATTCTTCTGGAACAGCAAGATGATCTGGCCGGCTGCCTGTCCCAGTTGTGGGGCGAGCTGGAAGCAGGCACACGGCGCTTCCAGCAGTATCGCCAGTTCAAGATGTACAACGATCCTGAACTGAACCCGGTGGTCTACCGCGCTGGCAAAGCAGCACCGCGCCGCTGACATACCAGCGCAGGGCTTGACTTGCAAGAGGTTGCTTGACCACGGTGTTGTCCATGCGTATAACCCAAACACGAGCGATTCATCTCTCGGCAGACCCCGGAATCACGGGTCGGCCAAGCAGTACCCCACAGGAACGCCCCAAGATGCCTGCAGCAAAAGCTCCCGTTCGCCCCTCAAAGACCTCAGGAAAAGCCACCTCAGCCAAGCTGCCCCGCACGCTGGCTGGAACCGTAGTGCCCGCAACAGACGGCAACCGGCAGCAGATTTTGTCGGACTACCAGACCGCCGTCACGTTCATGCAACAGGGCAACTACACCGCCGCTCACCCGGCGCTCAAGAAGCTGCTTGCCGAAGCACCACCGGAGTTTACGGATCGTATCCGTATGTACCTCTCCGCGTGCATCGCGCGTGCAAACAAGCCCGACGCCGCCTTTGCCAGCCCTGAGGAGCAGTACGACTATGCGATCTCGCTGTTGAACGACGGCCGCTATGAGGACGCACAAGAGCACCTGAACGAAATCCTGAGCGGCAACGAAGCAGCCGATTACGCCTTCTACGGCCTCGCCGTGATCGCGTCCATGACCGGCGACGCGCAAACCTGCCTGGACAAGCTGACCGAGGCCATCCGCCTGAATGGGAAGAACCGCATTCTCGCCCGGTCCGACTCGGACCTGCAGGAGATGGCGGACGATCCCCGCTTCACGGAGCTGCTCTACCCCGACGCATAAAGAGCTCCAACTCAGGTGTCAAGGCACGGCAAAGCGTTCGGCACGGCAAAGCGTTTCGGCACGGCAAAGCGTTTCGGCACGGCGCGAAATCTTTCGGAGGGGCACGGCTTTAGCCGTGCCATAAATCTCGTCGAGTGCGCAGGGCTTTAGCCCCTGAGGGAGTTCCGCCACAAAGCTCTTGCTGCCTCAGCTTCAGGAGTGCAGTAGCTAAGCCGCAGGACAGATGCAGTCCTTACCCGGAGCCAACGCAGATGAAGGTTGTCGCAATTGGTGGCGGAACCGGGCTGTCCACCCTGCTCCGTGGACTGAAACGCCACGTCAAGCCGGTGCTCTCCACGGATACGTCCGCGACGCACAGCTACCTGATCTCGCAACTCACAGCCGTCGTAACCGTAACCGACGACGGAGGCTCGTCCGGCCGCCTACGCAACGACCTTGGCATGCTGCCGCCGGGCGACGTGCGTAACTGCATCGCTGCCCTGTCCGAGGACGAGTCATTGCTGTCGCGGCTCTTCCAGTTTCGTTTTCCGGAGACAACAGCTGCGAGTGAGAACGGCAGCAGCGGCCTCGCAGGCCACTCATTCGGCAACCTCTTTCTGGCCGCACTCACGCACATCACCGGCGACTTTGCGCAGGCCGTGCAGATGTCGTCGCAGGTGCTCGCGGCGCGCGGCCAGATCTTCCCTGCCACCAACACCGACGTACGCCTCTCCGCGCTGATGGACGACGGCTCGCTGGTGCAAGGCGAAACCAGCATCACCGGCTCCCGCCGCACCATTCGCGAACTGCGCCTTGAGCCTGCGGATGCGCCGCCGTTGCAGCAGACACTGGATGCCATCGCGGAAGCGGACCTCATCACCATCGGCCCCGGCTCGCTCTTCACCTCGCTCATCACGAACCTGCTGGTGCGCGGCATCCCGGAGGCGCTTGCCGCTTCAAAAGCTACGCGCGTGTACGTCTGCAACCTGATGACCCAGGCCAACGAATCGCTCGGCCTCACCGCGTCAGAGCACCTGCAGCGTATTGAGGAGCACTGCGGCTCGCGCATCTTCGACTACGCGCTGATCAACACAGGAGCCATCTCCCCCGATCTTCTCGACCGCTACGCGCTGGAGGGCCAGGCGCCCATCACGGCCGATCTGGACGCGGTGTCACGCCGTGGGATCAAGCCAATTACGGACAGCTTTGTGCACGAGGGCCAGCTCTTGCGACACGACTACGACCATGTCGGCGATGCCGTGCTGCAGCTCGCCCAGCTTGGCCGTCCGCCGCTGCCGGAAACAGTCTCCCAATGAACAGCACGCCGGTGCTGGAAGGCTTCGGCGTTCGCCTTGAGCCGTTGAGCCTCGCGCACCTGCCACAGCTTGCAACCACGCACGATGAGAGCACCTGGACGTATATGTCCGAGTCCGGTGCCACACCGGAGCTGCTGCGCGGCTTTGTCGAACGTGCCCTAGCGACCGCCGAGACAGGCTCGACACAAGTGTGGACGACGAGGCTCAGCAACCCGGACGGCACCTCAGAAGTAGTCGGCTGCTCCCGCATCGCGGACCTGAACCGCACCCACCGAACCGGCGAGATCGGCTGGACCTGGATCACTCCCGAGCTGCGCGGGACCACGTTGAATGCCACCATGAAGCTTCTGCAGCTTCGCCATGCCTTCGGCACACTCGGCCTGCGCCGTGTCGCGCTCAAGACGCACCACGGTAACCTGCGCTCGCAACGCGCCATGCTGAAGCTGGGCGCGCACTATGAGGGCACCTTCCGCAACCACATGCTCATGCCGGACGGCACCTCGCGCGACACGAAGTGGTACTCCATCATCGACTCGGAGTGGCCAGCGGTCGAGCAAGGCCTGCTCGCACGGGTCAAAAAGTAAAACGAGCGTGACTTCCTGTTCAGGAAGAATCTAAGCTGTATGCGTCAGGATGAGTGGTCAAAGATGTGGAGAGTATCCGTCGCGCTTGTGTTGGGCATCCTGTTCTCGGCTGTCCCTGTCGCTGCGATCTCTGTCTACGTGTTTCACGACACTACTAATGAACAGGCCGTCCATCTGCACAGAGCGTTTGCCTCATTGTGTTTAGAAGGCCTGTTGTTTGCAGTTGTGATTGGCGGTGCATCAGGACTTCTTACCTTCTTTGGGAGACACTTACTATCCTTAGAAGGGTTGTCTCCTCAGCCTACATTGGGCTTCTTTGTTGGTGTCAGCGTAACGATCCTTCAATACCTTTGGGACATCTCGGCAAGAAAATTCTTTCCGCGATATGCCGACTCTTCTCTGCTCGTTTACATAGTTGCGGCGATCCTAGTCTGTACGTGTTTGTTCCTTTTGGTGTCAAAGGCAGAAAAGAGAGCACGAACTCTCGGACCGTTGTCAATTAATCATTGAACGCTGTCCAACGCCATTGTCATGATTGCGACGGAGTTTTAGCTTCACGAGCGGCCCAGTAGAATGGGCTCATGGTTGAAACACTGCCGGTTGCGGAAAACGCCAACCTTGCCATTGCCGCAACACCCGCCCGCAACATCCGCCAGACCACGCTGCCGAACGGCCTGATGGTGCTCACCGAGAGCATGCCGCACATGCGTTCCGTCTCGATGGGCGTCTGGATCAATACGGGCTCCCGCGATGAAGCACCGGAGCAGAACGGCCTCTCCCACTTTGTGGAGCACATGGTCTTCAAGGGCACCACCTCTCGCGACGCCAAGCAGCTTGCCCGTGAGACCGACGCCATCGGCGGCAACCTGGACGCCTTCACCGGCAAAGAGACCATCTGCTTCAACATCAAGGTGCTTGACGAGAACGTCTTGCGCGCGATGGACATCCTCGCCGACCTGGTGCTGCACCCGACCTTTGCCGCCGACGATGTGAAGCGCGAGCAGTCCGTCATCCTGGAAGAGATCAAGATGGACGAGGACAACCCCGACTACCTCGTGCACGAGATCCACACGGCCAACTTCTGGAAGGGCGATCCCCTTGCCCGCTCAATTCTCGGCACGGCCAAGACGGTGTCGGCCTTTGACGAAGTGGCCGTGCGTGCCTTCCACGCATCACGCTTCGCACCGGCCAACATGGTCTTCTCCGCAGCCGGCAATCTTCAGCACGAAAGCATGATCGCGCTAGTGGAGAGCTACTTCGGCGAGCTATCCGCAAGCGACAGCCAGACAGAACGGTTCGCCGCGCCTACCGTCACGCCGCACATCACCCTGCGCAATAAAAAGTCGCTGGAGCAGGTGCAGCTTTGCCTCGGCGTGCCGGCACCACCGGTCGACTCGAAAGACCGCTACGTGCTGTACATGCTCAACACAATCCTCGGCGGCGGCATGAGTTCGCGACTCTTCCAGACGGTGCGGGAAGAGGCAGGCCTCGCCTACTCCATCTACTCGGAGATGTCGCCCTTCCGCGACGCCGGTACGCTCTCCATCTACGCCGGCACCTCCATCGAGAAGACCGCCGAGATGATCCGCCTCATCCTGAAGGAGCTGCGGCTGATGAAGGACGAGCCCGTCAGCGACGAGGAGCTTCTCCGCGCCAAGGACCAGTCCAAGGGCAACATTGTTCTCGGGCTTGAAAGCTCCGCCGCACGCATGTCAAACCTGGCGCGGCAGCAGATGTACTACGGCCGCTTTACCTCGACCGACGAGATCACCGCCGAGGTCGAGCGCGTGACGGCTGCCGATATCCAGCGGGTTGCGCGCGAGCTCTTCCAGCCAGACCTGATCTCACTCACGCTGCTCGGCAACCTTGGCGACCTGGAGGTCACCCGCGACGACCTTATCTGCTAGCTACGGAACTGATACAGTTCCTGTTGTCAAAGCCGCGCAAGCAACGTCGAATAGGTGCGGCCGCCATTGCCAATCTGTACCGCTGGGGAAACACCAATGCTCCTGAAGAACCGAAGCAAGTCGAATCCGGAAGACGGCTTCACGCTGATCGAGTTGCTGATTGTGATGTCAATTATCATCATCATCGTCACGATTGCGCTGCCGAACATCACGCGTTACCGGCGTCAGGGCAATGAGACCTCCGCCGTAGGCTCGATCCGGGCCATTGTCGCGGCAGAACTGCAGTATTCGCAGACATATCCGCAGAACGGCTATGCGTGCTCCATGGGTGCCATGGGCGGCGACAAGGGAGCTACGCCTACCCCGGCCGCAGCCGGGCTCTTGCCGGCGGACCTGGCCAGCGGCAACAAGGCTGGCTACGTCTTTGCCATCACCAACTGCACCAAGGTCACGGTCAACAACCAGGACCAGTACACCGGCTATGAGATCACTGCGGTACCGCAGCAGGTCTCGAAGACCGGTGATCGCGGCTTCTGCTCTGACGATTCGCAGCAGATCAAGGTCGATCCAAAGGGTGGTAGTTCCTGCACGCAGCCGCTGCAGTAAGACGCCTGCGCATGCGTCCCCTCTTCATAGCAGCGGCGCTCCTCGTGAGCGCCGTTCCAGCTTCTGCACAGACTGACGTGCACGCGCTGGCGCAGCGCATCGACAAGCATTACAACCACCTGACCAGCCTGCGCGCCACCTTCGTGGAGCGCTACAACAGCATGGGCCAGACGCGTGAAGAGGGCGGCACCATGCTGCTGAAGAAGCCCGGCCGCATGCGCTGGAACTACGCCGACGGCAAGCTCTTCGTGCTCGACGGCAAATACGCCGTCAGCTACAGGCCGGGCGATGCCGAAGCGCAGCGGCTGCCCGCGAAACAGCTTGACGACCTGCGTTCTCCCTTGCGCTTTTTGCTTGGGCACACGCAGCTGGAGAAGGAACTCGACCACCTCGCCGTCAGTGAAGAGAAGAGCGGCACCGTGCTGACCGGCACGCCACGCTTTCAGACAGGTGCCGGCGAGCAGCGCACCCAGAGCATCTCCATCACGGTTGACTCGGCGACCGGCACCATTCGCGGACTCCGTCTCGGTGAGCTCGGCAGCAGCACCGACTTCCGCTTCCAGTCCATGCAGGAAAACGTGCTCGCGCCCGACACGGAATTCCGATTCGTTCCGCCTGCAGGCGTCACCGTCGTCGACGGCCTGCCGCCCGCTTAGCGCACCGCAGCAAATGCGCCGCTTGAAATTTGAGCAGCTTTCGCTTACAACGAACTAGGACGCATCTGGTCCGCATTCAACTTCTCAGGACCCTCAGCCTGTGACCCGATTCAAGTACCTTGCACTGCCTCTCGCGCTGGCGGGAGTGCCTTTCTCCGGCCTGACCCTGCATGCACAGGGCGGTCCGCAGCAGCCGCAACCCCGCCTCGTTCTGCAGGCCCTCGATACGGACGGGGACGGCACCCTTTCCGCCGCCGAAATCCAGGCTGCCACGGCTTCCCTGCTAAAGCTTGACCGCAACCATGACGGCACCCTCTCCGCGGACGAGTTCCTGCCGCAGCAGCCGGACCGTCAGAGCGGCGGCGGTGCCGACATAGTGCAGCTGCTGCTGTCGATGGACAAGAACGGCGACGGCGTGCTCACGGCGGACGAGCTGCCCGACCGCATGCAGCCCATCTTCCAGCGCGGCGACACGGACCACGACGGCAAGCTGACCGCAGACGAGATCAAGGCGTTGGCAAGGGCGCAGAGCGGCCCCAAGGGTCGGCCGCTGGGCCGGAATGGCGCTGATGGCGTGATGCGCATGGACCCGCTCATCAACGCGATCGACATCGACCATGACGGCGTGCTGAGCTCAGCCGAACTCGCCAGCGCCACCGGCGCACTCAAGGGTCTGGACACGAACGCCGACGGCATCCTGCAGCCGCAGGAGATGCGCATCCGGCAGCAGACGCCGGGTGAGCGTGCCGCGCACATGCTCGACGAGTGGGACACCGACAAGGACGGCTCGCTCAGCAAAGCCGAGTCGCCGGACCGCATGCAGAAGCAGTTTGAAGCGATCGATACAAACCACGACGGCAAGCTCAATCTCGAAGAGTTGACGACCTTCTTCGCCACCCAGACGCAGCCCGGCCGCGGTGACCCGC
>CAXTJS010000032.1:4859-21000 GCA_964244605.1 uncultured Terriglobus sp. | reverse complement strand
CCCCGCGATGTACAGTCCGTACGTCTGCGCCACGTTGCCGACACTCAGCATGAAGGTAGTGATGGCCGGCAGCTTTGCGTCCAGCTGGTCATAAAGCTGCGCAAAGCGCGGCACAACAAAGGTAAGCAGGAAGATGAGCAGGCCAACAACCAATGTGATGAGCAGCGACGGGTACACCAGCGCGGACGTTAACTTCTTGCGCGTGGAGAGGGCGATGCGCTGGAACTCCGTGTAACGCTGCAGCACCTCTTCCAGGTTGCCGGAGCGCTCACCGGCCAGAAGCGTCGTCGTGAAGATGAGCGGAAAGCCACCCTGCGCATCGAAGGCGCCGGAGAGCGACTCGCCCGTTTTCACGCGCGCCGCCACGTTCTCAAGCTGCGTCTTGAAGTTCTCATCCTTCTGCCGGCGTGCAAGCAATTCAAGCGAGCCCGGGATCGGCAGGCCGGCACGGATGAGCGTTACAAACTGCTGGTTGAAGACGAGAAAGCCCTGCAGCTTGACCTTCTTGCGGCGTCCGCCGGACGCGATGCCGCGCGGCTTGACGGAGTAGACGAGGTAGCCCGCCTGCGTAAAGCGCGAACGCAGCTCCTCCGCCGTTGCCGCAGGGTGCGTCTGCTCCTGCACCCGGCCACGCTCGTCCGCGAGTTTTACGACGAAGTCTGTCATGCTGCCTGCACGATTTTAGACGTAGCATTGCGCATACCGTTGAGTCTGGCAGTTGGCCGGCGCATACTGTTGCCATGGCCAGTGTTCCTGCCGTAGACGTGGAAGCGATTCTGAGCAGGCCTTCCTTTCTGCTTTATGAAGAAGAGCGCTTTGTCTCAATTGAGGAGTACATCCGTGAGTCATACCGGCCTGACATGGACTATGTGAATGGCCATCTTGAGGTTCGAAACTTGGGCGAGTACGAGCATAGTGAGTTGCAGGGCGCACTCTTGGCGATCCTGGATGCGGCCTCACTTGGATGGGGCATCCGTGTCGTTCCGGAATGCAGGCTGCAGGTAAAAGAAGATCGCTTCCGGTTCCAGATCTACTTGTACTTTCACGCTCTGAGGAAAAGCCGAAGAGAGTGGTCCGATCAGCACCACTCCTCTGCATTGAGATCCTCTCGCCCAAAGACACCTTTGCTCGCATCCAGCAACGCGTTGCAGATTACGTGGAGATCGGTGTGGCGAGCGTTTGGTTATTCGATCCGAAAGACCTTGGACGCGTCTTGGTGCACAGCGAGGGTTCGCAGAGGTGGACGTCGGACCGTATCTTGACGATCCCAGGCTGGCCTGTTCGCGTCGATGTCGATCAAGTGGCAGCACGGCTTGCGGAGTGACAGTACAAAGGCCCGCCGAGGCGGGCCTTTGTGTTCTTAGGGAAGATTAGACCGAGAACGAAGAACCGCAACCGCAGGTGCTCTTCACCTGAGGGTTCTCGAACTTGAAGCCTGCAGCCTCAAGCGTTTCCACGTAGTCCACAGTGCAGCCATTCAGGTACATGGCGCTGGTCGCGTCCACGAACACTTTCAGGTCATCGAAGCGGACGACCTTGTCCATCATGCCCTGCGCATTCTCGAACGACATCGAGTACTGAAAGCCGGAGCAGCCGCCGCCGACTACACCAATACGCAAACCGGCCGGCAACGGATCCTGCGTTGCCATAATCTCTTTCACCTTGACTTGCGCGGCTGCGGTCAGGTTCACAGGCTGGGTCGGCGCAGCGCCGGTGACAACTTCGGGCGCGGTGACGATCTCGGGCGTGGTAACGGCAGTGGCCATGGCGATCTCCTTCAAGACAACAGCTTCAGTGTATGCCTGCGAAAAACTCCGAGCAAGCTGGTCTTAGTTTCAGATGCACGACACCGATGCGTGGTGCAAAGAAGATGGGGCGCGGCTTTCGTCGCGCCCCATCGTGGCTGTTTTGTGCTGGTTAAAAGGAGATCCTTCCTCCCAGCGAGATCAGGCGTGGAAAGTTGATGGCGGAGGTGTTCACCGTGCCGAACTGCGCGTTGCCTAGCCTCAAACCATTCGTATTGAGTGCAAACTCCGGCGTGTTGAAGACGTTCGCCGCTTCCGCCTGGAAGCGGAAGTGCACGCGCTCTGCCTGAAACTCCTTGAAGACAGACGCATCCGAAGTGCGCAGTCCCGGTGCACGGCAGGCCGCCAGGGTGCGTGGAGCGTTGCCGAAGTCGCCCTGTGCGGGCGTTGAGAACGCCGCCGCATTGAAGTAGCTCTGCCTGCCGACGCTGCCGATGCGGCTCTGCACCGAACCGGAAGTGCAAGGGTTGATGCCGGCGATCAGGTTTGGCCGCTGCGTGACCGTTCCATACACCGTGGAGTTCTGGTTTGTATTCAGCTGGATTGGTACCGGTCCACCATCCTGCGCGATGAAGGTCATGTTTGCCTGCCAGCCACCGACCACCAGGTCGAGCAAGCGGTTCTTGTTCAGGAAGGCGCGGCCGCGGCCAAACGGCAGATCGTACGATCCGCCAAAGGTAAAGCGATGCGGGACATCGTTGATGGCGGTCGAATACTCGCCGCCGCGGCCATTGATGTTGTAGACGTTCTGCGGGCCGCCCTGCGCACCCACGTTGAGGGCGCTGCCTTGCGCGAATACGCTGTCCAGGTTCTTCGACCAGGTGTACCCCATCGTGAGCGAGAAGCCCTTTGAATAGCGCTTGCGGGCGTTCAGGATCAGCGACTCATAGTTCGACTGCGACGCGCTCGGCTGCACATTGACCGCACTGAACTGCGGAAACGGGCGGCACAGCTGTGAGTTGGAAACGCTGGCTGCGCCGACCACACCGGCACCGCCCTTGCCCGCATACGGATTGGGGCTGTTCGCCCTTAGGAAATTGACAGCAGAAAGCCCAGCCGTGTTCGCCGGGCATGCACCAACACCATACGGAATGGCACCGGCCTGAATCTGGTCGATGTTAAAGGTGCCGCCATTGCTGGGCAGCAGGTTGCGGCCGTGCGCGCCCACAAAGCCCATCTCGAACGAGAGACCTGAGCCTAGTTCCTGCTGGATGTCGAAGGAGAACTGCTGGATGATCGGGTTCCGGCGAGTCTGGTCGATGGTCGTCAGGCTGCTGCCGATACCTTGCGCCAGGCCTGCGGAGTTGCCGGAGGGCTGACCCAATCCGTTGGGGAAGGGATTGCTGAGGGAGTTTGCCGGCGTCCTGTTGCTATCGTTTGAAGCCACATAGGTTGAGGTCTGCGCATAGCCGGGGGCGAGCGACGCACTCGTGCTGTAGAAAATCGGAGCGTAGAACACGCCATAGCCGCCGCGGACTACCGTCTTCGGGTTGAGCGAATAAGCAAAACCCACACGTGGTGCGAACTTCAGTGCGCCGTTGTTGCAGCAATGGTCCTTGTAACCGTTCTGACCGGCGAACTCAATGGCACCCTTGGTCGTTACGTTCGCCGAGGTCTGCAAAGGGCTGGTGACGTTCTTGTCGAAGCCGACCGCGTAGTGATTACTGCGCTCGCGAATGCCCGGCTCGTACTCATAACGCATGCCGAAGTTCATGGTGAGGCGGTCGCTGAGACGCACGTCGTCCTGCACGTAAAAGGCGTTGTAGTGAACGTTGAGCGCCAGTGGCGTCACCACCTGCACACTGCCTGAGGTGGGATAGCCGAGCAGCAGATCGGCAAGATCGGCACCGCCCACGGGAGAGCCCGTGGCGGGGTTTGGGTTCTGTGAACTGAAGGTGTTCTGGAAGCTGTAGTTACCGTTGCCGGTGCTCACATTGGTAAAGTCGACCGAGATGGTGCGGAAGTTATAGCCCGCTTTCACCGAGTGGCGGCCCAGGCTCTTGGCCATTGAAGCGACAGCGTTGCGCGAGTAGAACACCGCCGGGCCGGAGTTGTTGGTGCCGAACGAGGCTGCCTGCTGCATGGTGATTGCAGGGAAGGCTTTCTTCTGCAGTCCAGCGGCATAGGCTGCTGGAAAGCCAAGCTGGGCGGCCTGATCGTAGTTCGTGGTCAGGTCAAGCGTGTTGTTTGGAAAGCGGTTCTGGCCGTAGGAGACGGTCGCAATCGTCGTCGGGTTGATGGTGAAGACGTTGTTCACATTGACTGCATCGACCTTGCGATAGAGCAGGTAGGCCGTGGTGCCGCCGGCAAAGGAGCCGAGCGGGTTGCCGCCAGGCTCCTTGGAGCCATAGTGCAGGTAAGACGCGTTGGCCAGCCACCACTTGAACACCTGATGATCGACCTTGCTGATGAACTCGTCGGCGCGGTCACCGAGCAGGTCGGTGGGGCGAAAGTTCACCGTGCCGTACGTGGCCACATTGGTGCAGCCTGCGGCGCAGACCGGTAGGCCTTTCAGGAGGTTTGCGCCGACAGCGTTGATGCGGTTTGTCGGGATGGTGTTGTTGGCAAAGGGTGTGCGCACGCCTGCGGTCGTAGTGGTCGCAGGGTCGTAAATGCAGGTGCCGGTTACGCATACACCGTTCGTAACCGTGCCGACAGCGGAGAAGTCGCCGGCACGTTCCGCCGCCGAAGGCAGAAAGTAGCTGGCGCCCAGCGGAGAACGCTGGCGGTAGCCTTCCTCCGCGGCGAAGAAGAAGGTCCTGTCCTTGCCGTTGTAGATCTTCGGAATAATGACCGGGCCGCCAATCGACCCCTCATAGCTGTACTGCGTGGTGACCGGTCGCCCCGCGCCTGTGAAGTTGTTCTGCCAGGTATTCGCATTCCAGTTGGACTGGCGCGTGGAGCCATAGAGCGTTCCGTGCAGAGCGTTGGTTCCCGACTTGAGCAACGTGTTAAACACGCCGCCACCGGTGCGTCCGGCCTCCGCGTCGTAGGTGTTGGCCTGCGTCTTCATCTCCTGCACGGCTTCGACGGACGGGATGATGACAGCGCGATTGGAGAAGTCGGTGATCGGCACGCCGTCAATGAGGTAGTTGTTCATGTTCACCGGGCCGCCAGCGATAGAGATGGCTGAGGAACCGGACTGATCCTGAAAGCGATTGAAGCGCGGATCGCCAGTCGCGGTGACGTTGTTGTTGAGCTTGGTGAGCAGGAAGGGATTGCGGCCAAGGTTGGGCAGGTCGACCAGCTTTTGTGAGTCGAAGACCTGCCCATTTTGCGCGGTAGAGGTGTCGATAGCCGGCTCGGCGCTGGTCACTTGGACCACGGTCGAAGAGCTGCCTAGCGCAAGCGCAACATCGATAGCGACCGTGTTTTGCGTCTGCACCGTGACGCCCTTGCGCTCGTACTCGCTGAAGCCCGACTGGATGACGCGAATCGTGAACGTGCCCGGATCGACGGCGTTGAAGACGTACTCACCAGAGCCCGTGGTCGTCGTCTTGCGCTCGATTTTGGTCGCTTCGTCAATCAACACGATTTCAGCGTTTGGAACAGAGGCGCCCTGAGGGTCCTTCACTAAACCTTTCAGTGTGCCGTAGTAGGACTGTGCAAGCAGGGGTGCCGCGCTGAGCAACAGAGCCGCGAGCGGGACAAACAGAAGTCGGGAGATGCGAAGTAGTCGGTTCAAAAAGGCCTCCAGCCGGTGGATCGAACGATGCAAGATGCAGCGCTGCCTCTGCGAACCAGTGGTTCAACAGGACACAGTTCCGGAAACGCGTCAGCAGCAAAGGCCACACGGCGAGGTCCAGGAACAGACGCTAGATTTGGCGAGCGACTGCGTGGTGAGGGCGATGCAAGTTCTGGATCGAGTCAAGCCGGCAATCGGAAGGTTGGCCCGAGTGCCATACTGCCTGTGCTGCAGAGAAAAGCGTTGGGCTTTTCAGAGAGACGCGAGCGGTGCTTCTGTGCAAACTGCGAAATGCAGGTACAGAGGTGCGGCGACTGCGATGAAGAGGACAGGAAGAACCCGCCTCGATCTGCGACCGGTAACGAAGCTGGATCTGTTCAGCTCTGCTGGAAAGGGACTTCGTGTGTGTAATGTGGAAAGTAAAGCGATAGTACGGCTTCGTCAAAGCCATGTCAACGTTGTGTGAATCGTTCTTTTCCACTGTGGCAGAGATGATGTGGAAATGTGCAGACGAAAAGGCCGCTGCTTACGCAACAGCCTTTGTCTGTGAGCACCACGCTACTTGGAGCGGACGGCGATGACCTCAATCTCAACGAGAGCCGTCGGCGAGACCAGCGCTGCCACCTGCATGGCGGAGCGGGCGGGCTTGTTTGGCTGATCCTTGGTGCCGAAAAACTGCGTGTAGCTTGCCTGCAGACCTGCAAAGTCCAGCTTACCGAGCTTAGGATCGGCCGCAAGAAAGACGGTCATCTTCACGACGTCCTTCATGTCGAGACCCTGCTCCTTGAGCAGCGCCTGGATCTTGGTCAGCGCGCTGAAAGCCTGAGCCTTGGTGTCGCCGTAGTCCGCCGGTGTGCCCTTTGCCGCGTCGGCTGGGGTGACGGGGTTAGCAAGCTGACCGCTCAGGTAAAGAGTGTCGCCTGCCCACACACCATTGGCAATCGGGCTCTTCTCGTTCGGTTGCAGGTGCTTGACCGTGATCTGCGCCTGCGCCGCGGTTGCACCTGCCAGCACAAGGCCAGCCAAGATCATCTTTTTCATCGTTCTCTCCCTAGTCCTTTAGAAAGCTCTCGAAAAGCGTTACGCCTCGACGGCGAAAGAGGCACCGGCGAGTCGTGCCGCCTTGACCTTGTCGCTGATCATCTGCACGGCGCGCTTGCCGCTGAGGGCCGCACCTTCTTGCCAGCCGACGATGTGGCTGGTGTGATCGCCGGCAAAGTAGATGGGGCCATCCGGTTCCGTGATGACGTCATAGCCGGCAGGGCCGTTGCCGTAGGAGCGGATCCATGAACCCTCGTTCCACTTCACGCGCTTCCAACCACAGAAGAGCGGCTGCGTCAGCTCCTTGCCGTGGCCGGGATGAATGCGCTCCATCTGCGTGCGTGCTTTCGCGAACTTCTCCTGCGTGCTGAGCTTGTTGAAGCCCCAATTGTTCTCGTCCTCGTAACCGGTGACCAGGATGCCCGTGGGTGCCATCAGGTTCGCGGACGGGTACCAGACGATCGTGGTCGGTCCGGGGTTCATGAATGACAGGCCGCCGTAGATGTTGTAGTCCTGCTCCCAGAAGCGCCGCGACTGCCAGGCGATCTTGTACGAGCCGGCGTAGGTCGACCCGTCCACGACAGTCTTGTGTGTCGGTGCGAGATCGTTCGGGATCGTCTTGAGTACCGTGAGCGGCATGGCGCAGATCAGGTAGTCCGCGTCGATCGTCTTTGTGGACGAGCCCTGCTTGTAGCTCACCTGCACGCCCTTGGCCGTCTTCTTGATCTCGCTTACGGGAGCGTTGTAGACAACGGTCTTGCCCAGGCTCTTCGCGAAGGCATACGGGATGCGGTCCATGCCGCCGACCGGCTGCATCATCGTCGCCTGCCAGTCCCACGTCTCCTCATAGAGCACGCCGCCCCAGAAGTTTTCGTCCAGCAGCGTATGCATGTCCATCGGGTCCTCGAAGACACCGACCTGCGATCCGGCACCGGCGTTCTGCTTGTAGCCGGCGCGGTCAGAACCTACATACGCACCGCTCTTATCGAGCGGGCCGTAGAGCTTCAGGAACGTCAGCATGCGCTCGCGATCTTCCTTGGTCAGCTCCTTGTCGAGCGCGCCGCCGCTGATGGACTTCGACAGAAGTTCGCTCACATGGCCGCGCGTGTCGTTCACGGCCTTGCGCTGCACCACCGGCTTGCCGCCATTGGCGTTATCGTTCTGCAGAAAGGTTGAGCGTGAGGTGTTGATTTCTACTTCGAGAGGCACACCCAACTCACGACAATAGCCGAGCATGGTGCCGTGGACGGATGGCAGGCGGCCCGGCCCTAGGTTCTGGTAATTGCCCTCATCCCAGGTACAGGTCTGCTTTTCGCCGTCAACGAACTCGACCACCGTCCCCTTGCGGCCTGTGAAGTTGCGGCCACCGGGGCGCTCGCGCGCCTCAAGGAGCGTGACGTCATAGCCGAGCTTGCGCAGTTCATATGCTGAAACGAGCCCGCCAATACCTGCTCCAGCGACGACGACCTTTACGCCCTTGCCCGAACCGGCCGGGGCCGCGATCGGCTCCGCGAGCGTTGCCTTCATCGGCATCAGGCCGAGCGACTGCATGGTGGTAAAGGCGGCGGTGTATCCCCCGGCCTGGCCTACACGCATCAGGAAATTGCGACGGGTCATCGACATCGGCAAACGGCTCCTTCGGTTCAGCTCGTACGAGACAGGTACGCTGGCTGCGGCGAACATGACGCCGCGCAGCAACGGTGAGGTCTGCGAACACAAGAACGAATGCATTCCCGCTGGCATTTAGAACGCGGGCTGCGGGAAAATTGTGAGGGTTTACAGCCACAGTATGGCAGATTTCACGGCGTTGTCACGCCCCTGCCCGGAAGTTTCTCGCAGGCCTAACCGAGAGGCGTCTGCGCTTCCACCGGAGGCGGTGCCTTGTAGACGTAGTTCGTTAGCAGGAAGCCCTGCACAGGCTTCTCCACAAAACGATAGGCAAGGTAGGCAGCAAGCAAGATCAGCACGTAGGAGGAGTACGGATCCCACTGTTGCACGTGCAGAAAGTCGAGGACGTGGTTGTCGTGCAGCACGATCCAGAGATTGAAGTGCAAGAGATAGAGGCAGAAGCTGGCTCGCCCAAAGATGCCGATAGGCCCCCACGAGATCATGCGTGAGACCCAGTGCACACCGGTAAGCCCAAGAATGAGCGTGGCAAATACAGGCGTGAGTAAGCCGCCGTGCAACAGGATGTACGGCAGACGGGGAACAGCCAGGTAGAAGGTCAGCAGGATGAAGGAACCGGCACCCACGGCCATCCACATGCGTGCACGGTTGCTGAGTGTAATGGCATTATTCAGGCGGCCAAGTGTTACCCCGGCAAAGAAGATCGGCACGTATGCGAGTGGCGTGTACTTGTACAGTCGCAACCAATACGCAGAGGAGTAGCGGTCGATGTTATGCAAGCCGTCGGGGTTCAGCGCCATGTAAGTAATGGGCAGTGTTAGTTCCACACACCAGCAAGCCAGAAAAAGTAACAGCAGCTTGCGCTTTTCGCTCGGCCAGAACTTCGCGCGATTTACAAGCGGAAAGGCCAGATACAGCATCGCTTCGGTGGATAAGGTCCACGCGACGGTGTTCCAGAACGTCGCCAGCGTTGGGCTCCAGCCCTGCAGCAGCGTGAGCGTCAGGCCCGTACCGAGCCAGAACTGCATATGCGTGCGTGAGAGCCACTCCGCGTGCAGCATGCCAAACGAGACCAGCAGTGAGAGCAGGTAGACGGGGTACAGGCGTGAGCCGCGCGCCGCATAGAAGCGGCCTATCTTGATGGTGGCAGCTCGATGCGCGTAGTTGTAACTGAGCACAAAGCCGCTGATGAGCAGGAAGCAGCCGATGTAAGTGAAGCCAGCTTCAATGACAGGACGAACGTAGGTAGCGTGAGGCGGCGTGTAGTGAAAGAAAAGTATGCCGACAGCTAAAAAGGTACGGATGCCTGTAAGTCCCGGCAGGGGCGGTTTGCGGTCGGGTGACTGCATGTGCGGCAGCAGCTTCTGCGACGCCATGCGTTGTTATTGCTCGATCTGGCTAACGACCAGAGTTCCCAGCTTTTCGCCTTGTACGACGCGCACGATGTTACCCTGCTCGCGCATCGAAAAGATGATCATCGGCATATGGTTCTCGCTGCAGAGGCTCACGGCCGAGGTGTCCATCACCTTGAGGCCTTTTTGGATGATGTCCATGTAAGTGATGCTTTGGAACATCGTTGCCGACGGGTCCTTCTTGGGATCGGCAGTGTAGATGCCGTCGACAGAAGTTGCCTTGAGCAGGACGTTGGCACGTATCTCCATGGCGCGCAATGCCGCTGCAGTGTCCGTCGAGAAGTAGGGATTGCCCGTACCCGCGCCGAAGATCACAACGCGGCCCTTCTCAAGGTGCCGGATGGCGCGTCGGCGAATGTACGGCTCAGCGACCTCATGCATCTCGATCGCACTCATCACGCGACAGTTCACACCGAGCTTTTCGACCGCATCCTGCAGAGCGATGCCATTGATGACCGTGCTGAGCATGCCCATATGATCGGCAGCGACGCGGTCCATGTGGATCGCCTGCTCGGCCACGCCACGGAAAAAGTTACCGCCGCCAACAACGATGCCGACCTGGCAGCCGCCCCTCGCTAGCTCCACAATCTCGGCTGCGACGCGGCTTACGAAGATCGCGTCGATACCGAAGCCGCGACCGGCTGCAAGTGCTTCCCCCGAAATTTTAAGCAGGACACGTTTGTACATTGCCGTCGCCCAGTATCTCACGGCCTCGCGTCTGGATCAGCCACATTGCCAGCAACGGCAGCGGCAGTGAGATGTAGTTGCAGCCCTCCCAGCTCAGTTGAAAGTGGGAGCGCACCAGTTCCCCTGTGCCTACAGGAACGAAAAGTGCAGCAAGGACAAGCGCCGTGCCTAACAAGGCATGGTTCACCTCTCCGCGCATGAACCGTACCAGGTAAATGGCGGCCGGTACGATGAGACAAAGGGCAAGCGTCTTCATAGAACCGGAGAGCGCCAGATCACCACGCTTGAAAATATGCATCGGCTGAAAGGTATCGTTCTCTGCGTGCGACCACCAGGCGCAAGCGAAATCGAGCGTAAGGGCCACCCCCACGACAATCAGTCCCGTAAGCAGACCACTGCTTTTCGACTTACGAGCGAGAGCAAAGCAGGGCACCAGAAGGATAGGCAGCAGCGCCATGCGCGCAGTTGCAAGTGCTCCGCCGGCGCAGGCCAGAAGCAACAAGCTGCTGAGCGACAAGTTTTCTGTAAACAGCAGAACCGTCCAACTACCAACGAGCAGCACGATGCCGTACAAATCACCGCCGTCTGCGCCTTGCGAGAGGAAGTGCGGCTGCAACAACATCATCACGCAAAGCATGCCGCCGGCGTTGATGTCCCGCTGCCGGAGCACAAAAACCGCGACCGCCAGGGCGACCGAGGCGATTGCGGCACCTGCGTGAAGAAGCACAAGCGGTGTTACCAGAGCGATCCAGCCGGGACCGGGGCTTACCGGCGCGTTCTCCGGCAATCGCACGTGGTAGGGATTGTGACCGTGCTGAATGGCTTGCGCAGGCATTGAGAGTGCGAGTTGGCTGGTTTGCGGATGTGGCTTGTTCGCGACCGATGCATAGTGGTGCAGGTCTACCGCGGCTAGCGCGGTAAGCACGCACGTTATCAGGATCCCGCTTCGCAATAACGTCTGCGCATACGAGTTGCCAGAAGCTGACAGCAATGTCGAGAAGATGAGCAGAGCGGCCGCCGCGTAGCTGACAGCTACGAGCAAGGGATGGACGAGATTATGCGCCGACGCAATGTTCAGGGCCCCTATCGCGCATCCTGCGAGGAAGACGCCAAAAACAAAGATGCGGAGCCATCCGCTATGCGACTGCGGTGAATACCACTTATTCAGGCCAGAGTTGCTTGCAATCGCGGTCATTTCTTCGGCGTCTCAGCAGGTGGCCGGTAGATGCCTGTGCGGATGGACTCTGCTAGAACTTCGCGGTTATGTCTCTGGAGTGCGGAGAGCATGGCCTGCGTGGGCTCCTGCACGTCTGGCAAAGCTGCCGTACCGTCCACCTCGTGAAGATATCGCGCAAACTGTGCCTCGGCCGAGAGACGGCGTTCCTGTAAAAAGCAGAATCCCTGGCGATCTGCCACTACACACATCACACCTGCTGCGGACAAAGCCGCAACATAGGCGAGGCGTCTCCACTGCAGGCGCATGAAGCGACGCGAGAGAGCAGCCGCATCGAGATAGATGATGGCGAGCAGTAAGTCGGAGTAGACCTTGTAACGACCGGAGCGGGCCAGGGCTTCTCCTCCGCCGGCTCGGCCAAGTGTCACCAAGACGGTCGTGAGCAGAATCCAAATTGTTATCCAGAACAGAAATGGATTGCGGTCACGCATACCCAAAGTCATGAGCAGCGCTATGGCGACCGCCACTGCAATACCGGCCACCAACGCGGCACCAGCGAAGGGCTTGCCGCGAATACTCTCCACAGCGCCCCCCAGGAAGTTAAGAGCAAAAGCTGCATTCTCTTTGACAGTGACAATGTGTTTCGGCACTACTTGCAAACGCCAGCGGTAGAGGACGAAGGCAACTCCAAACAGGGCGACTAACACAAGCGCTCGTACCCACTGCCGCGGCAGCAACATCGCCAACGCGACGGGACAGAGCAAAAAGCCGTTTGCGGACGCACACACCGCAGCAAGGCAGAGTACGCAGGCGATAATATCCCAGCGCCTTCCAGTCCGCAAAAGAGCTGCGATCGCGCAGAACGCAAAGGCAATCACGCCGATGTTCTGCAAACCGCCCATCGCCCAGTTGAAGGTCTCCGCCACGTTCATTTGAAAGAGCAACAGACTTGCGGGCGCAAACAGCACCAGCTTCTCCGTTACGTTTCTGTGGCTGTTCTCTGCGTACCACCCAAGCAAAGCAACAGCAGGCAGCCAGAGCAAATTACCCAGCCAGCACAGGGTCAGGATACTAATGCGATGCAACACGGCGAGCGACGCCAGCGCACATGCATGATCGAAGTACAGCTTGTAGTCGCCGTCACGAGCGGTGAAGAAGAGCGTTACACGGTGGGAGAACGTCCCGGCGTGATGCCAACGCAGCGCGAAATCAAGCAGTGCGGTGTAGTCATCCTGCACCGGCAACGCAGACCGCTGCAGGGTCAGCAGCGAGTAGAAGACGATGGCCGGCATCGCAACCAGCAGCCCCGCCAACGTGAGCGTCACCGGGCTTCTTGCAGCGCTGTCCGTGGCACCCACACCGGCATGATACGAGGATTCGACGGCTTACGCCACGCAGTCTCTTAGCTATCGAGGGCGCTTACAAAGCGATCTTTCAGGCGCTTGGTTCCGCCAGAGAAGCGCACGGTCAACGTCTCACCCTCCTCTTCCAGAACCTCTCCTTTACCGAAGGTCTTGTGCCGGACGATGGTGCCAACCGCAAACTTTGGCCCCTCATGCTCGCGCACCAACGTCTCAGGCGCTGTCGTCGCGATGGTGCCGTGGATGGTCTCGATATACGTAACAGCGTCTCTTGAGCTGCCTGCTTGCGTGTCTGCTTGCTCATGATTTTCAGCAACATGGTTGACACAGTTGTCGCATTGGCCGCAGGGTTCGCCGACTTCTTCACCGAAGTACTCGCGCAGGATCTGGCGACGACAAGTCGCTGTCTGCGCGTAATGCATCATCTCGTCAAGGCGGCTCTTGTCGTGCTCCTCGCGCTCCATATAGCCGCGCAGCATCGCTTCAATCTGCCCATCGGCGATCGCAACGCCTTCTTTGCGCAGAAAGCCCGCACGCTTGCGCTTCACAAGCTTGGCATCGCGCAACAGGTAGAGGATCACCTGTGCATGGCGCTTGCCCACCTCGGCAGCTTGCGCGATTGCTTCGAGAGCCTGCGGCTCGTCGGCGGAGAGCACATTCATCAACTTGTCCATCTCCTCCGCTTTCGGGTAGCGGCCACGCGAGAAGAACGTCTGGATGCGCTTGTCTTCCAGACGGTAGAGCAGGACGGCCTGCGCCGGCTCGCCATCGCGGCCTGCGCGACCCGCTTCCTGAAAGTAGCTCTCCAGCGAATCAGGAAACTCGTAGTGGCAAACAAAGCGGATGTCCGGCTTGTCGATGCCGAGCCCGAAAGCCTTGGTGGCGATCATGACCTTGTAGCTGTTGGCCATGAACGCTGCCTGGGCTTCCTCCCGCTCATGCTTCGACATGCGGCCGTGATAGCGACCTACAGCGATCCCGTGCTCCTGCAGCCTTACGTATAGCTCCTCTGCGGCACGCACGGAAGCGGTATAGATGATGCCGATGCCTGGCTCATCCGCGACGAGGCGCAGGATGCGGTCGATCTTTGCATCCTCGTTCACCGTGGCGTGCACGGTGAGGAAGAGGTTCGTCCGCTCAGAACCTGCATTGATCACGCATGCCTCGTGGGCGTGCAGTTGCTGCAGGATCTCCTGCACCACATCCTGCGTCGCCGTCGCGGTTAGCGCAAGCACAGGCGGGTTCCCCAGCTTCTTGCGAGCGTGTCCCAGGCCGAGATAAGCGGGCCGAAAGTCATGCCCCCACTGCGCGATGGTATGCGCCTCGTCCACCACGAAGAGCGACACGCCATGCTCGTTCAGCTGATCGAGAAAGTCGCGATTTTCCAGTCGTTCCGGCGTCACATAGAGGAGGCCGGCGCTGCCTGCGGCGATGGTTGCGTCCGCCTCGCGCTGTTGCGCCGACGTCAGCGTCGAGTCAAGCTTGTGTGCGTCGATCTCTGCGTCGCGCGCGTGGTCCTGCTGATCCTGCATCAACGCGATCAGCGGAGACACCACCACGACCGGCTTGGGTAGGAAGAGCGCCGGCAACTGGTACGTGAGGCTTTTGCCGGAGCCCGTCGGCATGATCGCAAGCGTGTCTTTGCCGTCGAAGACCGACTCTATAACGTCTTTCTGTGCCGACCGGAAGCGGTCTATCCCAAAGCGTTGCTTTGCTTCCCTGCGCAGGGCCGGCCAGGGGATTGGGTTCGATTCTTGAAGGGGCTTGGTGCGTTTTTTACTTGCCGCTTTTCGCGGCTTGTCTTGAGAGATTGCGACTGTCACGAACAGGTCAGATGCCGAGCTTCCGGATCAGAGAGCCCACAGAAACAATGGTAGAGAAGCCACACAAAACTTTGGCTGCCACTCTTGTACCGTGAAGCACTTTAAGTGCGGCTCCGAACAGCTCGGCGGCTACGCAGTTTGCGGAATGGATCCGCTGGCATTTGCAGCAGGCGGATCACCCTGCTGAGCGCGCTGCCAGCTTGGCACCATGCCTTCGCGACGCGCATCGGCAATCGCATGATCGGCCAGGTGAATATCCAGAAGCGAAAGTTCCGCGCAAAGGTGTGGCGCAGCAACGACTCGGCCTCATGCAGGGCGAAGCGGTTGCCCGCATCTGAGCTGCGCATCTCCAGCAGCGTGGAGGGAAACCACTCCCGGAGAGCCACGTTGGTGATGGCGCCGGCAAGCCGCGGGCGATCCGGCAAGAGGCGCCGCGCTACGTTGACAAAGCGCTCGCCAAAGACCTTGCCAACACTGTAACCCCCACTGTTCATGCGGCGGCCGGCAACAAAACGTTGCCACAGGATCAGGCTTCGCCTATGGTTGCGCAGCAGGGGCAGCGTCCAGCTCAGTTGGGTAAGGTTGGTGCCGATGAAGCTCTCCGGCGATTCGACGCCGATTTGCAAGAGGCGCGCGCGGTTCACCACCATGCCGGTGATGAACGTTACCATCACGTTGACACGCAGCGCCATCTCGCGAGCAGAACGCACAACCTGAGCCTTGCGGCCGTATGGGTCAGGCTTGTACTCCGCACGCCAGTCCTCATGGAAGGGTTCCGGCGGCAAAAAAATCCAGTCGTAGTCTGCTTCGCGAACGGCTTCCAGAACGGTCTCCACAGCACCCGGGCGCAGGATGTCATCATCGCCACAGAGCCAAAAGTAGCTGCCGCGCGCCTCGCGAAAGCAGGCGACAAAGTTGCGGTCAGAGCCGATGTTCTCAGGCTGGCGAACCCGGCGCATCTTTACGCCGAGGCGTTGTGCCTCATCGAGCACGGTGCTCGTCTCGTCCGACGAACCGTTATCGGAGCACACGAGTTCAACCTGTCCTGGGTGGCTGCGCTCCAACGCGATCAGTTGTGGAGCAAGAACTTCCAGAAACTCTCGCAGGTACGCGGCGCGGTTGTAGGTCGGGACAGCGATCGTGAGCAGAGGTACCGCTGCCGATGCCGGCCGGCTCAGCACTTCATCCGGCATGCCACAGCCGCCGATATTTGTTGAACGTCCACGAGCCCATGCCGATGCCAACCACCACCGTAACAGCTAGGAACCCCGCAAGCATGCCCGTCGGCCCAAACCAGCGACCCAGCGTCAGCGTGCTTGCCGCCACAAGCAGACCACCGAGCACCGAGTTCACCAGAAACTTCTCCTGCTTGTGCGCCCGAAGGTAAAGCGCCATGCTGGCCACAGCCTGGTTCAGGCACATGGTCAGCAGCAGCAGGGCGAAGGGCAGCGGCGGCAGCAGGCGCTGCGCAAAGCGCACACCGAAGTGAACCAGCGCCACATCCGCCAGCCAAGCCGCCGTGGCACC
>CAXTJS010000032.1:4050-4849 GCA_964244605.1 uncultured Terriglobus sp. | reverse complement strand
CCATCGCGACCGTAGACAAGGCAGCAGCCGACACCGCCGTGGCACCCAGGCTGCATAACATCAACGCCTGCGCAGCGGAGCGGAAGAAGACGCGATCCAACTCCCCGTACTCGCGCCGCGCGATCATGGCGCCAAAGGGGGCTGCCTTAGTGTTGATCCAGGAGATGGCAACACCAGCTACCGCGTTTGAGATGTTCAGACTCATGCCCATGCGGCCCGCGATCACCGGGCCGAAGTAGTGCAGCAGCACAGGGTTGAAGAGCTGAAAGATGAGGAAGCCGGACGCGTACGAGATGGCGATGCGCCACTGAAACGGCCAGACCTCCTCGCTCCAACGCACGGCAAACGCACCGGCTTTCACGCGCAGCAATCCAAGCAGCAACCGCCGCCGCTGCCCCAGGTACACCAGGCCGACAAGCGCCTGGCCGGCAATCACCAGCGCCGGCGCAAACAGCCCGCGGTGCAGCAGCAGCGCTCCCCAGGCAAGCAGCGAACCGGTGATGGCTTGGACAGACCGCGTCCGCGCGATGCGGCTTACGTAGCCGCAGCCTTCCAGAAAGGAGAAGACCGGGTCGATCTGAAAGGTAAGGCACGACGCCAGGACTACGGCGATCCACGGACCTCGCCACGCCGTCTCAAGCGAGCCGGGACTAGTTGTGAAAAAACGCCAGCCCACCGGCAAAAGCACCGCCGTCATCAGTGCGGCGGCAACGCTGTACCAGAGCACCGCCTTTTGCAGCACACTGGCCAGCCTGGAGACGACACGCGGGTCGCCACCAACGACGCCATCGTCACGCCG
>CAXTJS010000032.1:0-4040 GCA_964244605.1 uncultured Terriglobus sp. | reverse complement strand
CTGTACGAAATAACGGTGTTCGGCGACGAGCCGGGTGGCGCGTACAACCGCATTTTGCTCAGCAAAGTGCTCGCTGGCGAGGCGCCCGACGCCATCGTCACGAAGGGTGAGGTGGGCCGCCTCATGTGTGGCAAGCTGCAGGATCACCACGGAAAATCCGAGTTCAAAGACAATCTGCAGCGCAACCAGCGAACCGAAGGTGTAGTAGTAGCCCTGCTCGGGCCTGCTTAACGAGCGAGCAATGAGCGCCACCGTAACGAAGCCGGACAAGGAGCCCCAGGCACGCGCAACCAGCGTGTAGCCGATCGCTTTATCAACGCCCGCGGCAGCGGCGAGCCTGCGCAGGAGGCCCTCCGGTGCATGGGCCGTTCCGGCAACCCCGCTGGAAGCGGGCCGTGCCGGTATGTCGGTTTGGGGCAGCTTAGCGGCCAGCGCAGACGACTTGTTCAGCATGGGACATTTGGGGGTGCATGCGCTCTTGAGCCTTCACACGGCCAAGGCCGATGTGCCGCAAAGCCATCGTACCAGCCATCGGAACGCGTGTTGCATGAGCATTAAGATGCTTGAAGAGAGGCAGAGCAGAGCGGTGATCGACGAACCCGGCCCCACTCCCCTCTGCGTCATCGTGCTGGTGCTCTACCGCATGGCTGCCGGGCAAAGCCCCGCTTATCAGTCCTTGCAACCTCTCCTAAGCGAACAAAGTGAGGTCGCCACAGCCTTTCACCTGGTGCTCTGGGACAACTCGCCAAGTCCTAATCCACCTCCACAGGGTTTTGCGGGCACCTATCTAGCAGACCCGTCCAATCCTGGTCTCGCGGAACCGTACAACGAGGCTGTGCAGATAGCAGAAGACAAATGTGCGGCATGGCTACTCCTGTTGGACCAGGACACGGTCGTGCACGCCGGCTACTTGCGGGAGGTGTGCGGCGTTTTTCAGAACGCCCCGCTTGTGGTCGGCGCGGTACTGCCTCGGCTTTGCCATGCCGGCCGTACGGTGTCACCGAGCGTCCACTCCGCGCTTGCGCCACCTTTGGGCTTTGCCGGCGCAACAGGGCTACAGCCGCAGGTTCCTCAGCTGCAGGCCTTCAACTCGGGGGCAGCGCTGCGGGTGGAAATACTTCGCAGAGTGGGCGGTTTCGACTCGCGCTTTCCGCTGGAGTATCTGGATCACGCTACCTTCGCTGCCCTGCACCGTGCCGGAGCGCGCTTGTGGGTGTTGCAGTCGGAGCTCACGCACGACCTGTCCACGGACACGGGACGTGCGTCGACTCCGGCGGAACGGCAGAGGCAACGTTCCATTCTTTCTGCCGAACGACGCTTTGTGCACCTGTACGGGACGCGTGCGGAGCGGCTGCTGCTGCCCGTGCGCCGTTTGCGAGGTGCTGCAAGCGTGCTGCTGAAAAAGCGCGACCTACCCGGTGCGCTCCTTCTCTTGCGGCACCTCTTCTGACCGCGGCGCTTGACGCATATTCTTGGAACGTGAGTGCCGGCAGAAGTGATGCGGAAATCGAAGTTCTGCTCGCGACGTACAACGGAGCGCGCTTTCTGTCGGAGCAGATCGCTTCCGTTCTCGAGCAGGACTACCCACAGGTGCGCGTGCTCGCGCGCGACGACGGTTCAATGGACGCCAGTGCCAAGATCCTTCAGCACCATGCTGAACGCTTTCCTGAGCACTTCTGTGTGCTGCCAAGCGGCAGCCCAACCGGCTCCGCTGCGGGTAACTTCCGCGAACTCCTACTGGCCTCCGACGCAGACTACGTCGCACTGTGCGACCAGGATGACGTGTGGTGCAGGGACAAACTGTCGCGCAGCATGGAGGCGATGCGAAGACTGGAACAGCAACACGGCAGTCAGACGCCGCTGCTCGTCTTCACCGACCTTCGCGTCGTATCCGACGACCTCCGCACCGTGCAAGCCTCACTCTGGCGTCATAACAGGATCGATCCATCTGCCAGCCTTCACCTGAACCGGCTGCTCGGCGAGAACGTTGCGACCGGCTGCACGATGCTGCTGAACCGGCCACTTGCTAAACTGTCAAGTCGAATGCCGTCCAACCACGAAGCAAGCCAGACCATCGTGATGCACGACCACTGGATTGCGCTGGTGGCGGCTGCTTTCGGTAAAACGGCGTGGGTGGCGGAACCTACCGTGCTGTACCGCCAGCACGACGCGAACGTCGTGGGAGCGGCGGACGCGGACGATTCAATGGCCGGCTACCTGAAGCGATTCCTGGCAAAAGCACCCGCGGAGAAACGGCAGAAGGTGCGTGCCGCATTAAGGCACCAAGCGGCAATCTTCGGAGTGACGTACGCAGACCTTATCTCTCCCGATGACCGCGCGAAGCTGGAAGCCTTCGCGCGGCTCGCTGAGAGGAACCGCCTGCGGCAGGTGGTCACGACATTGCAGTTCGGTTTCTGGCGAAGCACTGCCGCACGCAACATGCTCGCGCTTGTCGACATGCTGCGCGGGTACCTTTAGGCTCGTCGCGGGACGCCTCGTCCAACTACTTCGCAGCCTTTGCAGCCGCTTCCAGCTCCGACCACTCGGCATCGCTCAGCACAACGTCCTGTGCCTTCATGTTCTCTTCCAGGTGCTCAAGGGAGGAGGTACCGGGGATGGGCAGCATCACCGGGCTGCGATGCAGCAGCCAGGCCAGCGAGAGCTGCGAGACGGTCGCGTCATGCTTCTTCGCAGCCGTGTCCAACGGGCCGCCGGGCTTTGCCAGCTTGCCGGCGGCTACGGGGAACCACGGAATGAAGGCGATGTTGTTCTTCTCGCAATAGTCCAGCGTCGCTTCGCTCTTGCGATTGCCGATGTTGTATTCGTTCTGCACCGAGACGATCTTTACGACCTTGGCAGCCTCTTCAATCTCCTCGGGCTTCACCTCGGAGAGGCCGACATGCTTGATCTTGCCCTGCTTTTGCAGCTTGGCGATGGGAGCGAGCGACTCTGCTACCGGCACCTTGGGATCGATGCGGTGCAGCTGCCAGAGATCGATCGTGTCGATCTTCAGCCGCCGAAGACTCATGTGCACTTCCTGCTCCAGATACTCAGGCCGCCCCACCGGCAGCCAACGGTTCGGGCCAGTGCGTACCAGCCCGCCCTTGGTCGCGATGACGACACCGGGCTGGTAGGGCGTCAGTGCTTCGCCAATCAGCTCTTCTCCGACATAGGGGCCATAGCTGTCAGCGGTGTCGATGAAGTTAACGCCGAGTTCGACGGCACGCTGCAGCACTTTCTTTGCCGCCTCTCTGTCCTTGGGCGGCCCCCAGATGCCCTCACCCGTAAGCCGCATTGCCCCGTAGCCGAGACGGTTCACCTTCAGGTCGCCGCCCACGTCAAATGTCTTCTCCACCGCTGTCTCGCTCATGCGCAGTGTGATGCGCAACACGGCTGCCGCGGCTGATCGTGATCTCGCGTGATTCGCCGGGCCCTGAGCGTGCGTCTAACCGTGCGTGAAGAAGTCTCTCTCGCTGTTTCTCCTGTCAGGTGCACTGCTACCCGGACTCGCAGCCCGCGCGCAGGATCGTTCCCCGCTGCCAATGGAGAGCAGCCCCGGAGCAGGGCTGCGCCGGTCAAGGCTGTACCTTCGCGACGGCTCGTACCAGGTGGTGCTGTCGTATCACGTGAAGGGAAAGAACCTCGTCTATCGCTCCGCAGAACGTGGTGGCGAGGAGGAAGCTATTCCGCTGAACCTGGTCGATCTGGACGCGACCCACCTATGGGAGGAGCAGCGAGACGCCGCGGCAGCTGGAAAGCAGGTAGTGCAGATCGACCCTATCCTTGCCAACGACCAATCGGCGCCGAAGAAGCAGCGTCATCATGCCAAGCGGATCTTCCAGCGTCTCAAGGCCGAACACGGCTACGAGGGAAGTTATTACCCGGTTCGGCGTTACGTCGCCTCGCTGCGGCAATCGACGCGTGAGACGTTCATGCGGATCGATCACGTTCCGGGCCGGCGGATGGAGTTTGACTTTGGCCAGGTGCAGGTCGACTTCCCCGATGGCCGCCAGACGGTTGACGTGCTCAGCGGAGTCTGG
>CAXTJS010000031.1:0-21121 GCA_964244605.1 uncultured Terriglobus sp. | reverse complement strand
TAATCGACGAACTCATCGACCAGGTCGGCGTGACGGGTCGGCGCCGGCGGTAAGCAGCAACCGCGCCAGCGCGGTGGCCTGCGGGTGCGGAGCCGGGTCAGGCGGCACAATCTTGCGTAACAAAGCCTGAAAAGCCGTGTATTCCGGCGAAGGATCCGGGTCAGCCATAGCGCTCCGACGTGTCCAGAAAGTGGACGGGATAGTACAGGGTCATAAACTCTCGATTATCTTTTGAGGTTTCAGCACTGCAATGCCGCTATTTGTTTCCGAACAGATTGGAACTCTTCGTCGACTTTTCTCTCGGATATGGCTCTCACGTCCAGCAAGTCAGCGTGACTTGGCGGCGCTTGCATTGCGCGTAAAAGAACATCTTGATTCACACGAAGTACAGCGACTTCTTCAGCAAGAAACCGCAAAATATCTTGCACAGATGATGAGTCGTTAGGCATTGGATCACTCTCCGCAGGCGGGGTACTGCGGTGCGTTGATTTGGTCTAGCGGATTGCCCGATGCGTCGGTTTGGATCGGGTTTTTGAACGGAGTGCATACACGCCCCGTGACGGTATCGTACAGGTACATAGATTGCCCAAAGCGCTCGTAGTGGTGTGGTGAGTACGCTGCCCCTGCAAACGAGCCCAAGAGAGCGCATGCGGAGCATAGGGCGACGATCCCTGCTTCTCGATGCCAACTGATCTTCTTGTTCGAGTAGATCGCCAGCCCCAAGCAGGACAACACGACGAACGTACCAACTACGATATGCACTCGTATCTGCTCTGTCTGGCATGCCAGACACACGTGTCTGAGATTACCGACACGCTGGAATGGTGTCCACTGAGAAACACGCGCTTCTGGTCGCTCTAGGCGAGCGCATCCGAGACTTGCGCAAAGCAAAGCGATGGACCCAAACCGATATGGCGGTCGCATTGGATGTGAATCGTGGCCACCTGTCGGACATCGAAACAGGTAGGCGCGAGGCAGGGTTAATCATTCTGCAGGTCATAGCAACAGGGCTCGGGACGACTATGGCACAGCTCTTGCAGGGACTCTAGCGGCAGAGGTATGCGCCGATAAGCTTTACGTCATCTCAAGTCTGAGTTGGTTGACCGTGTACCTTCGCTTCGACACTTCGTCTACATGGGTGTTGCCGCTTGCTCCCTGCTCGGTTATGCTCACGCATAACCGAGTTCTGGCAGAGCTTCAGCATACGCAATCTAACCAGCGACCCGAGCAATGAGGATCACAATGACCACTCCCGCGACCAAGACTCTGACTTTCAGTGTGCTCGTAGAAAAACAAGAAGAGGCCTTCATTGGCCATTGCCTAGAGACTGGGCTCGTCGCGACAGCTCTGGATGAGGCGGACGTTCTGTCCAAGATGGGCAAGTTGCTCATCCGTCAGGTGACCTTCGCTTTGGAGAACAACCGGCTGCGCGACATCTACCACAAAGCCCCACAGAGTGTATGGGACAAGTGGATGCACACAGAAGAGAGTATGATCTCTACAACTAGCAGGACGATCCCACAAGAAAAAGGAAGCGGTGGTTCGCCTCGCTTCACCATTGAGCAGAACTCGTATGCCGTTGCTTGTTAGTTTTGAGTTCCAAACCGTGAAAGCCGTGTTCTCTGAGCACGGCATTCACATTCTGCACGAGTTTCCAGATGGGCAGATCAACTGGGGGAACGAACCGCTATCGAACCCTTACACCGGTCTCTTCCACTTCGCAGACTTCTTCACGCCGAATCGCTATGACATCTTTACGGTAAGAGCCATCTTGAACAAGCTGGACAAGGCCGGCGAACAGCAGCGAGTAGAAGAGAAGCTCTTTGACTCCTTAGGCGACGAGAAGTATGAGCAAGAAGACAACAAGATAGATGAAGGTTAAGCACTTCACAGACTTTGCCAAATAGGCGTCCATACCGGGCGCCTTTCTCTTGCCAGAAGACGGTCTAACTGAGAGCATTGACGGCATGACTCAACATACAGTGTGGTCTCTTGACGGGAGCTACTGGGGTCTTTACGCGGGTTATGTCATCCACGTTAGCAAGCTGGTAAATGGTGATGATGTAGCGTGGCACGCGCGCGCCTATCGAAACGGTGGCGGCGGCCGCCTCGGAGACTACTGGAAACTGGGCGGAGAGTTTTTCCGTGTATCAGAGAGCAGGGTTAATTTCGACGAATCCGTAGGGATAAACACCGCGCTAGAGCCTCTTGCCCAGCCCATGGATCCAGTGGAGCAACAGGCCATAAGCGAAGCCATTGCAGATTTTGAGGAGCACCCTGAAAAGCGACTTGGTTAGTCAAGTATATTATTACCAAACCTAAGTGCAACATCACGAGGATCTTACGAGCATGGTGGGAGGGGGTACCTCCACGGAGACAAACCTGGCAGCGTGGATCTCATCCAAGCAGAGGAAAAAGGAGAACACCCATGCAGCTGAAAGCCCTTGCAGCACTTACGCTCGCCGCCACACTTTCCACCGCGGCCCTGATTGCGCAGACCGAGAACCAGGACGCCCGCAAGGTCGACCACGCGCAGGCCAAGATCGACCAGAAAGCCGATCACGAGGCCGCCAAGCTTTCCACCGGCTCTGACAAGAAGGCCTACAAGGCGCAGGCGAAGGCAGACAAGAACACCGCGAAGGCGTTGAACACGCACTCCGCCAAGAAGGCCGCAAAGGACCAGGACAAGGCCAACGCAGCCGCGATCGGCGCCGCTACTCCGCAGTAGCGCCTTCCATGCGTGTGTCATCTGGCAGACTGTACACACTATGTGCGGAAGCGTACACTATGCGCGCGCAACGTTCTGGTTGCCGGAGGTCATGTATGGACGAGAAGCAGCCGACAAGCTTTCCACTTCGCCTGAGTCCTTCATTGCGTGAGAGCGCCATCGCTTTCGCGAAGCGCGAAGGCATCTCGTTAAATCACTTTGTGTCGCTTGCGGTTGCGGAAAAGGTGAGCAGGCTTGAGCAGGCAGCGTGGGAGAAGAGTCACCCACCTGCCGCGCCTGCTCCCGTCGCGCACTGGTCGGGTCAAGTGGCTTCGCGGCGTTATTGAGAAGATTTGCAGGCATCCGCCTGAGCCCGCGCTGCTGAGAAAAGTGTTTCGTTAGCGGTTTCGGAGCAACTTTGTGCCAATCTGAAGCACCTGAAGCTACGTTAGTCCCCTAGACCCGAATGGCAAACCACCTTCTCAGCATCTTCCCTTTACAGGGCATGGGTCACTACGCTCGCGTCAGCTGCATCGCCCTGGTTGAGGTCGCCGAGCCTTGCGCTGAGCCGTACCTCACCTCGCGGGAAGATTTGGTTCGAACGATCGCAAGATGCTTCGAACAGCAAGAGGCGATCACGATGTGCAAGGACCTGGATGCGGGAGTTGCCGTGCAGGTGGCGGTCACCGACGAGGTCGCGCGCGTCTTCCGGTTTCGTCCCAATTTGAACTAGCTGTTTACCGCTCTGCAACAGTCGGGCATCGTTCTCGTTTAACTCGGCGTCCATGCGCTTGTCGGCCGGTTCGGCGGCAGGGTTGCACATGTCTTCTGAGCTTCCGCTACCGACTCACCTCTCGGAACGACTCGCGGCGCATGCTGAGTCGTTGGGTCAATCGCCGGCTGACCTGCTCGCACTTGCTGTTGCGGAGAAGATCGCACGCCTGGAACACAGCAGATGGTTGAGCCGGCAATCGTGCACGGTCAGCACACCCGAAGAGAAGCCAGGGATCCGGGTCAGTAGCGGTCACCACAGTCTTAGTAGCGCTGCACCACGTCAGGATGCCGCCGCAGCCACCAGCATGCCGTCAGCCAGCCATCTCCCGCGGGAATGGGAAAGATCGATTTGCTGCAGGCGATGCTGGTTGCGCCGTCAGAGAAATACTCCTCCTTGTTGCCCTTAAGCGCCGCCACGCTGACCTGATTCACGGATACGGTGTCCACGCCGCTGCCAGCCGCGGCCCGTATGCGCCAGACGACCCAGTCCGCCGCGTAGAACAGCAGCAGAAGCAGCAGCGCACCGATCATCCACGCGCGTGTTCGTGACATCGCTTACCCTCCCCAGCCAAGACAGCTGATGCTTTCATGCTTCGCGCCGATAAGCAGAGGAAGATGAAGATCGCCGGATTCAGTAATGATGGACGCCTGCTCGTCTCGTCAATCTTCGCCATGGCGTCGCTGGTGCACGTCACGATTGAACGCCACGTTCAGATTACGTGGAATGAACCGGCGACTTACATGAGCCTGGTCGAACACAAGTGCGGTTGCGCCCTGATCGCGTGCTTCGCTTGGATGTTTCTGGAGATGTTTGGCGTGCTCGCGGACGACAGCCCGAAGTCGAGCGGCGGGTCCGGCTTTCGCGGACGCCCGGCGTTTGCCCGCGTCATGCGCTGACGACATGCTTACTCGAGCACGATCAGCGTTGCGAAATGCGGCGGCAGGATGAACGTCTGCCCCGCCTTGGTGCGCCGGCTGCTTGTCTCGCGCACGACCGCGGTCACGTTTGCCTCACGGGCATCCAGCGCGGAACCGGTCAGTGTCTGTAAGGTCTGGAAGTTTGGCGCGGTTACCTCCAGCGGTTGCAGCAGTTCTTTGTTGAGGATCGCGACCAGCACTTTGCCGTCCTTGCGGCGCGCAGCGTAGGCACTGACATTGAGCGTTGTCGTTAGCTCCACCGGAACGATCTGCGACCCGGCGAAGCTGCCCGCGAACTTCAACCCGGAGCCGACAGGTTCAAGCAGATAGCGGTCGTTGAGCTTGCCATCCATGCCAGCGCCAGCCAGCGTTCCCTCGTAGGCGATGGGCGTGTAGAACGGCTTGGGATGCGGCGCTGCCGCGCCAGTCGCCAGTTGCTCGCCACGCAGGAGTCCACCGTTTGGGACGGCCCCGGCGCGGCTGGAGCCGCCGTGCAGGTTGACGCCGGCGTAACCGTATTGCATCAGCTGGAAGCAGTACTCCGCCGACCACAACGCGGCGGCGAACACATCGCTCACGTCCGGTTTGCCGCCCCCGTAGCAGGTGTTCCCTTCCGTCATGCGGAACTTTGCCTGCATCTGCCCAGCTGCTTTGGCTGCGATCTCAGCGAAAGCGGCCACCTTGGCACTTGGCCGCAGCAGCTTGTCGATGTTGACGTCGGGGTTTGCAGGGGGTCCGCCGAAGTAGTAGTGATGCGAGACTGCGGCAACGTGCGGCTTGTCTTCGACAGCGCTCCACTTTTCGGCAATCTGTCGGAGCCACGTCATGTCGCTGGCCACGTCAGGCAGGCCGAAACTCGCATCCGGACAGGCCTTTTGCACCGCGCGTGCAATCTCAAGCCAGTTCTTCAGGTATGCATCTACGTTCCAGGTCGCCTTGTCGCGCAGATGCCGGCTGAACAGGTCGACCTCATTGCCGATCTGGAAGTATTGCAGCCGCTTGCCGAGTGTCTGCGATACGAAGGTGGCTTCCGCTACGGCCGTTGTGGCCGTGCCGTAGCCGAGGTTCAGGCCGTAGATGCAGGTCCAGTTCGTGGCATCGAGAAAGCTCTTCAGCTCGCGGATGGCCTCGGGCGTAACGGCATAGATGGTCGTGGACGGAGGCTCGCCGCGGTCACTCACGCTGCCAGCGCGCTTCGGCGCGGTCGCCTCGGGCGTTGCCTTCCACCAGGAGAACTCGCTGGTGTTGCCACCCAGGCGCAGCACGCCTCGCAGTGAGAGATTGCGAAACTGCTGCACCAGGCCGATGTTCCTGGCGGAGAAGAAGCTCGCGTCCTCAAGCTGCATGACCTCGTACGACAGACCGATGAAGTCGAGCGGCACAGTTTGCCCGGCGTTCCCTGCAGACAAGCGCAGCGTCGCGGTCGGCAGCTCCTGAGCAAAGGTCAGCGCAACGCGCGAGAGAGACGCGCCGGCGAAAGCAGCGGCGCTACCAATGAAGTTACGACGGGAACTGCGACGACCCATGCCAGCAGCGTAGCGATTACGCAGTAAGTGCGGCAACTGGCCGGCGCAAACGGCCAGCAAGGTACGCTGTCGGTGCGGCAATCAAGAGCGCCAGCGCCTGGGCGTAGTGGTGCTGTCCGGGCGTGTGCGTCTCGGCAAAAGCTGCGGCCAGGGCGATCAGCGCGGCGATCGCATCTGCCGTGCCGCGCGGGGTTGCGGGTGCTGCAAGCGCGCCGATGTAGCCACCCAGAAAGCCGCAGATCGCCGCCACCGCTCCCGTTGCCACGATGAAGCCGATGGGTGCTCCGTCCCACGGGCTATCGTGATGCGTGATCTTGAAAAACCACGCAAGGTAGAGGCCGAGGGCGATGAGGGCGCCCAGCAGGGCGGCGAAGGTGGCACGTGCGGTGCGCATAGTGGGCTGTTCGATGATGATAGCGCGCCGCCGGATGCAAGCAACAGGCTTTCTACCGCTGATTGTGAACTGCGGCAAGCTGCGGATCTTTTGCCCTAGGCGAGCAGATTCTGCTCTGCATGCAGCGCCCTGGCCAGCGCGTCGCAATCGGCAAAGGTGTTGTAGAGGCCCGGCGTGACACGCACCACCGCACCAGCCGCAACGCCCTTGCGCGCAACGGTGAGGATGCCGTGCTTCTCAAGCAGGCGATGCTGCACGCGCTCGGCATCGGCCATCGTTTGCATCCCGCGCAGACGAAAGCTGGTGATGACGCAGTGGCGCGCCGGGTCGTCCGGCACCGTGATGCTGACACCGGGCACATCGCGAACGGCGTCGACCCAGCGGTCTCGCAGGCTGCGCAGGTGTTTCTCTTTGGCGGCAGGGCCAACCGCGCGATGAAACGCAATGGCGCTGGGAATGGTGAGTGCGGCGGCAAAGTTGATTGTCCCGGCGGGAACGCGGGCACGAACGTCATTCGCGGGAAGTTCGTGGTTGTCATACGAGACGTCAATGGCACTGAGTCGCGACTTGCGGATGTAAACGGCACCCAGCCCCAGCGGAGCGGCAAGCCACTTGTGCATGGACCAGCCGATGAAGTCCGCACCGGTGTCCGGCAGGGTGAAGTCGATGCAACCGACCGCATGCGCGGAGTCGAGCACCGTGTCCACGCCTCGCTCCCGCGCCATCGCCACGATCTCTTTTACGGGAACAACCAGGCCGGTGCGATTACTCACATGGGTGACCAGCAGTAGCTTTGCGCGTGGTGTGCGTTTCAGCACTTCATCATAGGCAGACAGGAGATTCGCCGTGGTCGCCGGCTCAGGCATGTTGAAGCGCACGACCTCTACGCCGCGATGGTCGCCGAGGTAGTCCATCGCGGCAATCATGTTGTCGTAGTCGAGATCGCAGTAGATCACCGCGTCTCCGGCCTTCAGCCCCTTGTAGTTCACGATGAGGCTCTGCAGGCCTTCGCTGCCGGAGCGGGTCAGAGCAATTTCATCACGCTCGACCTTCAGGAGATCTGCAATGCTCGCGCGCGCGTCGTCCAACTCAGCATTAAGCGTGTGGCCGGGCAGCGCATTGCGGCCGAAACAGGAGTTCAGCCGATTCACATACAGCGTCTTCTCTGCATAGACCGCTGCGGTCTCACGGGGCATCACGCCCCAGTACGCACTCTCAAGATTGATGATGCTTCGATCGACGTCGAAGTGTTGCGGCAGCGATTCGATGGGAATCGAAGTGGGAGACATAGTGCCGATATCTCTGCTTTCGGCAGGTGCGGACTCGGCCATTAGCGCAGCCGGCGCGCAGGCTGCCGCGGACTTCAGAAATGTGCGTCGTGACGTCAAGGTCGTTGGCTCCAGGCCTGCTGCGACGGCTACTCGATCCGGTACGTGTATTCCTCAATGACTGGATTGGTGAGCACATCGGCGGCGATGCGCTCCACCTCAGCCCTCGCGGCCTCGGCCTCTAGCGTGTCGGCAAGCGTCAACACAAAGTACTTACCCTGCCGCACGGCTTCCACGCTGGGGTGCTGTAGCCGGCGGAGGGCGTTGGCGATCGTTTGGCCTTGGGCGTCAAGCACCGTGGGCTTGAGCGTGACGTAAACATGAGCGCGCATGGGCTGATTATAGGTGGCGTACTCAGGCGAAGGCATTCCACTTGGCGGCTCTGTCGATGCAGGTAGTATTCTTGACTCGCTGCCGCAGCCTGATGTTGGTGTGCGGCGTACACGCTGGTCTCTTGACGACGGGCTTTTTCGGCCCGGCAGAAATCAAGACAAACAGCAATCCCACACGAGACGATCCGAACGATGCCGAATTATCTGGAGTTGCCGGTTGGCGCCAAGTCGCCTGAGATAGTAAACGCGGTCATTGAGATACCGCTTGAAGGCAAGATGAAGTACGAGTACGACAAGAAGCTGCATGTCTTCAAGCTGGACCGCAACCTCTACTCGCCCGTGCACTACCCCGGCGACTACGGCTTTCTGCCTTCTACGCTTGGCGACGACGGCGACCCGCTCGACGTGCTGGTGCTGGTCGACGAGCCGAGCTTTCCCGGCTGCCTACAGGAGGTGCGTCCCATCGGCCTGATGGAAATGGTGGATGGCGGTGAGGGCGACGAAAAGATCCTTGCCGTGGGCTGCGCCAACCCGCGCTACTTCGACATCACGAGCTACGAGCAGATTCACCCGCACAAGCTGAAGGAGATCGTGCACTTCTTCTCCATCTACAAGGGCCTGGAAGGCAAGACCGTCGAGATCAACGGCTGGCGCGATGTGCAATACGCGCATGAGGTCATCAATAAGTCGATTCAGGCCTTTAAGGACGCGAACGCCAAATAGGCGAGACGTCTCGAAGCTATGAAGAAGCGGGAACCCGAGGGTTCCCGCTTTCCGTTGCAGCGTGAGGTCGTGCGGCGTTATCGTTCGCCGTGGTTAAGATGGAGTGCTTATGGCCGTGCGCCTGCGCATTTTTGCGAGGGCATACATGGGCAAGCCGCACGCTGCAATCAGCAAGGCGAAGACAAGCGCGGGCATACCGGCGGCGTGCTCGTCACGCGCGGTGTAGAGCGCATAAACCAGCAGCAACGCAGGCCCGACGCCGAGCAGCACCGGTATCGCAAGCGGTCCAGGAATGCGGAACGGCCTGGGCAGATCCGGCTCCCGCAGCCGCAAAAGGATCAGCGCCGCGAACTCAAGCATCAACGACATGCCCCACAGCAACAGGTCAATGGTGATGAGCCGCTCGAAGGTGAGTCCCAGCGCCAGTGCCCATCCCGTGGCGCATGCCAGCAGCGCCACCCATGGCACGCCGCTGCCGTTCTTGCGGCGAAACACCCCGGGCAAGAGGCCGTCGCATGCCATCGCGTAGGGCAGGCGCGTGTAGCTGAGCGTGAGCGCGTTGAAGGTGCCCATGCTGTCAAGCGATCCGGCGATCACGACGGCCACGGCCAGCAGCGGCCCGCCGAGCAGTCGCGCTGCATCCACCCATGCGCCTGTCGAGAAACGGTCAGGCGCGATCCCAGCCCAAGCCACTGCGCCGATGGGCAAGAGGTACGTGAGCATCACCATCAGCGCGGCCAGGATCATGGTCTTGGGGTAGATACGCTGCGGCTCATCGACCTCGGCAGCGATGGTTGTGGCATTGTCCCAGCCCATGTAGTTCCACATGGCAATCAGCACTGCGGAGCCAAGGCTTAGCTGCGCAGGCGGCCCAAGGGCGGCGTGTGGCGTGTGCGCGCCCGTCCACACGGCAAAGACGATCAACGCCACAAAGGGCGAGAGCGCCGTAAACCACAGCCACACCGACCCGTGGCCCACCGACGCAGCCCCGCGCAGGTTCCAGAGCGTAGAAGCCACAACGACAGCGAGCTTGATCGCAAGCTCGCGATGCCCTGCCGCAAGCGACGGCGCAAGGTGCTGCAGGTAGAGCACAAACGTGGTCGGGTAGATCGCCATGTCAAACACGGAGGCGGTCAGCGACAGCCAAGCCTCCTGGAACCCCCAGAACGGGCCCATGGCGCGCCGCACCCAGGCGTAGAAGCCGCCCTCCTCCGGGATGGCCGCGGAGAGCTCCCCCAGCATGAGAGCCGTGGGCAAGCTCCACACAAAGGGCAACAGAAATAGAAGAAGCAGAGCGCGGCCGTAGCCGGCAAATCCGATGATGTCCTCAAGCCCGTAAGGGCCGCCGGAGACCATGAAATACGTCGCCGCAAGCAGCGGCAGCAGGCGCATCTTGCGCGGGGTTGGCTTCTTCATTTTCTGGTTGGGTCACCTCTTCCATCTGGTTTGGGTACGCCGGCATCAGCGGGCGTAGAGATGAGCGTACTGCCAAAGCCACTACCGTGCGAAGAATCTCCGAAAGGAGATCGACGCGGGCCGGCGTATCGCCGATCCTGGTCTCCGTCTGCAGCATGCAAGTGCCGAGGGCGACGCTGTCCGCTATAATCAGTCTCGCTCCAGTGCACTGCGGCTTCGTCGCATTGAGCCTGAGCAGCCGGAGAGTTGGCCGAGTGGCTGAAGGCGGCGGTTTGCTAAACCGTTATAGGGTCAAAAGCTCTATCGGGGGTTCGAATCCCCCACTCTCCGCCACTTCTTTGAAAGAGTTTGAATTCTGGAGATCTGACTTACGACAACGGTGCCGATGTTCCGCGACGGCACCGTCTCTTTGTCAGCTGGCCCACATCTGCTCGAAGCTGCCGTTAATACCTGCCCGCAACTCCGCGCCCTGCAGGTCCTGGCTGCCCAGGTACGCCATCGTCGTCTGAATGTCGCTATGACCCAGGAGCCGCTGGACGGTTGAGACCGACAGTCCGGCCTCGTGCCAGCGGGTCGCTACAGTCCGGCGGAAAGAGTGCAGCTGCCACTTGCCGCAAACTGGCCCTTCGCAGCACTTCTGACCGGCGCGGTTGGTGCACGGGCCGCAGTTCAGTCCCGTGGCATGGGCAGCCTTCTTCAGCCGCCATAGCAGGTGCCCGTCTGGCAAACCGGAAGGCGTGGGAAAGACGGGCCGCTCCCAGGAATGGGCCGCCCGGCGACTCTCAAGCGCCTGCATCAGGCTAGACGGGAGTGGGATCTGACGCTAACCGGCATCCTTCAGGGAGAAGCTCAGATCCGGCTTGGCATGCAGATGGAGGAGACCCGCTCGAAGTTCACGTCCCAGCCAAGATGGGAGAGCTCCTGCTCCCGAAGCCTGCCGCAAGAAAGACCTCCCAGATGAGCTTGTCGTCTTGAGCAGAGGAAGAGAGAAGCTTCGCCACGTGCTGCCGGATATACATATGTGAATCTTCTTGTGCACGCGCGGAGCATCCGACGTGTTCACGATCAGTCCATCAAGACCGTTCTTCCGCAAGAAAGCCCGCAGCGTCGTCAGGCGGTTGGAGATCGTCTTGGGTGCCCTCTTCTTCTTCACCAGACATGCGATGAAGTTCTGAACGTCCGTGCGGGTGAGTTCTTCGAGCGTACACTTCCCGCAATCCGCTCCGAACTCCTTGAGGTCCCGCTGGTACTGGTCGGCAGTCCGCTTGCCGTGCATCAGTCGACGGCAGACACATAGCGGTATATCGCGGGCAGGAAGGGACTTTCAGCGGATGCGCAGACCCGCTTGGGGGCGACGTCGTGCAAAGCGCAAGTGCGGCTGGCAAGTGCAGGCGGAGCAAAGCCGAGCTTCTCGCCGCGCAGTCGTGCTCGCGCTGCCGCTTAAGGGTAAGAGCGTAGTCGGGGTCTATCCCGACCTGCTCCCAGACACGCCTCGCCTGGCGACTGTAGCGAGGTAGTAGACAGCGTCCAGAAAGTGCACCGGCTTGTTGTGAACAGCAGCCCAGAACGGTTTGAGCCGTCCGTTGCCGGAAGTCAGGACAGGGTGGTGGTCGCGGCGGCCGTCAGGGTAACGGACGCGAAGCAGGATCGATACAGCATGGTTTCTCTCCAGCCCGTCAATACTGTTGTTCGCTGCATTTCTTAGATTTGGTAGCCGTGCCGGTAGCCACAGCTATGCTGTTGACTCTGCGGTGAAGAGTGGAATCCCCACTCTCCGCCACTTCAACTGGTGTTAAGCGCAAATTTCTAACTCGTCATGATTGCAGCAAGAGGCGGTAAGTGGCGCGCTTGTATCAGGGGATAAACCTGCATCCCACGTCGCATGGCATGGATTGCGATCTTGATTGCGCTCGCGGCGGGCGCAATGACTCCACTTCAGGGCACAAATGCGGAGCTGTTCAAGTTCTGGCAGGCTCCGCTCTGGACGACGGTCTGGGTGTACCTTAGCGCACTTGCGGGCACGTTGCTGATTCAGGCATTCGCACGCCAGGCATTCCCGACATCCCAGGCGATCCACGCTGCCCCGTGGTGGGCCTACACGGGTGGCGTTCTGTCGATTCTTACCACGCTTGCCGGTCTGATGTTTGCGCAGAAGCTGGGCTCAGGCATGTTTACCGGCCTCAGCATTACCGCGGCGATTCTCGTCAGTATCCTGCTGGACCAGATGGGGTGGATAGGCTTCAAGCAACACCCGGCTTCTCCGCTGCGCATCGCGGGCGGCGTGCTGATGGTGGGCGGTATCTGGCTCGTATCTAAGTTCTAGGGAAGACGGTGCCTTGTGAGTACAGCCTGCGCAGACAACGCGATTGAGGTCTCCACCGACATCCCGCCGCGTCTGGATCGATTGCCGTGGAGCCGGTGGCATCTGCGCATGGCCGTGGCGTTAGGCATTACTTTTCTGCTGGATGGACTTGAGGGCGGTGTTGGCGGTTCCCTTGCCGGCGCGCTGAAGTCGCCAGAGGCTCTGCGGTTTACCGATGCGCAACTCGGCCTGGCATCCACCGGGTACTTATTCGGTACAGTTCTGGGAGCGCTGGGTTTTGGCTACCTCGCGGACCGGTACGGGCGTAAGTCGCTCTTTACTTGGACGCTTGTTTTCTATGTCTGCGCGACCGCACTCACATCGCTCTCCTGGAACCTGCCTACTTTTTTATTGTGCCGCATGATGACCGGTGCCGGCATCGGCGGTGAGTACACCGCGATTAACTCCGCAATCGACGAACTTATACCGGCTCGTGTGCGTGGCCGGGTGAACTTATTCATTGGTTCCAGCTTTTGGGTCGGCGTTATCCTGGGATCGTTAGTTGCTGTAGGGTTTCTTTCGGATCATGCCTTTGGTCTGCACTTGGGCTGGCGGCTTGCCTTTCTCTCGGGATTACCCATAGCCGCTGTGGTGCTTTATATGCGGCGTCACATCCCGGAGAGCCCTCGCTGGCTGCTGGTTCACAGCCGTGATGACGAAGCGGGAGAGGTCATCGACTCGATCGAGCATGAAGTGGAAGACGAGTCAGGCGCAATCTCGCCCGAGCACAAGAAGGTCTGCATCAAGCGACGCTCGAAAGATCCCATTCGGAGCCTCGCCGTTCTGTTACAGCCGCAGTTTCGTGGACGCGCTGCGATCTGCATGGCATTGGTAATGGCGCAGTCCTTTTTCTATAACTCCGTCTTCTTTTCGGCGTCGTTGATTCTGCTTCGCTTTTACGGTATGTCGGCCAGTCATGCCGGTGTACTCTTCCTACCACTTGCACTTACGAACTTTGCCGGTCCACTCATTCTTGGCCATCTGGTAGACACGGTCGGTCGCCGCACGATGATTGCGCTGAACTTCTTTCTTGCCGGCTCCGCTTTAATCGTTTCTAACATTCTCTTTCTGCGCGCAGACGTTGGTATGATCGGCCAGATCGTGCTCTGGTCCGTTGCTTTCTTCTTCGCAGCGAACGCCGCCGGTTCTGCGTATCTCACCAGCAGTGAACTGTTTCCCCAACAGATTCGCGCATCTGCAATAGCCGTGTTCTACGGCTTTGGCACTCTCTTCGCAGGTGTCGCGGGCCCGGCCATCTTTGGCGCGTTGCTAAACAGGGGTGACCGCCAGCACATCTTCTGGGGCTTCATGGCGTCGGCGGGAGTAATGATCCTTGCTGGGATTGTGCAGGCAATCTGGGGTGTCGCTGCCGAGCAGAAGTCGCTGGAAGACATGGCTTAGCAAAATCGCTTCATCTCGGAAGGGCTCATAGCTTCAGAGACAATGCATCGGAACACCCAGGCTTAGGATGACGCGTGCACTGGTTTCTTACTGCGCTGTCACTACCAATGTCAGCGGCACCTGGCGCGTCAGCCCTGCCGCACTCGCGGAGACGATCAGGTTGTAGCTGCCTGTCGGGGTGGCTGCTGTTCCATCGCCGGAACCGCTGCCGGTGCCGCTCTCCGCGATATGACGCGCGGAGCCACAGCCGCTCAGCAGAACTGCAACGGTAATCAGTGCGGCACAAGACACCAGACTTGCACTGCGGCGGCGAAGCCCCACAACGCCGAACGGCAGCAACGCCGCAAGCACAAGAGTGGCATGCTTCCATCGCTCCAGCCGCACCACCGTGGTGCCGGTGAGTACCGTCACGCTCACCGTACTTGTGCCCGACAGGTTCGCGTAGGTGGACACGACCGTGCACTTCGCATTCGCGGGAGCACCGATGCACGTGAACATCACCGGCAATGCGCTGGTCGCGGCCGGCGTCAGCAGCAACGGGAACACCGCACTCCTGCCGTTGGCAACCGTCACGCTGCTCGCACCATTGCTGGTGAACGCGAAGTCCACGCCCGTGCCGCTCAGCGTTGCCGTTTGTGACACCGCATTGCTGCCGGCGACAGTCAGTGAGCCGCTGCGGGCACCTGCTGCCGTGGGCGTGAAGACAACCTGCGTGCTGCAGTTCGCGTTGACCGCAACGACGGCCGCGGCGGCGCATGTACCCGCCCCCGCAACAAGGCCGAAGTCACCCGTTGTCGTTACGGCGCTGAGTTGTAGCGGCGCACCACCGTTGTTCGTCAGCACGACCGTTTGGGAGGCAGTTGCATTGCCTACACCTGTTTCGGCGAATGTTAGCGTCGCAGGCGAAAGCGACACGCCGGCACCCGCAGCGGCGCTTCCACTCAGGGACACGATCTGCGCACGTTGCACGTCGTCCACTTCAAGCGTGCCGCGCAGGGTGCCGACGGACTTGGGCGCAAAGCTCACAGCGATGCCGCAGGAGGAGTGCGCCGCCAGCGACGGTCCGCAGCCGTTGACGGCGGTAAAGTCACCGCTTGTCACCTTCGCAGCTACAAGCGTGAGCGCCACATCGCCGTCGTTGCTCAGCAGAACGGTCTGCGCGGCGCTGCTTGTGCCTACGGTTGTTTGCGTGAAGGTAAGCGTGAGCGGGCTGAGCGCGTCTGTTGCTGCAAGCGTACCGCTGCCGGTGAGCGTTGCTGCTTGCGTACCAGCGTCATCGGTGATAGTGAAGGTGCCCGCGCGTGTGCCCGAGGCGGCAGGCACAAAGGCGATCGAAATCGTGCAGCCGGTCTGCGCAGCCAGTGTTGCTCCGCAAGTGTTCGCCTTGATGACGTAGTCGCCCGTGACAACTGCCGACCCAATTGCGCCGCTTCCCGTGCCGGTGTTCGAGATCGTGATGTTCTTCACAGCAGACGTGCTGCCGACGCTCACTGGGCCGAAGTCGAGTGTCGTCGGTGTGAGTACGACGCTGAACGTCGCCGGCGTGGTGCCGGTCAAAGTAACCGTTGTACTGCTAGGGCTGCCGCCGCTGTCACTCGGCAGAACGAGAGTGCCGCTGCGTGTGCCGCTCTGCACCGGCGTGAAGCGTAGTGTGACGGAGCAGCTCTTCGCCGAAGCGAGCGTTGTGTTGCTGCATGTGTCTGCTGTTGCGGCAAAGTCGCCGGTGAGCGTTGCCGCGCCAACTTGGAGCGGACCGTTGCCGGTGTTCTGCACGGTGAAGCTACGCGTCACGCTCGACTGCCCGACCACTGTTTGCGGAAAGGCAATGCTCAGCGGCGAAACCGCAATCACGCCAGCGGTGCCGTTGCCGCTTAGGGTCGCGGTGTGCGTGCCGATGCTGTCAGCCAGCGTAAGCAGGCCTGTTCGCAATCCGGCAGCTGATGGCATGAAGCTGACTGTCAGAGCGCAGTTGGCAGATGGAGCAAGCGTCGCACCGCAGCCGTTGCTCGCAAGCTTGAAGTCGCCGGTAAGTACGGGCGTTTGCAATGTGACCGCCTGCCCACTGCTGTTGGTCAGCGTAAGCGTTGTGACCGCGGAGGTAGCGCGCACAGCCGTGTCTGCAAAGGTCGCGTTTGCGGGAGTCAGCAGCACCGTCGCAGGTCCCGCGCCTGTGCCGCTAAGGGAAGCCGTTACGTACCCGCCCAGCACATTGCCGTAGACGTTTAACGTGCCGGTTGCTGCACCCGCGGCTGCGGGCGTGAAGCTCACGCGCACCGTGCAGGTGCCGTTGACCAAAAGCGTTGCACCCGCGCAGTTGTCCGTTTCGATCCAACCGGCGGAAGCAACAACCCGCGTTATGGTGAGTGCCGCTGTGCCGGTGTTGGTCACCGTTACGCTCTGTGCCGCGCCCGTGTAACCGGTGCTTTGCGAACCGAAGCTCAAGGCGTTGGGTGAGAGCGTTGCAGCCGCAACACTGCCCTGCCCCGCCGTAATGAGGGGCAACTGCCAGATGCCGCGGCCGTACGTTCCCGCGCGCAGCACGCCACTAGTCGTGCTGCCCGGCACAGCGAATGCGGTGGACGCCACCAGCGTGGTCACGGGCGCGTTCGGCAGCGCGGTGCCGTAGACGCTCCAGCATTGCGCGTTGGCCGTTGCGCATGCGGTAATGTCTGTCGTCACATACACGCCCGTGTCGAGAGCGACGTAGACGACCTCCCTGTTGTTCGGATCGACAATGACGGCATTGGCCGGCGCGGACGGCAGGTTCGCCGTCACGTTCGTCCAGGCGCTGCCGCCGTTCGTGGAGCGGTAGACGCTCGGCGTGTCGAAGCCGGCGATGGTCGCGTACACCGTCAGGCCGGTCGCGTCCTGCGGGTCGACCGAGATTGCTGAGACGTCATACGCAAGCGGGTTGAATCGGCCGCCGTTGGCCGTGTCGTTCGTGACGGTGCCTTGCGACAGATCCGTCCACTGCGTAGCGCCGTTCGCTAGGTTCGCCGCAGACGTACGAAAGATGCGACCACCGAATGCAGCCGTGCCGCCGTCGTTCGCACCCGCAAGCCCGGCATAAAGCACCGGCGAGCCGCTGGTCTGCGCCGCACTCGTCAGCACCGTTGCACCTCCCGCGGCGAGCGAGCGGATGAGACCGTTCGCATCGGAGCAGGTGGAATTGGCAGGACCGGTGAGCGGCGCGCTGATCGCGTTCGCGCTTGACCAAGCAGAGCCTCCGCTTGCCGGGCCGCGATAAATGCGGCAGGTGCCCACGAGCACGTTGGTGTTCAACGCGGGGTCGAGCAGGAATGGCGCGTCCTGCAACGCAAGATCGCTGTTGACCTGCGCCGTGCCGATGGCTGCTGTGCCTGCGAAGTCTGCTGCTGTGCAGGAGGTACCCTTCGTACAAGCGTGCAAGGCTATGCCGGTTCCAGACTGCACGAACCAGTTCGCAGGCGCAGCCTGGTCGATGGCCACACCGCCGCCGTAGCCCGTACCCATCTGCGTCCACACCGTCTGCACGCTTGCCGTTGTGGACGAAGTTGTCGACGCGGCACTGCCCAGCGCACCAAGAGCGACAAGCGCGATGCCGCCGTCGGTCGGATGCGAGCTGAGGCCGTTCACTTCGGCAAGCGAGCCGAGCGCACCGTTGAGGTTGTCGAAGTGCGTCGCGTCATCCGCCGAGCACGGCGCGGCCTGCTGGTTTACCCCATCGGTCGAGCGCCACAGGCCGCCGTCGTTGCCGAAGAAGAGCAGCGGCGCTGCGGTGTTGGTTGTGTTGGTCTGAAAGGCGATGCCGTGCTGCGCAGGCGCAACCATGGCCGGCGTAGCGCAGGTAGTCGTTGCGTTCGTGGTGTTGCGCAGCGCGCAGCCGTTAGCATCGGAGAGCTTGCAGCGGAAGATGTCCCCGGTGCCGGCCAACAGCAGCGTGTCCGTCATGCTGAGCGCCGTCGCTGCAGGCACGGCGGCAAGTGCCAGCGTGGAATCGCCCTGCAGGATCGTGCCGCTCGTAGTCTCAAGCGGCGTGCTCACCAGCTTCTTCGCCCACAGCACCGTGTTGCTGATGCAGGCTGTGCCGGTGCTTGCGCATACGTCCTGGTAGAGCCCGGTGTCGCCGTTGTTCGCATCCACCGTCAGCGCGAACAGGTCGCCCGACACAGGCTGTGCTGCCAGCGCTCCACGAAAGATTGGGCACGTGCTGAGCCCTGCGGCGTTCGCGCGCACAGGGCACGCAAGCGCCGTAAGGCCAACGCCCGGCTGCACGGCGAGGCGCGTAAAGGTACGGCCGTCGCTCGACTCGTAATAGCCGTGAAAGCGTACCGCTGCGTAAAACCGCTTGCGCAGCGGGTTCCACACGACGGACGTGACCGCATTGCCCTCATAGCCTGTAAAGTCGCTGCTCGCGCTCTGCACAGTCTGGGTGCCGTCCTGAATGGTCGCCATCTGCCAGGTGCTGCCAGCGTCGGTGCTGTAGTAGAGGCCACGCACGCTTGCGCCGACGTTGCTTGCACCGACCACCGCGCCCTCTGCAGACGACGACACTGCCGCAACCACAAGGTTCGCCGTGGACGCGCTCCACGCAAACCCGGCAAAGCCCTCACCGGCAAAGCTGTGCTTGCCCGCCACGCCATCGTCGGACTGCGGCACCAGCGTCCACGTCACACCCTTGTCGGTTGAACGCAAGAGGCCGGAGCCGTAGTAGCTGTCCGTCGCGTCGTTCGGATCGCCTGTGCCCGCAAGGACCACACCCGTGCCGCCCGGCTGCACGGTCAACGCGCCGATGGAGATCGAGGCCGTTGCGCTCGAACCCGCGTTGGCCGAGTATGCCTGCAGGTTGTCAGTCAGCGGAGCGAACTGGACCGATGCTGCAGTGCCCGCAGCGTCCGTGCTCTTCCACACACCGCCGCCGGTCGTGCCGAGATAGACCGTGTTGCCGGTGCTATCGGACGGATCGATGGCAACAGACGTGACCCGTCCCGTGACCTTGCCGTAAGCGGCCGTGCTCACCTGCATTGGCCCTACGGCTTGCCACGGTGACGACAGATCTACGGCGTTCGGCGACTGCGAGGTGCCTTGAGCACGGCTGAGTTGCAGATGCTGCGCGCGTGCCCGGCTGAGTGCATCGCGGTTTGCGGACGAGCGAAGACGTTGCTGGACGAAGCGACGGGCCGCGAGCGACACAAGGCGCTGCGCGTGCGAAGAGGTTTCGTCAGGCTGCTGTGCGCGGGCACTCAGCAGGCACAAAAACACGGCGACGAGCAGCCTGCACAGGCCTGCGCTGCGTGAGAGCGTGGAGCGATCGCGTTGGGGGAGGAAGCGACGCACGGCGAAACAAGTAGGCCCTGCGAAGCTCAACAGAACAGCATGCTGCCGAGATCAGCAGCGCACGATCTTGCTGGAAACGATATCTCGCGTGGCGTTTCTCGAATCTACCACCAGCTTCGAACCGGCCACAATCTCCTCCAGCCTGTAGGAGGAGTGGTCTGTCGCAATCAGAACGCAGTCGAACTCGTCGAGGTTGTCCAGCGGCGTGGAGTGCATGTTCAGGTAGTACTTGCGGCCCTTCCCCACGAAGGGGAAAAACGGGTCGTTAAAGCGCACGTCCGCGCCAAGCGCCTGCAACTGCTCGATGATCACAAGCGACGGCGACTCGCGCAGATCATCCACGTCCGGCTTGTAGGCCACACCCAGTACCAGCACCTTCGCGCCGTTCATGGCAATGCGGTGGGTGTTCAGCGCCTGCGTCACCTGTTGCACCACAAACGTCGGCATGGCTTCATTGATCTCACCGGCAAGCTGGATAAAGCGCGTGGTGAAGCCGAACTCCTTCGCCTTCCACGTGAGATAAAACGGGTCCACCGGAATGCAGTGGCCGCCGATACCCGGCCCCGGGTAGAAGGCCTGAAAGCCGAAGGGCTTGGTCGCCGCCGCGTCGATCACCTCATAAATGTCGATGCCCATGTGCATGCACAGCTGCTTCAGCTCGTTGACCAGCGCGATGTTTACGGAGCGGTAGATGTTCTCAAGCAGCTTGGTCATCTCCGCCACAGCGGGCGAGCTTACCGGCACGGTGCGCGCGAAGATGGCACCATACAGCGCGCATGCGGCAGCCGTGGCGGCTTCGTCCATCCCTCCTACAACCTTGGGAATTTCGCGGCGTGGCGTGATCATGTTGCCCGGATCTTCACGCTCGGGTGAGAAGGCGATGAGCACACCGTCAATCACCACGTCTTCCGGGTTGCGTGGCGAGCACGTCGGCTCCGATGCAGGTGGCGAAATCTGCACGGTCACGCCGCGTGCCGCGCCACTTTCCATCAGGGAGCGGACGACTATCTCCTCCGTAGTGCCGGGATACGTCGTGCTCTCAAGCACGATCAACTGCCCCTCACGCGTGTACGGCGCGATGGATTTGACCGTCGCCTCCACATAGCTGAGGTCGGGCTCGTGATGCTCACTCAGCGGCGTCGGCACGCAGATGAGCACGGCATCCATCTCTGCAATGTGTGAGAAGTCGTCTGTCGCGCGAAAACCCTTGCTCTGCGCTGCCGCAATGTGCTCCGGCTCAATACGCCATAGATAGCTGTTGCCGCTGTTCAACGTTGCAATCTTCTCAACGTCGACATCGAAGCCCGTAACGCGAAAGCCCTCGCTGCTGAACAGCAGCATCAGCGGCAGGCCCACATAACCCAGGCCGATAATGCCGACGCGCGCCTCACGCGTGTCGATGCGCGCTTGCCAGTCCGCCAGGGAGCGCACACCAGTGCTGCCGCTCTGCTCCACTGCGGACGTTTGGGCGTGCGACATCAATGCGTTCATGGGCGTGCATTCTCCGGTGCTTGCTTCTCTTTAACGCTGCGGACCGAGCTTAGTTGCGGCTCAGCAAGCACCCGTTTAGACGGCACGCTTCAGAGGGAAGATTCAGGCTGCGTTGCCTAAGCGCTCACGCTCTCCTGATACCAGGCCACGGTGCGCCGCAGGCCCTCTTCGAAGCCGACCACCGGCGTGTAGCCGAACGCCTCTTTCGCGGCCTCGATGCTGGCCTGCGAGTCGCGCACGTCGCCTACACGCTCCGGCGCATGCTCCGCCTCGGCATCGCTCTTGAGCAGCGTACGGATAACTTCATCGACCTCTTTCAACGTGTGCCGCTCACCGCATGCGACGTTGAAGACATGGCCGCTGATTGCCTCGGCAGGTGCCTCACTCGCGAGCAGGTTCGCGAGGTCATCGCCAACGAAATCGAGCGGCGTCC
>CAXTJS010000030.1:10507-21176 GCA_964244605.1 uncultured Terriglobus sp. | reverse complement strand
TACTGGCAACGCCACGTCGCCGGCACGCTGCGCCATGTGCACCAGCATTGCAAAGAGAAGCCATGAACCCACCCAATCTTTCGCCATCGCACCGCTCCTGTATACGTAGCTCGACTCCGTTGCGATGGTCACGTTTGAGGCTGTCGGCTCACGGTGAAGGGTGACTTTCTGCTCTTGTAGGCGGCGATCTTATCTCGTAGCTAGGTTGTAGCGGCGCCAACACTGGGAGTGGGAAGGGCTTCAGCTGTGCCACCTGATGCTCCGTAATCGTGGCTTCAGCTGGCTCGTTAGGAAGTTGAATCGGCACAGCTGAAGCTGTGCCCTTCCGATGCCTTGTTCTTGCCTTCCCACCACCCGCGCTATCATGCGGCAGGGCTGCCACTTGCAGCGCGGAGATCACCCGGCATGAACATCACGGCGGTTGCAGCCAGGGCGGGTGTCTCCACGGCAACCGTCTCGCGCACCATCAACGGCTCTGCCAGCGTGCAGCCTGAGACCGCCGAGCGTGTGCGCGCCGCCATCGCCGAACTCGGCTTCCACCCGGACATCAATGCGCGGGCACTTGGCTCCGGCCGCTCGAGCCTCTATGGCCTGATCATCTCCGACATCACGAACCCCTTCTTCCCCGAGCTCGTCAGCGCCTTTGAAGACATCGCGGTCAAGCACCACAAAGAGATCCTGATCGCGAACACGCGGTACGATCCGAAGCGGCTGGACATCTGCGTAAACCGCATGCTGCAGCGGCGCGTCGAGGGCGTCGCCATCATGACGTCAGAGATGCACGATGCTCTTCTGAGCGGCTTTCATCAACGCAGCATTCCGCTTGTATTGCTGGATGCACACACGCGCGACACCGGTGTCAGCAACATCCGCGTCGACCACAACACCGGCATTCTTGCGGCCGTAACGCACCTTGCCGGTCTGGGCCACACGCGCATTGGCTTCATCAGCGGACCGCCGGCGCTGCTGACCGCACGGTACCGGGTCCAGGCCTTTACGGAAGCCTGCGCGCAGAGCGGCATCGAGGTCCTCCCCGAACGCATCGGCCAGGGCGACCACCGTGTGAAGGGTGGCTATGAGGCGATGCGGCGGCTGCTGCAGGGCAAGCGGAATCAAGCGCGTATCACGGCGGTGATCTGCTCCAACGACCTATCCGCAATCGGCGCGATGGAGATGATCTACGAGCAGGGCCTGCGCATTCCGGAGGACATCTCCGTGATCGGCTACGACGACATCCTGCTCAGCGCCTACACGCGCCCCGGCCTGACCACGGTGCACGTGCCGCGTGAAAAGGTAGCCAGTGCGGCTTTTCAGATCCTGCTGTCTCACAGGAACGGCGAAGGAACCGAAGCTGCGGGCCAGGAACACATCATCACGCCCGAGCTGATCATTCGCAGGTCTACCGCGGCGGTTCGGCCGAGCTAGAGAAGTGTCGGTGTAGGTGTGCCCCATGTCCCGCACTTGGAACATGGGTTCTGAAGTTCACCCATGTCCGAAAATCCGGACATGGGGCACACGCCTCCTGTGCCGCTGACAGTGGCGCCCGGCAGCACTCATCAAGCAGCTGTCCGCTACCAGAAGTGATACGCCACCGCGTGTGGCGGCCCGTGCTTGCCTTCAATCACGTCGGTCGACACCACTACTTGCATGTTGCGTCCGCTTTGCGGCGGCAGGCTGCGCATCCATGCATCAAGGTTCTTCTCGTTGGCAAGAAAGTCCGTGGCTGCTTCGGTGCCGCTCTTGCCGATGCCGCCCGCAAGCACCACATACTGCTCCGTCTCCGGGTCGACGAAGCAACTCACCAGGCCGTAGTCACGCGAGTCGCTGAGCGCACTGCGTGCGACGTCAAGCGTCCAGATTGTCTCGGGATGACGGCTATCCTGGATGACGTTGTCGCGGCCGTTCAGCGTCACCAGGCGGAAGCGCAGCGGCTGCGTCAGGTGCGTCGTCCAAAAGTTGTTGAAGCCGCCCACCAGGATGAAAGGGCCCTGCTGCAACTGCTCGAGCGTCGTGTCGGCGGCACCCTGTGTGCGGAAGCTGTGCGTGTGGCCGGTCAGCAATCCTGCAAGCGCGCCGTAGCTTGTCACGTCGCTCAGGTGCACCATGTCGGAGTGCGTCATCGCCGTGAGCAGCGTCTGTCCCGTCTGCGGCATGCTCCTGTGACTGATGGCGGAGATGTCGTTGCCCTTGTCATCGAAGGAGTGCACGCCGAGTACGATCAGCGTCGGCGCGGGTGCGTCCAAAATATCGCCCCACACGCGCGCGGCACCGGGACTCATACGCGAGCCGTAGGTGGCTCGCCATGCAAGTACCCCTAACACCGCAAGCGACAGCGCCAACAACACATACATGGTCTGCAGATGTAGCCGGCCTGCACGCGCTCGCAGGCCAAGGCGCTTCAGCTCTGTTGGCGATGTTGTGCCCGCTGCAGCTACGACTTCAACATGTGTTGCGACGTGCAAGGGCGGCGGAGGCTCGTGCCCCTCGCTTACGAGCGCGACTTTGTGGACGGCTTCTGCAGCCGCGGCCGTTGTTACGTGTGCCGAATGCTCCGCAGGCCAGAAAAAGCGTGGCACATACGAGCCAAGCGGTATTTCAATGCGCAGCTCAAGCTCATGCCCGGGCAATTGATAGTACTGCGCGATGCGCTTGCGCACCTCACCCGCAGAGACACGCACTACCGGGTCCGCGTTGGTGTCGTAGTCCGCCTCGCGGTCGAACACGCTCATGCCCAGCGTGCGTTCTTTCAAAGCATCGGCACGCCCTGCAAGCGTCTCAGCAACGATGTACTGCAGCAGCGACGGGTAACGTTTGCTGTGGCGAAAGTGCGAACTGCGCAGCAGAGACCCGAGCTGCTCCATTACTTCATCGGGCGCAGGCTCGATATGTTGTGCAGGCGCAGGCAAAGCGATGCCGGGCGCGTCTGGAAGGCTAGCGTTCATGCAACAGTCCTTGGTTCGCGTTCAACCCGGGCGCAGTCCGTGCGGGCGGATCGCCGCACAGAAAAGAACTTCGATACTGCGAGGGGATTTGCTTCCCCTTCTCGATGCATCCACTACAACTTCATTCAAGCATGCACTGCTGTCCATACTACTGAAGCAGCATGGGCGCGACGATGCGCCGTTTCTTCCTTGCGAACGGCAAGGGACAGGCACACCCGGACAATTTTTCTCGTTGCAGAGGGTCTGCAGATGCGTGGTGATCTGCTGTGTTGCGCAACTCCCAGAATGAATTTGCACTCAGATCTGCGTCACGCGTCAAGACCGCGAGACCCACTCTCGCCAAGCCTCCAGCCCCTACTTCGTCATTTCGACCGGAAGCCGCGCTCTTGCGGCTGGAGTGGAGGAACCTGCTGTTTGCTCGAGGTGACGAAGGCTCTGAAAGGAACAGCGGGTTTCTCCGCTGCGCTGCGCTCCGATCGAAATAACGCCTCGGGGGACTCACAGAAGACGTATCGACCTGCGCGTGAGGGAGTAGCGTACTCCCCCTTTTGCTGAGCATTTCGCCTGCCCATGCTTCGTCGCTACCGTATAAGCCTTGCCGCGCTTTTCGTCCCTGCCTAGCTTCGACCCAGGAGCAAGAAACCGGCTGTATGGCTCGACCTTTGGCCAACATCACGGTTCGCCTGCCCAAGGAGCCGCCCCCGTGCCCAAACTCCCCTCTGCCCTGAACTGGACGCATCAGGTTGCGACCAAGCCCTTCGTATCCTTGCGTGCCGCCTTCCTCGCCGTCGCCTTGCTCATCGCGACGCTGTGGACAGGGAGCCTGCCCGCGCAGCAGAAGGAGCCGTCCGTCCCGCTCTCGCAACGCATGACCATCAACCTGGCTGCCGGTGTACCGCAGTACATCGGTGACGCGTCCACGACCTCCGCCGAGCCGCAGAGCCACTGGTGGTATGAGAACTCGGGCGACTCGCCCAACTACGCCTCACCCACCTTCGTGGAGAAGGGCGACAAGGCGAACTGGCAGCAGGTGGGCCTGCCCTACGACAGCTATGTGAAGCGCACCTACCTCAACCAGGACTCAGGCGGCGGTGCCGGCTCCATCGGCGGCGGTACCAACTGGTACCGGCTGCACTTCAAGGTCGACAAGAAGTACGCAGGGCAGAAGTTCCTGCTGAATCTCGGCGGCTCGCACACGGGCGTGCAGGTGTTCATTAACGGCACGCTGCTGCCCGGCGTCAGTCAGGTGAAGGCGAACGCGCAGGCAACGCACGTGAACGGCTTTGTGCCGGTGGTCGTGGACCTGACGCCATATCTCAAGATTGACGGCGCGAGCGACAACGTCATCGCCATCGATGTCTCCTCAGGTGCGCAGTGGTTTGAGACACCAAAGTTCTCAAACGCCTACCGCTTCGGCCAGGGCATGACCGGCCTCTTCCGCAACGTGAAGCTCTACGTCACCAACCCGGTGCACATTCCGCTCAACGTCTACTCGAACACCAGGACGTGGGGCACCTACGTGGGCACCGTCTCTGAGGTGCCGAACGCGGACAGCAGCGCCACCCCGACTGCTGCCTCAGCCGTTATCGAAGTGCAGACGAACGTCCTGAATGAATCCAACACGGCACAGCAGGTGACGCTCACCACGCAGATCGTGGACGCTGCCGGCAACGTGGTCGTGACCGCCGCACCGGAGACGCAGACCGTCGCGCCGATGACCACAAGCAGCTTCCCGGGTACGGAGAAGCCGATGTTCCGCCAGCAGATCACGCTGCAAAACCCGACGCTCTGGTATCCGAACAACTCCACCTTCGGCAAGCCGTACCTCTACCGCGTGTACCACATCGTCAGCGTCAATGGCGTCGTGGTCGACTCCGCCACCAGCCCGCTGGGCGTGCGGCTCATCACGTGGGACGCAAACTTCCCCTACTTCAACGGCCACCAGCACTATCTCTGGGGCGCGTCCGGTCGCTACGACTACCCGGCGCTCGGCGCGTCCGTGCCCGATGAGCAGGTGTGGCGTGACCTCGCGCAGTTTGCGGCGAGCGGCGGCAACATCTGGAGGCCGGGCCACTCCACCAGCAGCGAGGAGTTCGTTGAAGCAGCGGACGCTTACGGCATCATGATCGACCAGCCCAGCGGCGATGGCGAGGGCTCCTTCACCAACCCCGCGCCCGATGACGACCAGCTCAAGCAGGAAGTGCATCGCGACATGATCATCCGCGATCGCAGCCATCCCTCGATCCTCGACTGGGAGATGGACAACGGCGGCAACAACACCACCACGGCCACTGAGTTGGCCAACATCGGCCAGCAGTGGGACAACATCCACTCACGCAAGCAGGCCTCGCGTGCCTACGATCCGTCCTACGCGTTCATCGATGAGTGCGACGGCGCGGGCTGCGAAGTTGGCAGCAAGCGGTCGTACCCGAACAACCCCGCCTTCGGTGCGGAGTACTGGAACAATGTCGGCACGGGCCGCGGCCTGGCGTGGGATTACGAGCTGGCCTTTGCGCAGGGCTACCTGAACGACTGGCGCAACGGCCGCGCCAACAACACCTTTGGCATGGCGCAGTGGTACTTCGCGGATACGCCCGGTGAGGTCGCGCTGTGGGCGGAGTACCGCAACGCCGACGGCTCGGCGAAGAACCCCAACATCGACTACGGCAACTACGTGCGCAGCCTCGGCTACTCCATGGTCGACCAGAACCGCTTTCCACGCTTGCTCTATTACGTCTACGCGGCCAACTGGACGCCCTTCTCCATCCGGCCCGTCGTTGCCCTCGCGCACCACTGGAACCGCGCCTACCAGTACACCAGCGGCACGCCGATTCAGGAGAACGCCTTCAGCAACTGCCCCGCCGTGCGGCTTCTGATCAACGGCGTCGCGAAGGATCCCGTCACCGGTGCGCCGCTGACCGACCAGGTGCCGAACGCCTGGAACATCGCCACCAACAACTCGCTCAACCAGAACACGACAACCATCCCGGGCCAGGTGCACTGGATGGTGAACTGGGCGCCGGGTACAGTCACGGCGCAGTGCATCGACCAGAGCGGCAACCCTGTTGCAGGCGCGTCTGATAGCCGCACCACTGCGGGTGCCGAGAACAAGATCGTGCTCAGCGTCGTGCCCAACGTGAAGAGGCCCGACGGCACGAACTTCCAGTGGACCTCCAATGGAACGGACGCGGCCTTCGTCGTCGCGCAGGTGCAGGACGCCAACGGCAACGTCGTGCCCACCGCGAGCGACAACGTCACCTTCACCGTCAACGGCGAGGCCACCTACATGGGCGGCACGCAGCAGGTCGTGGCCGGGCCTGCGGTGACGAACTACTACGAAGACGCCTTCTCCAAGGCGAACAGCAGTCTCGTCGGCAACCTGCCCTACCTGTTCTTCCACTCGCCGGGCGACCCGGAGCTGAACTTTGAGGGCGGCCTGCAGAAGATCGCGCTACGCAGCACCTTTACGCCCGGCACCGTCAAGGTCACGGCAACCGCCCCCGGGCTCACCAGCGGCACGGTGCAGCTGACCTCCGTCGCGCCGCCGCCGCCGGTGCAGTCGCAGGCACCCGCCATCATCGTGCCTCCAGTGGATACGGCCGTGACCGCCGGCTACCCCGCCACCTTCAACGTGGCGGCCAGCGGCTCCGGCAATCTCGCCTACCAGTGGTTTGTAAACGGCAATGCCGTCGCGGGTGCCACCGGCACCAGCTACACCACAGCCGCGACCACGCTTCAGGACAGCGGTAAGTCCGTCAGCGTCACCGTGACCAGCGCGAGCGGCTACGGTGCCGTCACGTCGAACCCGGCGAAGCTCACCGTGAGCGCACCCACCAAGGTGGCCATCACCGCACAGCCCCAGTCGCAGGCGTCCACGGTCGGCAACTCCGCCACGCTGAGTGTCGGCGCAACCGGTTCGCCCCAGCTCACCTACCAGTGGTTCAGCAACGGCAACGCCATCACGGGTGCGAACAGCGCAACCTACACCACGGCAGCTTTCTCCACACCCGGCACGCTGACCTACTACGTCATCGTGACCAACCCGCTCGGCCAGGTGCAGTCGGCCAACGCCACCGTGACGGTCAGCGCGCCTACCCCGGTCAGCTTTACCACGCAGCCTGCCAGCCAGATCGTGCCGGTCAACCGCACGGTGCAGCTCAGCGCTGTGGTCGCAGGCTCCGCACCCTTCACCTATCAGTGGATGTTCACGCCCAAGGGCGGCTCGGCCTCGATCCTCGCCGGGAACACGCAGACATCAAACACCATCACCTACACCATCCCGGCGATGAACGCGTCATCGGTTGGCGCCTACACCGTCGTGGTGAACAACGCAGCGAACACCCCGGCCACCAGCGCCGCGGCACAGCTCACACTCGCGCCTCCGGGCGTGAACCTTGCGCTCAACCGCATCGCAACGGCCAGCTCGCAGCAGAGCACCTGCAACGACAAGACCACCGCGCCACCCTACACCGGTGTGAACTGCAACGGCGCGGAGAACGCGGTCGACGGCAACCTGAACACCCGCTGGGCCTCGGCCTCCGCAGGCAAGGACCCCTCAATCCAGACCGCGGGAGTTGACCCTTCATGGCTGCAGGTGGATCTCGGCTCCGTGCAGGCCTTCAACACCGTCATCCTCAACTGGGAGAACGCCTACGCGGCGCAGTACAAGATCCAGTACACCAACCAGGACCCCGCCACCAACCCCACCTGGCAGGACGCCACGCCCAACCAGACCGGCTCCGGCAACGTGGAGACGATCAACTTTCCCACCGTGCTGGCACGCTATGTGCGCATGCTGGGCACGCAGCGCGCCACGCAGTATGGTTACTCGTTGTGGGAGTTGCAGGTCTACGACGTGCCGCAGTGCGGCGGCTCGATCGAGCGCTACACGCTGGGCACGAGTGCCAGCAACCTTGTGCTCGACAACCTGCTCGGCCTCACGTGGACACGCACGGTGAAGACCAGCAGCGGCGACGGCTCACAGTTCACCGGCATTGACGCGGCCAACTACTGCGCCGCGCAGCACATGCGGCTGCCCACGCAGTCGGAGGCGCTGAGCATCAGCGGCAACAACAATGCCAGCTGCGCCTTCCCCGGTGCATGGAACACGTGGACGTCCACCGTCGACCCAGAGGACGCGAACGAAACCGCGATCGTGAACTTCGACGGAACGCAGTCCTACAAGGTCACGAACAACTGGCCCGGCGCAACGCTCTGCACGGCGGGCAACTCCGCCTCGCAAGCTCCCGTGATCCAGGCACAACCGCAAAGCGCAACCGTAACCGTGGGCCAGGCTGCGACGTTCTCCGTCTCGGCAAGTGGCGCACCGGCACCGTCGTACCAGTGGCTCAGGAATGGCGCAGCCATCCCCGGCGCGAATACTGCGGTGTACATCACGCCGGCAACGGTAGCGGCTGACAACGGTGCGGCCTTCACCGTCACGGCCAGCAACGCAAGCGGCTCCGTAACCAGCAACGCGGCAGTGCTCACCGTGAAAGCCGCAACGACGACGCCAACGCCGACACCCACTCCAACGCCAACGCCAAGCCCCGGGGGCGGAGACAACACCAGCCCCGACGATACAGCCATCCCCGGCTTCGGCACGGGACCCGTTCCAGCCGGACCAAACCTGGCACGCAAGAAGCCGGCGACCGCCACCGCAACGGAGAACAACGTCTACACCGCCGCCAATGCCTTCGACGGCGACCTGAAGACCCGGTGGGGCTCGGCGTTCACCGCTGCCGTGTCCATCCAGGTCGACCTTGGCTCGGTGCAGCCGGTCGGTCAGGTGGTGCTGCGCTGGGAGCGCGCGCACGGCACGCAGTACCAGATTCAGGTCTCCGCCGACGGCCAGAACTGGACGCCCGCGTACACCCAAACCAACGGCCTCGGCGGCTCAGAGAACCTGACCTTCCCCGCCGTGAACGCCCGCTACGTGCGCCTGAACGGCACCGCGCGTTCGTCGCAATACGGCTACTCGCTCTGGGAGTTTGAGGTCTACGGCCCGGTCGCGCCCACCATCCTCACGCAACCCACAAACCAGAGCGCCACGGTGGGCAGCACGGCGACCTTCTCCGTGGTCGCAGGCGGCGCCGGTCCTCTCACTTACCAATGGTTCAAAGGAGGAGCTGCAATCACCGGCGCAACCGCGCCCACGTACATTACACCCGCGCTTTCAGCAAGCGACAACGGCACACAATACACCGTCTCAGTCAGTGGCTCCGCAGGCGCATCTACGGTGACTTTAAAACCGGTGACACTTACGGTTGTGACTTACCCCACTTACCCCGGCTTTCTCGGCGTCGACCTGGTAAACAAGACCAACGGCGCATGGACCGATGACAAGGTCTTTGTTACCGTCATCGGCATCGACCCAGCCACCGGCAAGTTCGCCTCTGTCACACCGAACGGTACCATCGTCGACTTCACCGTCAACGACAGCACCGCAGCAAACCATCTTACCGGTCCTGATGGCAAGAGCTACGGCAATTACTCCTTTACGCTGGCCCGGAGCACCACGCTCAAGCTGCCGATCCTCACTTCTGCTCGCGCGTATATCTCGCTGGGTGCACCGCTCTATGTCGGCGTCAACAACGACGGCAAGGGCAACGTTACGGGTTACGCCGGGCCGAACCCGCAGAACGGCACCGACCCCAACCTCAACACGCACTTCGATTGGTATGAGTTTAATTACGGTACGAACGGCAAGACCAATACCATCTATGTCAACACGACACAGGTAGATGAGTTCGGACTGCCGCTGCTTCTGGATGTTTACGCCAACGGCGGAGCCTTCCACAAGCAGGTGGGTATCACCGAATCCGTCGCGCAGATCGATCAGGAGTTCGCCAAAGAAGTCCCGGCGCAATTTCAGCCGCCCACCATCTCGAACCTGCGTATCTTCTCCCCGGCGAAGTTACAACTCGGCGCGGGTAAGGCTTACGGCAACTACTTTGACGCTGCAATCGCGCAGGCCTGGACGGGCTATCAGACCAAACCTGTCTCGATCGTGCTGAACGGGCGCACCTTCACCGGCACGTCCTCCGGCACAGCACTTACCTTTACCGAGACCAATCCTTCCGCGGCACACGCCGGCGAGAGCTTCGTGGTGCAGCAGCCTTCCACGCAGGACGTGCTTGTGTGCGGCGGCACCATGGCGCACGGCGTTGCCGGAAGCACGGCGACGGAGCAGGACGAGAACGCCGTGCAACTGCAGCTCGAAAACCAGCTCTGCTCCGCCATCAACCGCGGCGTGCTCGCCAACCCCGCCAACTGGGCCAACGCTACCGCGTACTACAGCAGCGCGCCCGCAAACTTCTACGCGCAGTTTTGGCATAAGCACTCCGTCGGCGGCCTGGCATATGGCTTCTCCTACGACGACAACAACGACCAAAGCACCACCATCACCACGCAACAACCGGAACACATGGTCTTCACCATCGGTTGGTAGTTGCAGACCACGACGCCGTTACCGCTTGATGGTGGGCCGCACAAAGCTCACCGTAAGTGTCTTCCGTGAAGCACCTCAACTTCGTCATTTCGACCGGGGCGACGGCCTTATCGTCGCAGAGCGGAGAAACCTGCTGTTTGCTCGGGCCGCAACGGCCCTTAAAGGAAAAGCAGGTTTCTCCACTCCGCTACGCTCCGGTCGAAATGACGGGTTCACGGGTGCGTATGACTGCTAGTCAATCGACCTTGCGCTCGCAAAGAAGTCCAGCAAGCTCCCC
>CAXTJS010000030.1:0-10497 GCA_964244605.1 uncultured Terriglobus sp. | reverse complement strand
ACGACCAGAGCTCATGGGCGGTCGGCACGTCGTACGCGTTCTCGCCGAAGAGCATGTCCACGACATGCTCCGCCTGCACAGCCTCGTCCGTGCTTCGCGGAAACAGCTCGGCTTCGTAGGCAAGCAGCGCAGCCTCTACATCATCGTGGTGCGAGACGAGCATGCGGGCGAGTTCCGCGCCGTCATACAGGGCCAGGTTGGCGCCCTCGCCGGACGGCACCATCAGGTGCGCCGCGTCGCCCAGCAGCGTGACCCCGGGCACACGAGGCCAGCGGTGCTCCGTGGGCAATTTGTAGATCGGCCGTGCCACCGGGCGGCTCTCGCCATCGGTGATGAGCGCCGTCAACGCAGGAGCCCAGCCCGGGAACTCCTTCCCGACGCACGAAGCGCCTTCCGCCGCATCAGAGAAGTTGAGGCCTGCGCTCCAGCTCTCGGGCATGCGCAGAGCGATGTAGGAGTGCAACACACCGCCAGGCTCCCGATGCGCCTGCACGCCCCTGCCGGGTGCCACCGCGAAGAGCGACCCACCGCCAACGGCAGCGGCGCTCGCCGGATGCAGCGTGTCGGCATGATGCAAGAACGTCTCAATGTACGTGACGCCGGAGTAGGCGGGCTTTGCCGCCGACACCAGCGGACGCACCCGGGACCACGCACCGTCTGCACCCACCAGCAAGCCGGTGGTGATCGCCACTCCATTTGCGAAGCGCAACGCATGCCGGCCGTCGCCCAGCGGCGACACAGCCGTTAGCTTGTGGCCCCAGCGCAGCGTGTCCGCCGGCAACGACGCAAGCAGCATGCGCCGCAACGCTCCCCGCTGCACCTCAGGCCGGCCACCGGTCCCGTCATCCGGTTCGTCGAGCAGCACGTTGCCGTCGCGGTCCAGCACACGGGTCTGCTGGCCGCCGGGATGGATGATCTTCTGGAACTCATCGAACATCCCCGCAGCCTTGATCGCCGCCTGGCCGTTGTTCTCATGGATGTCGAGCATGCCGCCCTGCGGCCGCACGTCGGCCGAAGCGTCTGCCTCATACACCGTGGCCGCGATGCCGTGGACGTGCAGCACGCGTGCCAGCATCAAGCCGCCCAGGCCCGCGCCGATGATCGTGACGGGATTGTTCATCGCCTTTCCTCCTCCGGCAAATTCCAGGTGACCGAAGCGACTCGCAACTTTTTTCTCTGCACATTGGAATGCCGTTCCATGATTCTGGAATGTTGTTCCACTCGTGTCAAGATGGTGCATGGTTCGCGCAAAGACGACGGCGCAGCGGCGTGAGCAATCCTTGTCCCGGGAGCGCATCGTGGAAGCCTCGATCGAGCTGCTGGATCGGCATGGCGAAGACGGGCTTACCTTCCGCGCACTCTCAGAGCGGCTCGCCACCGGCCCCGGTGCCATCTACTGGCACGTGGCGAACAAGAGTGAACTGCTTGCGGCGGCGTGCGATGCGGTCGTAGCGCAGCTGTTGCGCGAAGCCACTGTTACCGCGAAGCCCAAGGCAAATATCCGGGCGGTGGCGCTTGCCATCTTTGACCTGATCGATGCGCGGCCGTGGGTTGGGTCCGCGCTTACGAGCGCACCGGGGCTGACACCGGGCGTCCGCATTCTGGAGCGCATCGGACAGCAGATACGTGCCATGCGCGTGCCGACGCAGCAGCAGTGGACCGCAACCGGAACGCTGATGGCCTACATGCTGGGCGTGAGCCGGCAGAATGCAGCCAACGGCCAGCTTGCACGCACGCGCAGCCTTGACCGTGACGAGTTCCTGGACACACTTGCGAACGTCTGGTCGCAGCTGGATGAGGATCAGTACCCTTTTGCACGCAGCGCTGCGGGAAGTCTACGCGGGCATGATGATCGCGCGGACTACCTGGCCGGCATCGACATCATTCTGACCGGCGTCACTCGCGGCAGGCGGCAACGCTGATACTCCGTTGTAGTGAGCTCAGCCAACGAAGATCGGCCTGATATGCCTGTCGTACAGATTGCGCGTGACGTTGCGCGCGATCACGGCTTCGTTCGTCTTGAGCGCGTCGGTGTAGCGCGCCCCCATCTTCGCCGCGACCTTGAACCCGACGTGCAAGAGCTGCCGCAGGTTTGGGTTGTAGGCCGGGTCGTCACCCTCGTGCCGCAGTGCCGCAACAAATTGCTCGCTTGACCAGCCGTTCACCACGGCGGGCTCGGGCAGTTGCGCCGTGTCGATGTCGATTACCGTGGCGTACGGTGCGCACAGTTCCTCCGCGTGCTCGAAGGCTTCTGCATAAACCTCTTTGGCAAGCGCGAGCGCCTCGCCACCTGCTTCGGCAAGGCCGATCAACTCCTCAAGCCAGGTGGTGCCGGCGGTCTTCACGTGCACACCGGCGTTGAACTCTGCAACACCATCGTGAATGGCCTGATAGATCGAGTATTTGTCAGACCCTGAGTGCACGCTCAGCTTCAGGTTCGCCGGCAGGCCGTACTTCTCAATCGCGAACGCAATCGTGGCGAGGTCTTCGCGGAACTCCTTGCGGAACTGCTCGACGTCGCCCACGTAGTCCACGCCTTTGTTGAAACGGCCGGTGAACTTCGGCGCAATCGTCTGGATTGGGATCTTCTCGTCGGCGATGGCGGCGAGGATGATGAGCAGTTCCACCGGCGTTTGCGGCGAGTCGGTCTCGTCCATGGAGATCTCGGCAACGAAGTCATCGCTGCCCTTCTTCTCCACGATGGCGCGGTAGATTTCACCCGCGTGCTGCACGGCGGCTAGGAACTGCCGTGCGGTCTTCTCTACAAAGGCGCGGTCTGTCTGGAAGGGCTCCGCGATCTTCGGGATCGTGATCGTGCCCTGCAGCTCGGGATGGCGCTCCACAAATTTTGCGATCTCGTCTTCATCGGATTTCTGGCCGATGTTGTCGGCCACGTCCATGGTGAAGAAGTTGCACGGTGCAATGAAGCGCTCAAAGGTCTTCAGGTTGATATGGTCGGCATCCAGGAAGTACGGCTTCGTCCAGCCAAGATCTTCTACCGCGGCATCTGCGGCGGCGCGTGTTCCGCTCGGCTCTGATCCGATGATCAGGTGTTCGCGGTTCGACTTGTTCCACACGGGCGCAACATCGGCACCGGCCTCTTGGGCCAGCAGGCATGCCTGAAGCTGTGCCTTGGCCTGGTGGGCGAAACGGTCGCCCATGCCGATGGAAAACTTGGGAAGCTGCATTCTTACTCCTTTGACACCGGCATACGCAATGCGCGGCATTCCTGCGACGTTGCCATAGTAGAACGTGGTTCGCCATGGCGCATTCGCGCGTGAGTCCCTCCGGCGCATGGCGCATCTGAAAGCCAGCGATAAACTGGACGTGCAGGTGCTCGGCGATCCACTCACCCTTTGAGGGGTCAGCCGTACAGCACGTGAGGAGTTGCCGTGCCCTCCCTTCTGGAAGAATCCCCGCTCATCACCATCTCGCTCGCGGAGCCGGTCGTCACCTGCACCTCCGCATTGACGGACGACCCCTGGTTGCACGACGCACAGCCCGGCTACGGCCCTGGCGCGTCCATGGCGGACGCGATCCCGCCCACCGCGCCCACGCAGGGCGTGCTGCCGCTAGAGTACCGCCGCACCTCGCAGCAGGAGATCCATCGCCGCATCCGCGCCGCGAAAGTAGCGCTGGGCGAGCGCGCCGTGATCCTTGGGCACTTCTACCAGCGTGACGAGATCGTGCAGTACGCCGACTTCCTCGGCGATTCGTTTCAGCTTGCGCAGGCCGCGCGGCAGAAGCCGAAGGCGCAGGCTATCGTCTTCTGCGGCGTGCACTTCATGGCAGAGACCGCCGACATCCTCACGCGGCCTGACCAGTCCGTGATTCTGCCGAACCTTGCCGCCGGCTGCAGCATGGCCGACATGGCCGACATTGATACGGTGATGGACTGCTGGGAAGAGTTGTCCTCGCTCTACGGCCCCGCGGCTGAGGGCCGCAGCGCGCCCGTGGTGCCAGTCACGTATATGAATTCCGCCGCGAACCTGAAGGCGTTCTGCGGGGAACGCAATGGCGTGGTCTGCACCTCATCGAACGCCGAGCGCGTGCTCGCCTGGGCATTTGAACGCGGCGAGCGCGTGCTCTTCTTCCCGGACCAGCACCTGGGCCGCAACACCGGCAAGGCCATGGGCGTCCCGTTGGAGCAGATGGTCGTGTGGGACCCGGCGCTGCCGCTCGGCGGCAACACCGAGGAGGCGCTGCAGCAGGCGCGCATTATCCTGTGGCACGGCTTCTGCTCGGTACACAAGCGCTTCACCGTCGACCAGATCGAACGGTCGCGCATGCGCCACCCCGGTGTGCGGGTGATCGTGCATCCTGAGTGCTCGATGGAGGTGGTCGACGCTGCCGATGAAGCCGGCTCCACCGACTACATCCGCAAGGCCGTTGAGGCGGCAGCGCCGGGGCAGACCTTCGCCATCGGCACGGAGATCAACATGGTGCAGCGGCTTGCGGCGGAGCACCCGGAGCACACGATCTTCTGCCTCGACTCCATCGTTTGCCCGTGTTCGACGATGTATCGCATCCATCCCAGCTACCTGGCCTGGGTGCTCGAAGCGCTGGTGCGCGGTGAGGTGCTGAACCAGATCGTCGTGCCAGAAGCAATTGCCGCACCGGCCCGCGTGGCGCTTGAGCGCATGTTGAGTCTGGCACCCACGGCAGCGGCGCGGTGAGCCCCCGGCCTTCACTCACCGCACCACCGCAGGCCGAGGTTTTGCGGCTCGTTCGCATGGCTCTGGAGGAAGACGCACCCTGGGGCGACATCACGACGGAGAGCCTCGTTCCGGCGGAAGCCAACGCGACGGCTTCACTCCGCGCACGCGAGCCCGGCGTACTGTGCGGCGAGCACGTCTTCACCGCAGCGATGCAAAACCTGGGCGACGTTGCCGTTACCTTCCGCGTGCACGATGGCGAGACGTTCGAAGCAGGCGACACACTCGCCGTCGCCACCGGCGCCGCCCGGCAGATCCTGCAGGCCGAGCGCGTTGCGCTGAACTACACGCAGCGCCTCTCCGCCATTGCGACTGTGACGGCGCAGTACGTGGCCGCAGCGCAGGGTACGAAGGCCCGCATCGTGGACACGCGCAAGACCACGCCCGGCCTGCGCGTGCTGGAGCGCTACGCGGTGCGCTGCGGTGGCGGCCACAACCACCGCTTCTCGCTGTCAGACGCTGTGCTGGTGAAGGACAACCACCTGACCACCGTCACCGACATAACGGCAGCGCTGCGCGCCATGAAGGCGAGGCTGCCGCACACCACGCACGTGGAAGTGGAGGTCGACCGTCTCGACCAGATCGAGCCTGTGTTGGCGGCGGGCGTCGATACGGTGCTGCTCGATAACTTCTCGCTTGCCGACCTCCGCACCGGAGTCGCACAGATTGCGGGCCGCGCACTGGTGGAAGCCAGCGGCGGCGTGGCACTCGACCGCATCCCGGCAATCGCGGCTACCGGCGTCGACCTCATCTCCGTCGGCGCGTTGACGCACAGCGTGCGGGCGCTTGATCTGGGGCTCGACTTCGCGCTCTGAGTACGTTCGACTCATGACGCTGGGGCGAACTGGCAGTTGTGCGCGTGATTGACGGCACACGGCTCCAGGGCTGATCGTGCCAGAGGGGACAGCGGCGATGATGCGTACGTGCAGCAGCGGCATACTTCGGTTCAGTGCGATGTATGCCCTGACCATCTGCGCGTCGCTGCCCGCGCAGAAGACGGAACAGATCACGATCGATGCAACGGCGCCGGCTACCAGCTTTCCGCACTTCTGGGAGAAGACCTTCGGCTCCGGCCGCGCCATCCTTGCACTGCGCGACAGCTACCGGCAGGACCTGCGCACCGTCAGGGAGGCCACGGGCTTCGAGTCTGTCCGCTTCCACGGCATCCTGCTGGACGAGGTCGGTCTGTACGATCCGAACCGCGCGACGCAGAACCCAGGCTTGCCCGCACAGCAGGCGCAGGATGCTTCTCCCTACAACTTTTCGTACGTCGACCAGATCTACGACGGCCTGCTTGACGCTGGTGTGCGCCCCTTTGTCGAGCTGAGCTTCATGCCGAAGAAGATGGCGGCTGACCCGAACCTGACGCAGGCGTTCTGGTACAAGCCGACCGTCTCTCCGCCGAAAGACTACGCGCTTTGGAACGCAATGATCGCCGCTCTTGCGCAGCACCTGGTGCAACGGTACGGTCTCGATGAAGTGGCAACGTGGAAGTTCGAGGTGTGGAACGAGCCCAACCTCGACTTCTGGGGCGGTGATCCACGGCAAGAGACCTACTGGCAGCTTTACGACGGCACCGCGCGTGCCATCAAGGGCGTCTCACCACGCCTGCAGGTCGGCGGGCCTGCAACAGCACAGGCGGCGTGGGTGCCTGCGTTTCTGAAGCATGTGCATGAAGGGCATGTGCCCGTCGACTTTGTTTCGACGCACGTCTACGCCAACGACTCGGCGCAGGACGTCTTCGGCACGAGCGAAGACATACCTCGCGACACAATGGTGTATCGCGCGGTGAAGAAGGTGCATGACGAGATACTCCACTCACCCATGCCGCAGCTGCCACTTATCTTCTCGGAATACAACGCGAGTTACAGCAACGAGCCGGATGTGACTGACAGCCCCTACATCGGGCCGTGGCTCGCTAACACCATCCGGCTCTGCGACGGCCTGACTGACAGCATGGATTACTGGGCCTTCTCGGACGTGTTTGAAGAGCAGGGTGTGGTGCGCACACCGTTCTACGGCGGCTTCGGCCTGATCGCAGCGAATAACATCCCCAAAGCGTCGCTGAATGTCTTTCGCATCTTGCATAAGCTGGGCGACCGGCGACTTGCCGTTCACTCCGACTCGGCTTTAGCTACGGCGGATGGTCACGGCAGCGTGGCGCTGGCTCTTTGGAACTATGCCCCGCCCAGCGGCACCGGACCAACCTATACCGCACCCACAGTCGTGCCGGCGCGGGACCGCACGTTCACGATAAAGCTGGAGCATATGCCCGCGAGTGCGAAGGTGGAGCTATGGCGCGTGGACGAAGACCACAGCAATGCCGTGGCAGCCTTCGACCGCATGGGCCGGCCCGCCGGCAGCCTCACCCGTGAGCAGATCCAGAGCTTGAAGCAAGCCGGCGCACTTGCCGCACCGGAGCAGCTTACCCTGCGAAACGGGAAGCTCAACGTTACGGTGCCGCCACATGGTCTGGCGGTGTTGGTCGTCACGCCTCGTTGACAAGTTCCCTGCCGTAGTTTGCCCGCTTAGGCGGCCGCGGCACTCGTCCGCACTTCGATGTGCGGCTTTAGCCGCCGGGATAGACACCTATGTGAAAGCTTGCGGCTTTAGCCGCCGGGATTCTTCATCTCGGCGGCTAAAGCCGCTTGACGCTTCTAAGCTTTGTCTATCTCGAAGGCTAAAGCCTCTGAACATAACTACAGGCGTATTTATTTACCTGCACAAATGCAGCTATTTCTCGCTCGTCGGAGGAACAAGTCCCTTCAGCGGCAAGTAAGTTGATAACTCCGCATACTGCTCGTTGTCGTGCGAGATATTACCCCACGCCATGGTGATGCGGGAGCGCTTGTTGGTTCCGGCAGTAAGTTCTTCCGCGAAGTTCTCTGGCGTAATCGCGCCATAGGCTTTGTCGCACTCGGCAAAGCTGGCCTTGAGGCCGGCGACAATGATGGCTTTGTCAACATCGTCCGCGGGCACTGACTTCGGGTCGAACTTGGTGCCGTTGAGCGTGGTGCAGGTGTGGAACTGCGCCTCCGTCACGTGGTTCACGATGCGCGCGTAAGTGCGGATGTCCGCAGTTGGCTTGAACTGGTAGTTCTCCGGCGGCATCTTCTCGGCAGCCTTGATCACATTAGGAGCAATGCGGTGGTACGCCGCAAGCACCTCTGCAGCAGGCCCGGTCGGCTGCGGAGCGCTCTGGGCGTGAAGCGCAAATGGGACAACACAGAGCGTGGACGCGACACACATCGAAAGCAAACGATACAAGACAGTCCTCCTGAAGCTATCGACAGAGTAGCGCAACGTCACTGCCGCTCAAGAGCCCGGATGGATCGCAAGCAGATCAGCATGTCAGTGTGCATCGCTCTCTCCGTGGCGATCAGCTGTTGCGGTGACATGCCGCAGACTCACGGCCGGTACGCCACCGAACCTGCGTTCGCGCCCGGCGAACTCCTGCAGTGCGGCCTGCAATTGCAAGGGGCCAAAGTCAGGCCACATGCAATCCGTAAACAGCAGCTCGGCATATGCCGACTCCCAGAGCAGGAAGTCGGAGAGCCGCTTTTCACCGCCCGTGCGGATCAGAAGGTCGACATTGAGCGATGCGATCTGCAAAGCACGATGCAAACTCTTGTGGTCTACCACATGCGTTCGCGCGGCCATGGATGCTGCCGCCAGCGCGATCGCCTCGCGCGAAGAATAGTCGACCGCAATGCGAAGACGCAGGCCCCTGCCCTTGGCTGTGAGCGCTTCGCTCCGCGTCATCTCCTTCAGCACCGCAGTGCTGAGCCGGTCTCGACGGCCAATGAACTCGAGGCGTACGCCACGAGCTTGGAGTCGCTGGTTCTCAAGCCGCAGGAAGGCACGCAAGAGCCAGAAGATGCCCTGCACCTCCGCACCTGGCCGTCGCCAGTTGTCGGCGGAGAAGGCATACAGCGTCAGGCAGCCGATGCCGAGCGCCTCCGCATGCTCCACCACGGTCTGCACCGCGCGCACACCGGCACGGTGACCAGCGGCGCGCAGCAGTCCGCGGCTTGTTGCCCAGCGGCCGTTGCCGTCCATGATGATGGCGACGTGCAAGCCCATACGTTGCTCCATGAAAAACTCTCCTTGCTCTAAGAAGGGCAAAGCAAGAGCGCGACCCGTATCGCTGGCCGCGCTCTGCTGCGTTACGCGCCGGGGTACGGTGCGAGCGGCACCGGTGCCGGTTCCGCCGTGGTGCTTGCAGGCGTGAGCACGCCGTACCAGTCGATGCGGCGCGTGGCGTACATGACGGCCGCGATCGCGATAAAGCTGGCCGTTGCACCCACGAGCAGCGCGTTGTCCTCAAGCCGCAGCAATAGGTAGATCAGCACGTAAAGCACGCTGAAGACGGCGAATGCCCGCACACCCTGCCTGCGGCTCCCGAAGACCCACTCCGCATTGGCTGAGAGCAGCAGCACGGTTGCGGCACCAGCGCACAGAAAGGCAAGGTCAAAGCCGATGCGCTCCGCCAGTGACAGCAGCAACAGGTAGAAGACGATCTGTGCCACGCCGACCAGCAGGTACTGCGCGGGGTGCACGCGCTTGTGCGTGGTTACCTCAAAGACGAAGTACGACAGGAAGACGAGGCCAAGAAACAGCAGCACATACTTCAGCGAACGATTGACCGACTGGTACGGGTCGGCCACCTCAACGAACGAGACGCCGAGCGCTGTTTGCTCCAGGCCGCTCAGACCGCTCGCGTCAACCTCGGCACGCACACCGCGCGCGATGAACGGTACGGACCATTGAGCGGTAAAGCCGTTGCCGGTGATCGTTCTGTTCACGGGCAGAAAGCCGCCGTCAAAGCCAGGATTCTTCCAATCACCCTCTGCCGCCACTTGCGTCGTCTTGCCATACGCAAGAAGGGCAAGCCGTTGTGCACCGGAGAAGCGCAGCGACGACGTGACCGCAAACCTGCCGCCAGCCTTGGCAAGCTCTGCCGCGCGCGTGCCGAAGAGCGTAAGCCGCACGTGCTCTCCACCATCCGGGCCAAGCGTGAGACCCGCCAGGGCAGTGGCCGGTGCCATCACCCTTGACGCTCCGTTGACGTCGAGCACCGCGTCAGAGCGAGCGCCGCGCGCATCGCTCACGCCCACGACGATCTCCGCGTGGTCCCAGTCGAGTACGGCACCCTCGGGCGCAGCAGCCGGCATACCCGCAAGATCGAAGGTCGCAGCAAGCTTTACATCTGCCTCGAAGACAGGAACGCGAAAGAGCGACCGGTGCCGCTCTTCCGTCGTGGTCTTCACCTCGGCTTTCGCCTCCGCCGGAAAGATCAGGTAAGTGCCATGCTTTGCGGCCGTTGTTGTATTGGCATAGGGGATCTCATACGGGATCGCGAGCGTCGGCCCAAGAAAGGTTTGCTGGCCGCCGACATGGCTGCTGATCTCCGTCACCACAGCGGCCGCACGGCTCGTGCGCTCATCCACGATGCTGCTCACAAACAGCGCGGGGATGCTCATCAGCAACGCCAGACCGCATACCACCAGCAGCTTCAAGCCCATGGATCGCGACGCGTTGGCCTTACTCATAAGTGCCGCATTGCCCTGCCAGTTGATTGGCGAACTCATCTTTATTCTGCTCCTTACTTTGCAATGCAAAGTGTTTTATGACACGAATACAAGTCAGAGTTACAGCGGACATAGTGCTTGTCCACCATCGCTGCCGAGACCGCCCGGGAGGGAGTCGTGGGCTTCAACTCACGAAACGAAACTCACGCCCGGCTCCTTGTTTCACGTCCGCTCGCCCACGGCGAGCGGAC
>CAXTJS010000029.1:17385-21228 GCA_964244605.1 uncultured Terriglobus sp. | reverse complement strand
CTCGACATCGCCCTCGCGGATCGGCGCACCGAGGCGGCGGGAGATCTCGTCGATACGGCCGTCTAGCTTGCCGTGACTGTGAAGAATTCCTTCTGTTCCCTCTCTATGAGCTCGAGACGCCGGTTTATTTCGCCGAAGCGGCGATCAACGGCGTCGAACTGGCGGTTCATCGACTCTTTCAGGTCTGTAAGTCTTCCGTTGGAGTGAAGCCAAGCAAGAATAACCAGCACGAACGAGCCGACTGATGGTGCCAGCAACGAGATGAACTGCAGCTTCGACATGGCGAGTTCTCCCACAACAGCGATGCTAACAGGCCATCATACCCGCTAGCAGCGAGGTTCTTTGGGGCGGCTTTGCAGGGAGCTACGCTGAGAGACAGAGCAGAGCCGCGACATTGCGGAACTGCTTAGCGCGGCAGCGGCTCCAGCATTACGGTCCGGCCCGTCGCCGCGGAAGTTCGCGCTGCATCGAGGATCTGCATGACCACCAGGTTGGTCTCCAGTGACGACAGGTCACCCTCGGGCTTAGTCTCGCCGCGTAAGACGGCGGCGAGATAACCGAGCGAGTTCGACCGGCTGTCTGGCAGTGGAGGCGCGGTGGCGAGCGACTCATCCTGCTCCCCTGCAAAGCGCGTGCGGATGCTCGCCGCACCGACGGTCTGCGCTGTGCCGCCGGTGCCGTAAACAGCCATGTCCTTTACCGAGAAGCTCCAGTCCCACGAGGGCATAAGCACGACTTGCGCCTTCGCATAACGCAGGATCACCGTGCTGTCGTCCTCCACGCGCGGGTAGATGGCAGGCTTGTCGGTTTGCGACACGGCCGTGACGCTGATCGGTGCAGTGCCGTGCATCATGACGGTGGCCAAGTCGGCGCCGTAGCAGCCGAAGTCAAAGAGTGCGCCAGCGCCGTTCTGCTTCGGGTCGGTGAGCCAGGGCAGCCACTCCGGCCCGACTCCTATCTCTTTCGGACCTTCGTGCCCGTCACGCACGACGACCTTGCGTACCTCGCCCAGCTTGCCGGTTTCGACTAGCCGCAATGCCTCCGTGTTTGAGGGGTACCAAGTGGTCTCATAGTTCACCAACACCTGCACATGGTGCGCGCGGGCCGCATTGCGTATTGCCAGCGCATCTTCCATCGTGGTGGAGAGCGGTTTCTCCACCATCGATGAGACGCCATGCGCCGCTGCTGCCTCGATGACGCGGCGATGATCCAGGATTGTGGTGTAGACCAGTACGGCATCCGGCCTGGTGGAGCGCAGCGTCTCTTCCAGGTCGGCGTGCATCAGCGATGGCGGCAGGTTGTACTGCCTCGCGTACTGCGCGGCGAGCGCTGTGTCGGGCTCCACGATGGCAACGAGTTGGGCGTCATGGTTCTTCGGCAGAGCGCTGAGGAAGCCCCTAACGTGACCGTGCACCAGACCGACGATGACGACACGAATGGGCTTCTTTTCGGCAGCTTGTGCGTGAGCCAGGACTGTAGCGAGGGCCATTGTGGAGAGTGCAAGGGAAAGTCGCTTCATGTTCATGGGCATCCGCCTTCTGCCTGTTATGTTGGCCCTCTCGACCCACGCTTGTCACGCAGGTTGTTCTTCATCCCGTGTTCAGTGGCGGCATGCTGGCTTATCGATGATGTCGCGCGTAGTGGTCCTGCTATGCACTCGCAAACGCGGGTTGCGGCTTTTCCGCGGATGCCATGTTGCGGCCGGCGCGCTTGCTGGCATACAGGGCGGTGTCGGCCTGTTGCATCAGCGCCATCGTGTCCAGCGGCTCTTGCTCGCGGCTGGTAGCGATGCCAATGCTCACGGTCACATAGCCGAGCGGGCTTGCCAGATGCGCGATGCGCGCCGCACGGACGTTATGCAGCAGTTCATCGGCCACGACAGCAGCTTGCTGCTGCGTTGTACCCGGCAGTAACAAGGCGAACTCTTCGCCACCCAGCCGCGCCACGATGCGCTGCTCGGCCGCTGCACCAGCCGCAAACAGTCGTGCTAGCCGCTGCAGGCAATCATCCCCGGCCTGGTGGCCCAGGCTGTCGTTGTAGAGCTTGAAGTAGTCCACATCGATCATCAGGAGGCTGACGGGCGGCTTCATCGTGCGTGTCTTGCGCTGGCTCATCGCCTTATCAAAGCCGCGGCGGTTGAGCAGAGCCGTCAGCGGATCGGTGCTCGCCAGCCGCTCTACGCGCTGCTGCTCCATCGCCAGCGTGGCGCGCTCTTCAGCCCATTCGTCTTCCGTCTCTTTGAACTTGCTGATGTCGCGAAGGGTACCCACGTAGCCGGCGATGTCGGTGTGCGCGTCGCCATAGGCACGCACTGAGGCTTCCACCCAGCGGGAACCGCCGTCCTTCTGCATCACGCGGTAGCGCATGCTGTGTTCGCGCTTGCCTCCGGCCAGGCTCTCCAGAATGAGACCGGCCAGATGCTGGTCTTCCGGGTGAATGGTCTTTAGCCGATCTAGCTGCAGGTACTCCTCCTGCGTCCAGCCGGTAAGCTGCAGCACGGCCGGTGTGACGTAGCGGCGTGTTCCATCCATTGACGAGAGAACCATCATGTCGCCGGTGTTCTGCAAGAGCGTCTGGTAGATGATCTTTGCCTCTTTTGCGGTGCGCTCCGCCCGGCGACGCTCGTCCAGCAGGCTGCCCACCGGCAGTGCGGTTGCGAGAAAGATCCAGATGAAGACTTGCAGAAGCAGCAGCCGCGTTTCTGCGGTGACGCCCGGCATGAGCCACAGCGGACCGTGGCCAGCTTCCGTGCCAAACCAGCCCACACCGATCACGGTGAGGGAGGTAAGCAGCGCTCCCTCAAGCCCCCATGCCCAAAGCGTAAAGATGGTCGGCGGAAAGACAAGGAAGAGGAAAGGGCCGAAATCCTGGCGAAAGATAAAGAGGATCACGACGGCAAAGACTGCAAAAGGCAGCCAGTGCCTTCGGAAGTGCGGGTGCAGCCGCTTGGGGCTGCGGTACTCGCCATTGGTGAGGAAGAGTACGCATGGCAGCAGAAAGGCGATGCCGATGGAATCGGCTAACGTGCTGCCTGCCAGCGTGCGCAGGAAGGATCCGCGCAGGACATGCGAAACGGGCAACGCGCCCAGAAGACCAGTCACGAAGGGTGCAATGGTCGCGGTCACGCCGAATCGTACAAAGTTGGTGCCGGACTTCAGGTCCTCAAAGGTTTTGACGGATTCGCCCAACACAAAGCACCCGATAGCCATGTCGATGCAGGTAAGCCCGGCGATGCAGAGCCCAAGCGTGACCGGCATGCCTACCAGCCAGCCACCGGCAACGACGCCCGCTGCCGCCGCTGCAAACGCACCGGCGCGGTACCTCCAGGAGGAACCGCAGTGCGGCAGCAGCAGACCGATCTGCACACCGCTGACCGGCAGGATGAGCACGAAGTGGTCGACGCGGCCAAGCACGCGAAGCGCGACCACCATCCAGAGACACCCCATGAGGAAGTGCAACAGCAGACGAACTCGTGTTTTGGTCATCGTTGTCGTTTGCCTGGTCGCGCTTGTGGGGTCTTTGCGCAACATGTAACGGATCTATCGGCAATGCAAGGGCCAAACTGTATCGCGGCGTTCTGATGCCGCCATTGCCGCGCGTTTCGCTGTCTGCTGCGTATCGACAACGGAGTGAAGCGCATCGCGTCTCGAGGTGAGACTCTGGGCGAGACGCTCATTAGAACGGGATGAGAAGAGCCGTCGCGCGGTGGTCGTTTTTCTAATCTTCCGCAAGCACTCTACACTGCTGAGGTCGAGTTCTGTCCCTAACGGAGTGCCTTTGTTGAAACGTCTGTCCGCCATCATTGCCGTACCCACGCTGCTCGTCGCCGCCCACCTTGCACTC
>CAXTJS010000029.1:0-17375 GCA_964244605.1 uncultured Terriglobus sp. | reverse complement strand
GAGAGGCCTCCCTCCACACCGCTGGTGGCGCACAGTCCCTACTTCAGCATCTGGTCGAACACCGACACGCTGACCGATTCACCGACGCGGCACTGGACGGGGCATCCGCAGCCGCTGGTCAGCGTCGTCCGCATCGACGGCAAGCCGTTCCGCATCATGGGCGGCGAACGCTCGCGCGTGCCTGCGCTTGTGCAAACGACCCACACGGTCACGCCGACGCATACACGTTACAGCTTTACCGGCAGCGGCGTAGTGGTAGACCTCACCTTCTTTACGCCGGCCTTCCTCAATGATCTTGATTTACTGTCGCGCCCGGTGACGTATCTCACCTGGACTGCCCGTGCGACCGATGGCGCAAGCCATGATGTGTCCATAATGCTGGATGCGAGCCCAGACATCGCCACCAGCACTGACAGCCAGCCCGTGACGCTTAGCCGCAACCGCACCGCGACGACGCAGGTGTTGTCCGCCGGCAGCCGCGATCAGGCCGTGCTGAACCGGTCCGGCGATGACCTGCGCATCGACTGGGGCTACCTGCACCTTGCGGTGCCAGAGAACGAGCCGGCGCAGACCGCGCTCGCCGCCGCCGCCTTGAAAAGCTTCGTTGAAACCGGCGAACTGCCCAAAGCAGACGAGATGGAAGGCCCGGTGCCCGCAGACCGCCACGCACCGCATCTTGCGGTTGCGATGCCGCTGGGCCAGGTGTCTGCGGCGCCCGTGTCGCGCCACCTCTTGCTCAGCTACACCGAGGGCTATGCGCTGCAGCTGATGCACCAGAACCTGCGGCCCTGGTGGCAGCGCGATGGCAAGGCCGTGGCCGAAATGCTTGACGACGCCGAGCGCGACTACGCCTCGCTGGAGCAGCGCGGTATGGCTTTTGACGCGGAGCTTACCGCTGACCTGACCAAGGCAGGCGGCGAGCACTACGCGTACCTGTGCGGGCTGGCTTATCGGGAATCCATCGCCGCACACGTGCTGGTTGCCGACGCGGACGGCCACGCGATGCTCTTTGCCAAGGAGAACTTCTCCAACGGCGACACCGCCACGGTCGACGTGCTCTACCCGTCCGCGCCGCTCTTCCTCTTCCTGAACCCGAAGCTGCTTGAGGCGCAGGTGCTGCCGGTGCTGCAGTACGCGGCGATGCCGAACCGCTGGCGCTTTCCGTTCGCGCCGCACGATCTCGGCCAATATCCGCTGGCCAACGGGCAGGAGTACGGCGGTGGCGAGCGCACTGAAGAGAATCAGATGCCGGTCGAGGAGAGCGGCAATCTCGTTATCCTGCTGGACACAATCACGCGCAGCGAGAACAACACCGATCTTGCGGCACGCTTCTGGCCGCAGCTCACGCAGTGGGCCAACTACCTGAAAGTGCACGGGCTCGATCCGGAAAACCAGCTCACCACGGACGACTTCGCCGGGCACGTCTCCCACAACGCGAATCTCTCCATCAAGGCGATCGTCGCGCTGGCCGCGTATGCCGACATGGCCAAGCGGCTGCACCACGATGCCGATGCGCGGTCCTACGAAGCGACCGCAAAGGGCATGGCCGCAAAATGGGTGACGATGGCCAAAGAGGACGACCACTACAAGCTGGCCTTCAACAGCCCCGGCACGTGGAGCCAAAAGTACAACCTTGTCTGGGACAAGCTGTTGCACCTGAACCTCTTTCCGGCGGACGTTCACCGCACCGAGATCGCTTTCTACCTGAAGCACCTGAACACCTACGGGCTGCCGCTCGACAGCCGCGCCGACTACACCAAGCTCGATTGGGAACTGTGGACGGCAACGCTCGCCGACAAGCCCGAGGACTTCCAAGCGCTGGTCGATCCCATGTACCGCTGGAGCAACGAAACGGTAAGCCGCGTGCCCATGACCGACTGGTACGACACCAAGACCAGCAAGCAATCCGGCTTTCAGGCGCGCAGCGTCGTCGGCGGGCTCTTCATCAAAGCGCTAAGCGACCCGGCACTTGCGGCGAAGTGGCAGGCGCGCAAGACGGGGCAGTAGCTTCTGGCCAGCTTCTCAGGGAGATGTCCGTGTGCCCCATGTCCCAAGATCCGAATACGGGGCACACGGCTGTGTTGCAGCTCCTGCAGCCTAGGATCTGACGCGTCAGTGGGTGGTAGGACGAACGAGACAGATGCTCGCACTTACGAAGCATAAGCAGGCTTGGGCGACCCCGCGGGCGCGAAGCGCTGTAGCAGCGCCTCATACGCCGTAAGGATTTTCTCCTGTGTGAAGGCCTGCTGATGGCGCTCACTGCTGGCAGCCTGCATCGCCATCAGCGTCTCCGGCTCGCTCTCAAGGCGATCCAGGATGCGATCGACATCCTCCGGTGTGTTGAAGTAAAGCGCCTGCTCGCCGGTGACCCAGCGGGTGAAGCGATTGTCATGCGCGATCACGGCGTTTCCTGCTGCAAGGGCCTCCACCAGGGATGGATTGGTGCCGCCGACGCGGTGCCCATGAAAGTAAGCGCGGCAGTAATGGCGAAGCGCGCGGACGATGTCGCGGTCGAAGATGGCCCCGAGAAACAGCACCTCAGGGCCGGCTGCATCCAGCACGCGCTTCTGATAGAGCGTGCCATCCGGCTTGTAGTTTCCGAGGATCACCAGCGGCACACCGCGCGCCTTCATTGAATACGCACGCACCACCTCAAGGATCGAGTTCTCCGGTTCGGGCCGGGCGATGAGCAGGTAGTACCGGCCCGCCTGCAGGCCGTAGGTATGGATCAACGCTTCCGGCGCGTCCACCACTCGGTCGGCACCGTAGGGGATGACGGTGATCTTGTCACCGGACGTGTGCCGTTCGAGATGGCGGCCGATCTCCGGGTGGTCCGCCACCAGGTGCGTGGCGACGCGTGATCCCGCATGCTCGTTAAGCCAGAACCAGGTGCGCGCGGGCAGCGACCACTTCTCGCGCCGCCACTCAATGCCGTCCATGTTCATGATGTTTGGCGTGCCGGTGAGCCGGTACGCCGCGTTGAACAGGCCGGTGTTGTAGCCGAGCGTCAGCACCACACCCTTCTCACGTTGTGAGTGCCGGATGCTCTTCCAGTCAAACAGGATAGTGCCAAGCGAGCTGTCGGCCGCGGGGATGTGCACGCGCCGCACGCCCTGCCAGCGGTCTTCGTGCATCCTGTCGTCCGGCGCGGCCTGGCAGTACACCGTGACTTCGTGTTGCCGCCTTTGCAGATAAAGGGCGAAGTCCTGCGCAAATGTTTCAAAGCCGCTGTGCCGTGAAGGCACCCCGCGTGTTCCCAAAATCATTATGTGCATGAACATCTGCTCCCGAAACAGAGGTGTCGAGCGAACAACATCAAGTGACAGATCAGCAATGCAGCAGAGCAGGGGGATTGTCTCAACACTCTAACGCATGCGTATGGCTGGCATGACCACGAACGTGTGACGCGGTAATGCGGCGCAGTCGAGCGCAGCCCGAAAGCTATCCAGCTAGGATGGACGTCTAGCTGTCTTCGACGTAGCGTGGAGGTGTTTGATGAGGCTTGCCGTTCTTGGTCTGTTGCTGCTGTTTGGGCAAAGGAACACGCTGCAGAGCAGGCCTGTCGTTCGTCTGCATTCCGGCCGCGCCGTTGTTGACGCATCGCTCGGGGGTAAGCTGCTTGAGCTGGTCAATGCACCGCTTGTTGTTTCGCTACCTGCTCCGCCTCCGCCAGACGCACTTGGCAGCCCGTGGACGCTCGACGTGAAGAACCTGGGCCCGACATCTGTGACCCTGAGCGCGAAATCCGGCTTCACGATTGCATTGTCCGTTGGTGAAACAGCGCACATCGTGTCCGACGGTGTGACCTACTCACGTAAGCGGTAGCACTTATAAAGCGTGTGCACCTTTCGTTAATAGCAGCTTCGTAACGCTAGCTTCGTTGAGCCGTCACAGTGGTAATTCTTATCGCATTTCAGTGCCTCATTTGCGAGACATACCGCTAGAATGTGCGGAGCGACAGCAGACCCAAGGCAAGGAGGGTGATGTGTTGATGTATCACTGCGATGTGAGACGCCTTCCTGTCCGGGTCGCCATGATGCTGGCCATCTTGGTCATGGTCGTCTCTGTCTGCAAGGGCCAAACACCAGAGAAGGCGCGCCCACGCTACGTGCTGCAGCGGCAGGACGTTGTTTCCGTAACCTTTCCGCTTTCGCCCGAGCTGAACCAGACACTCACCATTCAGCCGGACGGCTACATCAGCCTGCAGAACGCCGGCAGCCTCTATGCCGAAGGCAAGACCGCTCCTGAACTCGTCGAAGCCATACGGCAGGCGTACACGGGCGTGCTGCACGCGCCCATCATCAACGTGGATGTCACGGATTTCCAAAAGCCGTTCTTCACCGTCTCCGGCCAGGTCGGCAAGCCGGGCCAGTACGACTTGCGCACAGACCTGCACGTATCAGAGGCCGTTGCCGTGGCGGGCGGCATCACCACGACCACGGGCAAGAGCCAGGTTTTTCTCTTCCACCGGGCTTCGCAGGGCTGGCTTTCCGTGAAAGAGGTCGATCTCAAGAAGGTCATCCACGGCAAAGACCTCACGCAGGACGCGTTGCTGCAGCCGGGCGACATGCTGTATGTGCCGGAGAAGTTCATTGCAAACTTCCGCAAGTACGTGCCGTACACGGTGAATGTTGGAACGTATTTCCAGGCACCGATCCAGTTCTAGGTAGAGAAAAATCTTCAGCCGCAAAGAAGGAAGGGAGGACGCAGACAGATGAACGATGGCCATGTGCATCCGGCAACGGAGAATGCGAGCGACCTTACGGCGCGTGACTTCGTGCTGCCCCTCTTCCGCCGCAAGCGGCTGTTGCTTGGCACCTTCCTCTTTGTCTTCTTCGGCGTGGTCCTGTTTACGTTGCTCGCCGGCCCGTCGTACGCGTCGCGCATGGAGATTCTGGTCAATCAGGAGCGTATCGATCCGGTCGTCTCCACCCAGGCCACGACACAGATGATCACCAGCGCCAACGTCGTCACGCCTGAGGAGATCAACTCGGAGGTCGATCTGCTCAGCAGCCGCGACGTACTGGAAGAGGTCGTGCGGCAGAACGGCCTGAACCAGCAGCACGGCTTCTCCCTCATCCGCGCCATTATGCCGGCGCAAAACGATCAGGAGCGGCTGGCGCGTGCCGTGAAGGACCTCGCGAAGAAGCTCCAGATCGCGAACATTCGCAGCTCCAACCTGATCGACGTGAACTATCGGTCAGCCGATCCGCGGCTGGCGCACAACGTGCTTCAGTCACTCGCGGACTTGTATCTGGCTAAGCACGTCTCGGTACACAGGCCAGCCGGTTCCTTCGAGTTCTTCGCTGAGCAAACGGATAAGTACCATGCAGAACTCGATGCGGCTAATACAAAGCTGCGTAACTTTGGCAAGCAGCAGGACGTGGCCGCGCCCGACGAAGAGCGGACGCAGCTTGCCGCCCAATTTGCAACCTCCGTCGGGCAGCTGCACACCACGGAGCAGGCCATCGCCGGCGACGAAGCCCGCATTCGCAACGACCAGCGGCAGCTTGGCACCACGCAATCGCGCTCTACGACTGTGCGCGCCTCCGCAGTCAACGACAAGCTGATTGACGACCTCAGCACGGCCCTTGCCGCAGCGCAGACAAAGCGCACGCAGCTCGCGCTGAAGTATGAGCCAATCTATCCGCTGGTGCAGGAAGCCGACCAGGAAATCGCGGACGACAAAGCAGCCATCGCGCGGGCGGAGAACACAAAGTACACGTCCGAGATCACCGACCGAGACCCCACTTACGAGCTTCTTCGCGAGGACATTGCGAAGACCGATGCGGACCTCTCGTACCAGCGCGCGACGCTGGCCGCCACGCGAGGCAGCGTTGAGAGTATTCAGACGCAGATGGTGGGCCTAGACCAAAAGTCGCTCGCACAACAGGACCTGCAGCGCGAGGCGCGCGCGGCGGAAAGCAACTACCTGCTTTATCTTGGCAAGCGGGAGCAGGAGCGCTCCTCTAATGCGCTGGATGTGTCCCGCATTGCGAACGTGGCCATTGCTGTGCCACCTTCCTTGCCCGTGCTGCCCGTGAATAGCTGGCCGATCACAATCCTTGAAGCATTTGGCCTTGCAATTGCACTCAGCATTGGAGCGGCATACGCGGCGGATTACTTTGACCCGTCATTCCGGACGCCGGCTCAGGTCAGTGACATACTTGGTGTTCCGGTTGTCGTAACAGTGTCTCGAAAGAGCGCCTAGCTTACGTATCCGTGCGCGGCCGCATCATAGCGATACAGAAAGTGCAACCTAAGAGGAGTTTCAGGGTTATTCCCTTGAACTTAGGTTGATTTAGGGAGGAGACGCCGATGGCCGTTATTGATCGCGAGCACCTCCCGGCGTTTGAGGCTGCACGGCCGAGCATTGTAAAAGCTCGTGATGCCGTGCCTGCCAGAGCAGACCGTCAGGTGCTACATGACGAGGCCCTGCGGCTTGTACAGCAGGTATTTCTTACCCATGCCGCACCGCCGCGTGTGGTTGTTTTTGCGGGGATCGATGGCGGCAGCGGCTGCAGCCAGATAGCGGCTTCAACGGCTGAAGCCTTGGCCCGACACTCACGCCGGCCCGTCTGCCTGGTCGACGGAAACCTTCGTTCGCCAAAGATCGCGCAGCTGTTCAGCCGTCCGAATCACGTTGGCTTTACCGATTCGCTTGATCGCGGCGGCCCGATTCGCTCATTCGGCGCGGACGTTGCCGCAGAAAACCTCTGGATCCTGCCCTCTGGCCCCATCACTGCCGAAAGCGCATCGCTGCTCAACTCCGCCCGCCTGCGCGACAGAATTGAGGAGTTACGGCGCGAGTTTGAGTATGTGTGCATCGACGCGCCGCCACTGACGCACTACTCCGACGCGGTCGCACTTGCGCAGCTTGCCGACGGGGTGGTGCTGGTGCTGGAAGCGGACACGACCCGGCGCGATGCCGCAAGTGCGGTTGCAAGCAGCCTGCAGGCGGCCCACGTTACGGTACTGGCCGCAGTGCTGAACAAGCGAACTTTTCCGATTCCTGAGGCACTCTACAAGCGGCTGTAATGCGATGCTGTCAGCAGCGGGTTGTTGAACCTGCGTACGCTCCCACTCCACGGAACGGAGTAACAGGCTTCGCATGATCGCGACACGTGCCTCTGCCGTTCCGCACACGCCGCAAAACGATCCGGAAAGAACGGAGCCGCGGCTCCTCTACCGAGTACGCACGGTGCTGACGGTGCTGGCGCTCGCCGTGATGGCGGACGCGAACGGGCTATTCACCCGCCAGGATGAAACGTACTGGAGCGTCAAAAAGCTAAACACCGCGTTCCAGTCGAATCCGCTACTGGCGTTGATCACCAGCGCGATGTGGCTGCTGATCGCGGCGCTCATGTTCGGCAGGGTGAGGCTCGCCCTCCGCAGGTTGCTGCGACATCGTTCGATCCTGATGTGGGCAGTGCTAGCTCCGGTGTCGGCGCTCTGGTCGCAAGTGCCTGACCTGAGCGCGCGGCGCGGCCTCTTTCTTGCGATGGCGTTTGTCTTCGCCTGGTTCATCGTGGACTTCTACACACCGCGAGAGCAGGCCCGTATCCTTGTCGCAGTTGGCATTCTGGTTGGCGTTGCCAGCCTGCTGATGGCCCTCGCTCTCCCGGAGTATGGCATTGCGTCAGGCGGCGAGTGGAAGGGCGTCTTCGGTCAGAAGAATCGGCTTGGCCTGAGCATCTTCTACCTGTTCTCAAGCCTGCCTTTCCGCGCATACGCCACCAATCGCAAGATTCTGCGTGTCGCGCTGGAAGCCGTCCTGCCGCTTGGATTGATACTCATGTCGCAGTCCAAGACCTCGCTGATTCTCACGGCAGTGCTGATCGGCGTGCGCGTGCTTGGCCCGCACATCGCGCGCAGGCGCCGGGACCAGTTGCCGTTTCTTATCTTCACGGGTGTGATCGGTCTGCCTCTGCTTGCGATTGCCGCATCGGCAGCGCAGGCGTTCCTGCTTGGCCTGATCGGCCGCGACCCGACGCTCACCGGTCGCACGGAGCACTGGTCGCTGCTGCTGACTTTCGTAGCACGGCACCCTCTGCTGGGTTACGGCTATGAGGGATTTTGGATCGGCGCAGGCGACTCACTCGATGTGGTGAGAAGCCTGCACGCGGTGATGACCGGTTCCGACAGCGCCTTTGTGGACACGATGCTTGAGTTCGGCCTGCTCGGGCTCGTGCTGCTGATCGCGGTCTTTGCCGGTGCGGTGCGCGACATCATCAAGCTTGGCCGCATGGCATCGCCACCGCTGCTGGGGTACTGGTATGCCGGTGTCATTCTCGCGACGATAGTCGGCAGCGTGACCGAGATACTCTTTCTGCCCTATGACGGCATCGTCTCTTTTATCTTTGTGCTTTGTTGCGCGGGGTTAAGAAAGATAACGAGTGAAGAGCCTGCTTCTGCGGCAATGCCCGCGCAGGTTCATGTGGCAGCGCAACAGGTGCGCGCTATCGCAGGTGTGTAGCAGCGCTGTCGCGCGAGAACTCGATCGCTGTCATGGAGTGCGCCGGGAACAGGTGCGTTACATCTCCTTGCTGCTCTACGGGAAACGCATCGCCATCGTGCGTCAGACCCACACCATGGCTTGACGTGAGATCGGGGCCGTTAACCTCCCAGTACCTCCCCGCTGAAGCTGAAAAGCCGGCCAGGCGGATGACCGATGGTATGGCGTCTGCCGCGCTCTTGTTGATGACGATCAGGTACACATGCTGTTTGTCGGTGGAGAGACTTGCTGCGGCGGTAAGCAACGGATAGGCCGCATCCCGCGACGGCACCGCGGCTCGGATGACGAGGCCGCGTACTTCAAGCAAACCGGAGATGGGTTTGCTGCCGGCCATGAGTCGAGCTGTCACCTCCACGGCCGAAGTCTGCGGTGTGAGGGAGTAGGTGCCGGTGAAGTGCTTCCACTCTGCCGACACGCCATCGATGCCGCTGCCGGAGTGGGTGGCAGCCCAGCCGCGTGCATCCATCAAGCCGATGCCGATTGGCGATACGTCGCTGCCAGAGTCCGGCGTAAAGCGCGCCTCGAAGTCTGCCGTAAACGCGACGGCTTCCCCAAGCCTCGCACCTGAGGGGCGCGGCAAGAGCGCGAGCCGCGGATAGGCGCTTCGGGCAAAGCTTTTCAGATTGAGCGCATAATCCGCGCCGTGGTGCGCGATCACCAGGTCCGGCTGATCCGGCCAGGCGGTCAGCACGCCCGCATTCGGGTGCGCAAAGTCGAGGCGCATCAGTTGCCGGCCCAACTGAGGTGCCGCTCCACTTGCCGCGTTTTCGCTGCCTGCTCCGGGGAAGCCCATTGTTGGCGACCTCACCTCTGTCGCCAGCAACGTCTGCCCGAAGTGATGTGTCCACAGGTCGTAAATGGCAATGGCTGGCCCCACGACATTCGCTTTGTTCTGTGGGTAAGCCGTCGTGCGCACCATGCCGAACGGGCCGTTGAGAAAGCTCCAGAAGTTTGCCAGTGCCACGTTCGATTGTGGCTGTAGAAAGACCCGCAAGAGGTCTGCGGCTTCGAGCGCGTTCGCGAAGCTTGGACGGTAACGGTCTTCTGCCTCGTCCAGCGCTCCGTTGAACTCCGTGATGGCAAGCGGCAAGTCATGGCCGAGCTCGCGCCGCAGAAGCGCATGATATTCCGCCAAGTGTTGCTCTGCATGTAGGGGCGCAACCATCATCGCAGCCATACGTGTCGCCACGGGCATGTCCGCTGTGAGTTGTTGGGGCGCATACAGATGAAGGATGAGAAAGTCGGCGCTCTTGCCCGCAAGGTGGACGACGGTCCTGTTCCAGTCGCTCTCCGCATCGGCACCCGGGCCTGGCACCGTAATGATCCCAATCCGGATGGATGGGTCGACGCGGCGCATGGCGGAGGCTGTTGCATTGGCGTACGCGGCGTACTGCTCTGCGGAGTACTGGCGGTGCGGCGGCACGCGATGGTTGCCGTGCATGCTCTCATTGCCGAGCTCGAACCAGGTCACGTGGTAGGGCTCAGCATGGCCCCACTGCTTGCGCTTCATCGCCCACGGGTGGGCGTTGTTGGCAGGCGCGTTCAGGTACTCCACGAGCGCCGCTGCGTGGGCGGGCATGTCTTCGGCGGGCAGCACATAGTCGCTCACGGTAATCAACGGCGTAGCGTGCGTAGCAGCCGTGAGCGCCAGGTATTCATCCAGGCCGAAGAGCCAGCCGTTCTTCTTAGCGGCCGGACCAATCGTCTTGCGCCAGTCGAAGTTGTGCACCAGGCAGCCGCCGGGATAGCGCAGCATGCTCGAACCGGCTGCCTTGCTTGCGTTTAGAACGAAGTCGTTGGGCGCATGTGCAGTTGGATCCCAGAACCCACCCGCCTGCTGGATCAGCGTAAGGTCGGTCGTGTCGCTGGTAAATATGTGCGCGTTGTCGGCAGCTTCAAGGTTCTGGCCGAAGACCAGTGGGTTTACGAGGCCGAGCGGCTGGCCTGCATGCACCACGATGCTTGCCGATTGCTGGCCGGCCATCAGGCTTGCGAAAGTTGCCGCACACAGCAATGAGAGCCAGCACAAGTAAGCGTTGGCAGAAGCCGTGAAGGATGCGCGATTCACTCGCATGATTCTGCCGGTCTCGCTTCTTCAATGCAATCGGCAAATCTTTCCGCACGCTCCCAGCCGTTAAGATGGAGACACCGACAAAATCAATCAAAGGATTTCTTCTCCTGCCTGAGCACAGTGTGAACGACAGAAGGGAAGCGTTGCATGAGCCGTAGAGTGATCGGCAATGCCGCCTCGGTGATGGCGGTACAGGCGGGTAGTTACATATTGCCGCTGGTAAATGTGCCGTATTTGCTGCGCGTCATCGGGCCGGAACACTATGGCCTCATCGCATTTTCACAGGCAGTGATGGCCTACTTCGTCACGCTGAACGACTACGGCTTCAATCTGAGCGCGACGCGTGAGCTTGCCGTGCGCCGTGACGACCCGGTGCTGCGCTCCGAGTTGTACTCAACGGTGATGGCGATCAAGTGCACGCTGTGCCTGGTTAGCTTCGCGATCCTCTGCTCGCTGATTTATCTCGTCCCGCGCTTTCACAACAACGCCGCGGTGTTCTTTGCGAGCTTCGGCATCGTGGTCGGCACCGTGTTGTTTCCGCAGTGGTTTTTTCAGGGCATCGAGAAGATGTACTGGATCTCCGCGGTAAACCTCACCTCGAATGTGATATTCACCATCGGGATTTACTACTTCGTTCGCACGTCCTCTGACTTCCTGATTGCCGCCATCGTGCAGGCCGCGGGCAAGCTGCTGGCGGGTGTACTGGGCGTTGTGATCCTGTTTTCAACCGAGCACGTAAAGCTGCGCAGACCAACCATGCAGCAGGTGCGGCACCGGCTTGAAGACGGCTGGCACCTGTTCATGTCGACCGCGGCGGCAACACTTTACACCAGTTCGAACGCGGTGGTGCTGGGCCTGGTCAGCGGCATGACGGAGGTCGGCTACTTCAGCGCCGCGTACAAGATTTTCGCGGCAGGGCAGGGCATCGTGTCGCCCATGTGCCAGGCCATCTACCCGCACGTCTGTTCGCTCGCAGCCAAGTCGCGGGAGCTTGCCGTGGCCTACCTGCGCAAGAGCATGGTGGTAATTGGCGGCCTGTCACTGCTGGGCGGGTTGCTTGTGATGATCTTCGCCAGGCTGATCGTCCGCATCGCGATGGGGCCGGAGTACATGGCGTCGGTCATCGTGTTGGAATTCATGGCGCTCACGCCGTTTGCGTGTGCCATCAACAATATCTATGGCACGCAGGGCATGCTCAACTTCGGTATGAAGCCGCAGTACAGCCGCATCATCGTCTTCTCGGCTTTCTTCAACAACATGATTCTGGTGCCGCTCTGCTACTTTTTCAAGGCGCCGGGCGCGGCGGCCTCCGCACTGATTACAGAGACGTTTGTGACGATTGTGATGGGCACGATGCTCTACACCGGCCAGCACGTCGATCTTTTGCCACGTTGGCCCGACCTGATGCAGCAGTTCACCAGCCTGCGCGGCTTCTCGTTCCGGAAGACGGTCGACAGCCAGGCAGGCTGAGCGCGTGCGATGTTTTTGGAAAACTTCACGTTCGGCTTGTGAAAGATGTCGCACCTTCCATGCCAAGTCGCCTGTTACCATGACCATTGATTTACGCGGTGCAGATGGCAGTGTCATACCAGTCGCTTAGGTCACTACGTCGTTTCGCTTGCGCTTCGCTGCTGTATGACTCCACCGACGGCTCATTGGACGAGTTCAAGCCACACCTACAGGGGACCTTCACCGCCGATGCCTCCGCAGCCTGTTCTGTTCGTTCATCATGCGAATGACATGTACGGTGCCGATATCGGTCTGCTGCATACCATCCGGTCACTGGATCCAAGTAAGTACGTTCCGGTCGTAATACTGCCTGCGGATATGCCGACCGGCATGCTCTCCGACGAGTTACAACGGCTGGGCGTGGAACACCACTTCGCGCCGCTCGGCATCCTGCGCAGAAAGTACTTTACGTTACGGGGTTTCGTCCCTCTCGTCCAAGACATGATCCGGGGCGGCCGTTACGTGCATGCGATGGTGCAGCAGCGAAAGATCGCTCTGGTCTACGTCAACACATTTGTTCCCGTCGCGGGAGCTATTGGCGCGAAGGTGGCGGGCGTTCCCGTCTTGTGGCACGTTCGCGAGATTCTTGCCGTGGCGCGTCCCTTCCGGTGGGCACTGCTGAAGGTCTTGCGGCGCTGTGCAGATACAGTCATTTGTATCTCCGGAGCTGTACGCGACAGCCTCTTGCAGGAAGCGCCCGCCCTGGCAGACAAGACCGTTTTCATCTACAACGCGGTGACTGCCGCAGAGCCAAAGACACTGCCTTCCGACTTACGCGAGGAACTAGGCATTCCGCGCGACGTGCTGCTGGTTGGCATGGTGGGGCGCATCAGTCACTGGAAGGGGCAGGAGGTGCTTGCCGCTGCGGCAGCACTGGTGCGGCAGACTTTTCCGAACGCTCACTTTCTTGCCGTAGGAAGTTACTTTGCGGATGAGTCTCATTATCTTGTCTCGTTGCAGGATGAAATCAAGAGGCTAAATCTGCAGGATCGGTTTCACCTTTCGGACTACCGGACGAATGTCACCGAGGTATACCGCGCGCTGGATGTGTTCGTTCTGCCTTCGACCAAGCCGGAGCCATTTGGCCGCGTCACGGTAGAGGCCATGACGCAGGGCTGCCCCGTTATCGTGACGGACCATGGCGGCAGCCGTGAACTGGTGCAGCAGGGGATCACCGGTTTCCTCGTCGCGCCCTCTGACCCGCAGGCGCTTGCCATCGCGATCGAACGGCTTTTGGCCGACCCTCTTCTGCGACAGAAGATCGGGAGCGCCGCCGCTGCCTATGCGGCCTCGCACTTCGGCTTCGAAAGCTATGCGCGGCAGATCTCTGCAGTCATCGACGCCTTGGCTGAGCTTCTCCACGCCAGCTAGCACCACAGACCCGTTTCAGACGAATAGTTTGGCAGCGTCCCGCATTGCAACACTGATGCGTGCTCCTCCATTGCCGATTTCGTAAACAGCCGAATGAAGTTAGTAGCCACGGTCATGCGTGAGTTGATGCATGACGTTCGCTTGATCTCGGCTGGAGGCAGTGCGATGTGGCGTGACACCCCGGCGAGCAAAGGCGGCCATCACGGTCGCGAGCCGCGAGACCAGCTTTTTACTGCTATGGTCTTTGCGAGCGTAACAGCACTGTTACTCGTCCTGCCGACAGGCTGCGGTTCTGGCATCAGCACGGCCGTCGCCAACACGGTAGTCACCAGCACCAGCGGGAAGGGCACCGACGCCCCTGCGGTTCTGGCTTCGCTTACCTGCACCGCGTCGACGCTCGTGGCAGGGGCGACGACGATGTGCCAGGTGCAGCTTCGTGCTGCCGTGATCGCTAGTACCGCGATTGCCATCACTCCGAACAGCTCGATCTTGACTACACCGGCGAACGTGACGATTGCGGGTTCCTCGACGGACGCCACTTTCCAGATACAGGGTGCGCCTGTCATCAAGAGTCAGCCTGTTGTTCTTACGGCTACGCTCGGCGCGCAGTCTAATGCGTTCACGCTGCAGGTGATCCCCGCGCTAGCTGAGGCGAACAGCAGCAGCCAGACAACCGACTTCGGCTACACGGCGAGTCCGCTTGTCAAGTTGATTCAAAGCCCGTCGGCTTCGCCGATTCCCAAAGAGTGGCTGGGCATGACGGTCGCCAACCTAGCACCTAATAGCCTCTACCCGCAGCCCAACATGACGCCCTTTCCGGCGCTACCCGTGTCGACCTTCCGCTTCTGGGATGTGGCGCACTGGGCGATGATGGAGCCGGTTCGCGGACAGATGAACTGGACTAAGATGGACAACACGCTGCTGATCGCGCAGCAGCATGGCGTCTCTGACTTCATCTACACCTTCGGGCGCGTGCCGGCATGGGCCTCGACCAACCCCACTGATCCATGTACTGACGGGGAGGGTGCTGGCACCTGCACCGCGCCGGACCTAGACGCACTCGACAGCTTTGCGACGAAGGTCGTGCAACGCTACTGCGGCAAGGTCAAGAACTATGAGCCGTGGAACGAACCGGACGGACCTGCGTTCTGGGACGGAACCAATGCGCAAATGCTCGCGATCACGCAACATATCGCTAAGATCGTGAAGGATCCGGCGAACTGCGGATGCACCGGCGATAAATGCGCACCGAATGGCGGAGCAAATCCAAACAAGCTCTTGCTCGTACCTATCAGCAATCTAAGTCCAAGTGAGGTGCAGTGGCTCGACACTTATCTTACAAGCGCCGGCCCCACTTATCCCTACGCCGATGTCGCGGCTTTTCACGGCTATGTGTGGAACGGCTATCAGCCGGAAGAGATTGCGGACGGCATCGCTCTGCTGCGGCAGACGCTCGCGAAACATGGCATGCAGAACCTGGAACTGTGGAATACCGAAGTAAGTTGGGAGTCGAACAGCAAGCGCACGGTCGAGGAGCAGACGGCGTGGCTGATGCGCTACCAGACCACGCAGCCTCTGCTTGGCGTGTCACGCGTGCTTTGGTATGCCTACGATCACTGCAGTTGGGGAAGTTTGTGGTCGTCTCCGCTGTGCGCCGCGCCGCCCGGGCAGACCGGTGAACTGCGACAGCCCGGCATTGCTTACCGCACACTTGCGGGCTGGCTGACCGGCGCTACCCTGACGCATTGCCAGACTTACAAGAACGGTCTCTGGGCCTGTGAACTGCGGCGAGACAACGGCTACTCAGCATGGATGGTGTGGAGTAGCTCCGGCTCTGAAGTTACGATCGCCGTACCGGCTGCACTTGCACTTACCCACTATCGGGACTGGCAAGATCACTCGGCTCCGCTTACGGCGCAGTTTACTGTCACGTCTGTTCCGGTGCTGCTTGAGCGGTAAGGACGAAGTTCGTGAAGAGATTCCGCTGCCACTTTGGCCGACCTAAAGCACCTTCACTTCGATCGAAGCGTAGCAGAGGAACCGGCTTCACTTAATCGCCATCGGTAGACGATCCAGGATGTCCGCAATGCGTCGGCCATACTCCTGCATGCCGAAGGTTTCTTTCGCAGAGGCGGCTGCTGCGTGACCAAGCCGGGAGCGTAGCGCGGGGTCATTTAGAAGCTTTTGGATAGCTGCGGCGAGTGCTGCTGGGTCGCTCGGCTTTACGAGCAGCCCGGTGACGCCATCGTGCACCAGTTCAGGGCTGCCGCCATGATTGGTTGCAATGACGGCGCATCCCTGCAGCATTGCCTCTACCGTGACTCGCCCGAATGGTTCGGGCTTGACGGATGGCAGCACGAAGATGTCGAGCGCTCGGTAGACACTCACCACATCCGGGCGGTAGTCCAGCAAGTGAAACCGCTCGCTCAGGCCGGACAACTGTATCTGCTCCTGTAACTTGCTAAGATAGTGCGCCTGATCAGCGAAGTAACTGCCGACTGCGACAAAATGTGCCGCAGGATGCGATTGCAGCACAATCGCCGCTGCGGCGACGAGTACTTCCTGACCCTTCCAATGCGTGATGCGCCCCACCATGCCAACCAGCGGAGCGGCCGCCTCGATGCCAAGCTCGTCTCGTAGCGGAACATCAGAACTTATCGCCTGTTCCGGTAAGACCTCGACGGCGTTGTAGACGACAGCACACTTGCCGGCGAGACTGCGCTGCTCCTGCACTAGGCTATCTCGTACCGCCGTGGAAACACACACGATGCAGTCTGCGCAAAGCCTCAGGGTACCGCTGAGCATTCGTCGGAGCGGACCGGAAAAGGACAGAATTTCGTGAACGTGCCAGAGCACCGGTACGCGCGCGAGCCTTCCACCGATTGCGCCCGCTGGCACCACAATCGTGTTCACATACACGGCTGCCACCTTGCGCCTTCTGCTTAAGCGTCGTACATAGAGCACGCCGCGTAGAAAATCCAGGCAAAGTAGCAGTAAGGAACTCCACGCAAGATACTTTCTTCGCAGGATGCCGAGAGGAGCAAAATGGAACTCGATCCCAAGCTGATTGAGTTTCTCCGATAACATGCCCTCTGGCATGTCTGCAGGTAAGAGAACAACCGGCTCGTAGCGGGATCGGTCAAGTACCTGTACCGAATGCAGAAGGCTGATGTCTGCACCATACATGTCATTGGCGTGATGGACGAAAAGGATAGGACGGGGCGGCACGGCTAGACAAGCCTCCACGCGGGTCGACATGGCTTTCCCGGTAAACCCCATGTGCGCGGCGTTAGCACGCTAAGCCGCATCCTGCAGAGCGTTGGTGCGTGCCGGCGGTTTCACAGAGCTACGCAACCGGCCCATCCTGCCCATGATGCCGTGCAAAACGCCGCGATAGAACATGCCCACCTTGATGCCGGGTGCGCCTTCCATGAGTGCGATCTTAAACGGGATGGTAAATAACTGCCGCACCGTGGGAACGATCAGGCGAGGGAACTGCCGCCAGTAAGTCCGAAGCAGCCAGACCTTGTTGCGGCCATAGTAATAACGCGCCTCAGGACGGTAGTTTTTCGTTGCAATCTTGCGACCGAGAAAGTTCCGGTAAGTCGGGGTGCCCGACTGATGCAGCAGCACCGCATTTTGACTTAGCCCGATGAAGAAGCCCTTGGCGCGGATGCGCAGGCTGTAATCGTCGTCAACGCAGTAGATGAAAAGCTCATCGCGAAAGAGCCCGCACTGCTCGAATGCTTCCATCGGAAAGACGCTGCCTGAGGTGATGGTGAGAAACAGGCCGCCATCCTCATGTTTTGAGATGGCTTCCTCCAGTCCTGTCGCCGGGTCCAGGTAGCGCGGCACAATCTGCATGATCTTCACACGCGCGCGGTACGAGACGAAGTCCTCAAGCATCGT
>CAXTJS010000028.1:0-21316 GCA_964244605.1 uncultured Terriglobus sp. | reverse complement strand
TGATGGTGATGCCGCGCTCCTGCTCCTGCTCCATCCAGTCCATCGTCGCGGTGCCTTCATGTACTTCGCCGATGCGGTGGTTCACGCCGGTGTAGAAGAGGATGCGCTCGGTAGTGGTGGTCTTGCCCGCATCGATGTGGGCCATGATGCCGATGTTGCGGCATTTATTCAAAGCGACGGTACGTGCCACGTGTCAGTTCATTTCTGCGGAGCAAGGTCCGCGGTAAGTTCAGTTCTAAGTAGAAAGTGGAAAGGTGAACGTGGTGTGAAGAGCAAAGCGGAGCGCGACGGCCTTCAATGACTTTGTGCCCTGGTGCAAGAAGATGGGCGACTTAAGCCGCCCACCTTTTCTCATCCACTTTGTACTTCCCGGCACTTACTACCAGCGGTAGTGCGCGAAGGCCTTGTTGGCCTCGGCCATGCGGTGCACGTCTTCCTTCTTCTTCATCGCCGCGCCACGGCCGTTTGCCGCATCCAGCAGCTCGGCGGTGAGCTTGTCGACCATGCCCTTCTCGCCACGAGAGCGGCCGAAGCTGACCAGCCAGCGAATCGCCAGGGAGGTACGACGCTCCGGGTTTACTTCGATTGGAACCTGGTAGTTGGCACCGCCCACGCGGCGGCTCTTCACTTCAAGCAGGGGCTTTACATTCTCAACGGCCTTCTTGAAGAGCTTCAGGGCTTCGTCGCCACCCTTCTGCTCGAGGTTCGTCATGCTCTCGTAGAAGATCTTCTGCGCGGTCGACTTCTTGCCGCCCCACATCATGCTGTTCACGAACTTGGTGACGAGGGTGGACCCATAGATCGGATCCGGTACGACCTCGCGCTTGGCGATGTGACCTTTTCTTGGCATTGCTCTCTCTTCTTCCTCCAGCGCCGTCGACCTCTCAAGCGGCTGGACTTGTTGTGAAAAGTTCAAAGTTAAAAGTGGAAAGTAGGTCGGAATTCTACTTTCTACCTTTCACTTTCTACTTGCTCTGTGCCTTGGGACGCTTTGCGCCGTACTTTGACCGGCTCTGCAGACGCTTTGCGACGCCCACGGAATCCAGCGTTCCGCGCACGATGTGGTAACGCACACCCGGCAGATCCTTCACACGGCCACCGCGGATCAGCACGATGGAGTGCTCCTGCAGGTTGTGGCCCTCACCCGGGATGTACGAGGTAACCTCGATGCCGTTGGTCAGGCGCACACGGGCGACCTTGCGTAAGGCCGAGTTCGGCTTTTTCGGCGTCTGAGTGTACACACGGGTGCACACGCCGCGGCGCTGCGGCGATCCCTGCAATGCCGGGCTGGCCGTCTTGTAGTTCGGCGCAGTGCGGCCCTTTTTCACAAGCTGATGAAACGTAGGCACGAGAACTCCCTGACTGAATCTTAAGTACTGCAAACTTTGGCGTCGTTTGCCTAGGTTCTCGCCCGCGCAAAACGCAGACCTGAACGGGCACTTTCTCTTCTGACTGCGGTGATCAAACACGCTTCCAGAAGACCGCTTCAGCCACTCCCCGCTTAGATGCGGACAGGCGCTGAAGACTTCGCAACCTTCTCACTCTATCAATGTGGCGCTTCGTCGTCAATGGATGCGGCACAACCCGGTTGCTGGCCAGGCCATCCCTACACCAGTCTGAAGAGGTGTTGAAGTATGCCTGAAAACGTCCAGAAAGACGCGAACGCCCCCGAGGGCCTGGAACCGACGCCGCCGGAAGAGCAGATGTTCCCGCTGGAAGAGATCATGAAGGCGCAGAACACCCTGCGTGGTGCGGCAAAGATGGCGCCCGAGCGCTTCCCGCTGCCCTTCATCATCGGCATGATCTCCGATGAGATCCAGCAGTTGCGCGAGAAGGGCCGCAGCGACGATGAGATTGCCGCGATGATCAGCGGCAACTCGCTCATCAAGGTGGAGGCGGAGACGCTGCAGAAGTATTACGCCACACCGGAACAGCGCCAGCGGCAACGGTAAGCCGCAGAGACGCAGGGATGCCCATTCGCGTGGTGGGCGTGACGACTACCAGAACTGAAAAGACGCACGTGTTTGCAGGCGGTAGCCATGCTAGGCTTTCGCCATGCGTTTCCTGTTTCCCAGCATCCTTGCAGGCGTAGCTGCCACTTTGTTCTCGCTCGCCGCTCCGGCCCAGGCACCTGCCGCCGCCGAAACCGCCGACATGCCCCTTGCTCAGCCGTCCACGCGCGTTTCTCAGGCGATGGAGTCGATGCGTCCGGATACCGGCGTGCGCCAGCTTGGCGCAGTAGAGTTGTCGCCGGATGGTAAGCAGATCGCCTGGACCGGTGCGGGTGCAGGTGGCGGTGGCGGACGCCGTGGCGGCGGGGGGCAGTTGCACATTAGCCCTGTCGGCAAGCCTGACGCGAACGACCCGGTCGTGACAGCTGGCGAAGGATGCTCCGTCTCGTCGCCTCGCTGGTCACCGGATGGCGCGACCCTGGCCTTTGTGGCGACCTGTTCCGACCGCCAGCCTCAGCTGTGGCTGCGCAGTAACGCGGCCAGTACGGCGAAGCAACTGACCCACATCAGGGGTGCGATGACCTCGCCCGCGTGGTCACCGGATGGCAAGTCGATCGCCTTTCTTTACGTGGAGAACGCTACCCGCGCTGCCGGTGCCCTTGCGGCCATGAAGATGCCTGCGGGCGTCATCGGTGAAGACGGTGTCGAGGTACAGTGGGTCGCCGCAGCCGATGCGACCTCCGGCAATCTGAGCGTTCTCACGCCCAAGACGCTGCACGCGTACGAGTTTGACTGGGCACCGGATTCGAAGCATCTGGCTTTTGTGGCCGCAAACCCTCCGGGTGAAAACACCTGGTGGATTTCGCAGATGTACACCGTACCGACCGGACAGCCGGATGCAGCGAAAAGCATTCTCAATCCGGTCACCGTGGGCGGTTCGCTACATGGCTTGCAGATCGCGGTGCCGCGCTACAGCACAAACGGAAAAGACATTGCATTCATCGGCGGTTTGATGAGCGACCAGGGCGCCACCGGTGGCGACATCTACCTCATGGGCGCGGACGGCAGCGGCCTGCAGAACCTTACGCCGGGCCGCAAATCAACCCCCGTCTATCTGGCTTGGGCCGACGCCGACCACATCCTCTTCTCCGAGTACACCTCCGGTAAGTCGCACATCGGCCTGATGGGCACCAACAAGAAGGAGCTCTTTTCCGGCTGGACGGAGCAGCAGTCCGTTGGCAATGGACGCGCCGCGCTGTCATTCTCATTCGCCCCGAGCGCGCGTGAGATTGCGTTCGTCTCCGCCGGACCAGAGCATGCGCCGGAGATCTATGAGGGCGACTTCCGCGGTATCCACGCCATCACGCACCTGAATGAGGCGGCAAAGGCACCGCCGGTCAAGACCGTGTCACTCGAGTGGGACAACGAGGGCTACCACGTGCAAGGCTGGCTGACGATGCCGGTCAACTACGATCCTGCGAAGAAGTACCCCATGATCGTCGACGTGCACGGCGGCCCCTCTTCGGAGGTTGGTCCTTCCTATGGCGGCAACAGCATCTATTCGCAGCTTGGCTACTTCCTCTTCCGCCCGAACCCACGCGGCTCCTACGGTCAGGGCGAGGCGTTTACCGCGGCCAATCGCAAGGACTTCGGCTATGGTGACTTGCGCGACATCCTGAAGGGCGTCGACGCCGTCGAGGCGAAGTACCCCGTGGACGACAAGCGCCTGGGCCTCACCGGCTGGAGCTACGGCGGCTTCATGACGATGTTTGGCGTGACACAGACCAACCGCTTCCACGCCGCGGTTGCGGGTGCGGGTATCAGTAACTGGCTCAGCTACTACGGTGAGAACTCCATCGACCAGTGGATGACACCGTTCTTCGGCGCATCGGTCTATGACGATCCCAAGGTCTACGAGAAGAGCTCGGCCATGACCTACATCAAGCAAGTTAAGACGCCCACGCTCGTCATCGTCGGCGACCGCGACGGCGAGTGCCCCGCGCCGCAGAGCTACGAGTTCTGGCACGCCCTGCGCGCGGAGGGTGTGAAGACGCAGCTTGTGATCTACCCGAACGAGGGCCACGGCTTCGTGAGCCCCGTGCACAATCGCGATCGTACGATTCGCACGGCGGAGTGGTTCGAGCAGAACCTAAACAATCAACCTGCAACCGACCAGCGCGCCTCCACCCGCTAACCTGCGGCGTCCTTAAATGGAACGAGTGCCCACGTCCGGATTCTCGGACGTGGGTTGGCGTATCGTTACGTTATGGGACTCACGGGTGTCGTTGACCTTGGCAAACTCTCACCACCGGAGCGCCTGGAACTCATCTCGCAGCTCTGGGATAGCCTCCAAGACAAAGACCTGCCGCTTCCCGCAGCGCAACGCGAGGAACTGGACCGCCGCCTCGAAACGCTCGATGACGACATGAAGACGGCTAAGCCGTGGAACGTGCTCAGAGCTGAGATGAAGGAGCGCTATCGCTGATGCGAACGCTTGCCTTTTCTCCGGCGGCGGAATCTGAGATGTACAAGGCGAGCGACTGGTATGAGGATGAATTATCCGGTCTCGGTGAGCGTTTCCTGTCTGACGTGGAAGCAACAGCTGCTCGCGTCGTCAGCAATCCACGGCAGTTCCCAGTCATCTACCGGCATGTCAGGCGTGCGATGCTCGAACACTTTCCATACGCGCTGATGTTTCTGGTGCAAGAAGACGAGAGTGTAAGTGTGATCAGTTGCTTTCACAGCAGTCGCGATCCCCTACGGTGGCAAGAGCGGATCTGACCATCACGTAACACCCTGAGACGGCCACCGGCATTCTGTTTGTCATCTCTTCGCTTGGTTACGGGATGACAAACGCGGAGTAAGGACGGCAGAGACGAGTCGGTTTGCGCTCGCACCCCACCGGGCCTACACTGCCAAGAACCTTATGCTCGCTGTACCCGTACCGGAAGCTCTTACCTTTGACGACGTCCTTTTAGTCCCCGCCTTCTCTGACGTTGTCCCGACGCAGGTCTCCACGCAGACCCGGCTCACCAAGCGCATCACACTGAACACACCTCTGCTCTCCGCCGCCATGGACACCGTCACCGAGTCGCGCCTGGCCATCGCCATGGCGCAGGCTGGCGGCATGGGCGTCGTGCATCGCAACCTCTCTATCCCGCAGCAGGCGAGCGAGATCGACAAGGTCAAGCGCTCGGAGAGCGGCATGATCGTGGACCCCGTCACCATCGAGCCCGACCAGCCGATTGCTGCCGCGCTTGAGGTGATGCGCCGTTACAAGATCTCCGGCGTGCCGGTGACGAACAAGGGCAAGCTCGTCGGTATCCTCACGAATCGCGACCTGCGTTTTGTCAGCCGGACGGACATCCCCATCGCCGATGTGATGACGAAAGAGAAGCTCATCACCGTGCCCGTGGGCACTACGCTTGAGGATGCGGAGCACATCCTGCACCAGCATCGCGTCGAGAAGCTGCTGGTCGTCAACGATGCGTATGAACTCAAGGGCCTCATCACCGTCAAGGACATCCAGAAGAAGCTCAAGTACCCCAACGCATGTAAAGACGACCAGGGCCGCCTGCGCGTCGCTGGTGCGATCGGTGCGACGGGCGACTACCTTGAGCGGGCCGCCGCACTTGTCGAAGCGCGAGCCGATGCGCTCGCCATCGACTCCGCGCACGGCCATAGTAGCCGCGTGCTTGAAGCTGTTGCCGAGGTAAAGAAGCGCTTTCCGCATGTCGATCTGCTCGCGGGAAACATCGCCACGCACGACGGCTGCAAGGCTCTGATCGATGCGGGCGCGGACGCCGTAAAGGTAGGCATTGGACCGGGCTCCATCTGCACCACGCGCATGGTCACCGGTGCGGGCATGCCGCAGATTACGGCGATCAGTGAGGCTTTCCGCGCGGCGCAGGCGAGTGGGACGCCGATCATCGCCGATGGCGGCATCAAGTACTCCGGCGACGTGACCAAGGCCATCGCCGCGGGTGCCAGCGTCATCATGGTCGGCTCGCTCTTTGCGGGGGTGGATGAGTCACCCGGCGAAACGATCCTTTACCAGGGTCGCTCGTTTAAGGCATATCGAGGCATGGGCTCACTGTCGGCCATGGCGCAAGGCTCGGGCGAGCGCTATTTTCAAGGCAAGGATGACCTTGGGAACGGCGGGGACTTCAACCGCGCCATCACTGCGCCGGAGCCCTCTACCAATAACCGCCTGGCTAAGTTTGTGCCGGAGGGTATCGAAGGCCGTGTGCCTTATCGCGGGCCTCTTGGCGAGATGGTCTACCAGCTTGTCGGCGGCCTGCGCTCCGGCATGGGCTATCTGGGCTGCTCCACCATTGAGGAACTGCAGCAGAACGCGCAGTTTGTACGCATCAGCGGCGCGGGCCTGCGTGAGTCACATGTGCACGATGTTGTGATTACGCGTGAAGCTCCGAACTATCACGCTGAGTAACAGCGCTTTGCGCATGAAAAGAGGGACAGGCGTTTGCCTGTCCCTCTTTCTGCCTCATGATTCTTAAGCGCCCCTCTTGTCATGTTGCGCACTGCCGGCAGCGTGACTTGCGAGTGCCGCTTTCACCTTGGCAACGTGTGTTCCATGCACGCGTATGGCCTCATGCAACTGCTCGCCGGTAACGCCAAGCTCCTTGCTCCAATAATGAACGTCTGACGAAAGCTTGGGGTTGATCTCGGTGTGGCTACTGGGCTCATGCTCCACATTTGCTGCCATAGTCTGAATGACCTCGTCTACATGGATGCCGACCGCTGCGCAACGTCTGCCTACTGCGTTCCGGACGGCTTCTCAAGCGAATCACCCAGGGGCACTGGCTTGCCGAAGTTTGGCGTTCCATCGGCGTTCCAGTGGAACTGCTGGATGCGCGGCGAACGGTTGTTGCCGCAGCCCTCGCCCGGCTCTGGGTTCGCGTGATAAATGATCCAATCCTGCTTGCCGTCGGGCGATTTGAAGAAGCCATTATGGCCGGGGCTGAAGGCTTTGCTCTCCGGGGCCGTGCTCAGGAAGGGGTGACGAACCTTCGTCCAACTTGCGGCATTCAGCAGGTTGGCCTTCGCACTCGCCTGCAAGAGGCCTAGCGTATAAGAGTCTGTCCAGCAGCCTGAGGCGGAGAAGGTGACCGACACCTTGCCGCCATGGACCAGCACCTCAGGGCCTTCGTTCACGTTGACGTGACGGCCGGGCAGATCGCCGTGCTCCTCCCATGGGTAGGTTGGTTGCGAGATCAGTGTGCGGGGCGAGTCGATTGTCCACGCATTGCTCATGTGCGCGATGAACAGGTCCTGCTCGCCGTCGTTGTCGCCTTTCCAGCCGGACCAGATCAGGTAATGTTGGCCCTGTAACTCGAAGGTAGTCGCGTCGATCGCCCACTTGTCTGTCGCATCACCGATCTTGCCTTTCAGAGTCCAGGTGCCCTCGGTCGGGTCGTCGCTCTCGTTCTCCACGACATAGATGCGGTGCGACGCGTTCTCCCCGGCGTCGGCGGCGAAGTAGATGTACCACTTGTTGCCCCAGCGATGCAGCTCCGGTGCCCACAACTCCTTCGACCATGAATGGCCCGGCTCCGGCGTCCAGACCACGGTTTTCTGCGCATGGCGAAGGTCGGTGATGTCTGCGGTCTTGCGCAGGGTCAGGTTGGAGCCAGATGAAGCTGAGTAGTAGTAGAAACCTTTCCACCACACCACCCATGGATCAGGGCCGTTCTCAAGCAGCGGATTGGTGAAGGTGGCTGAGTGCGTCGCAACGTCTGTTGACGATGGAGCGCTCTGCGCGAAGCTTGCGTAATTTGTGAAGAGGAGTGCAGTAAGCGCGGCAACAGCCAGGAATCGTCGTGAGGGATGCGCAGTCTTCATCGGAAAGTCAGATGACAATGACTCTGCAAAGGAAGCGTCGAAAGCTGGCCCGTTGCCGGTTGCCGTCTATGCCTTGCTCGAAGCAGCGGCTGCCCGCGACCGCACCAGCGTGCTGTTGCGGCGGAGCAGCAGCACCAGGCCGCGGCGCAGGTAGATCGCAAGCAGCGGCATCAGCACGGCGGCAACAATGCCCCAAACGATCAGGGCATGCCACTCCCAGCTCCAGATGTCGTGGATCAGCCGCCAGGGGTGATGGCTGAGATGTTCAATCTGCTTGCGGGTTAGCGGCAATCGCCGCGTGTGGAAGAGGTGTACACCCAACTGGATAAAGGGAATGAAGAGCAGCAGATGGACCGGCGCCATGGCATGCGCACCGATCTGCGAGGCCACCTGATTCAGGCCGAAGATCCACGCCAGCAGGATGACCAGCACCGTAGTTACGCCGACCGACGGATTGATGCCGATGACGATCCCAAGCGCAAGACTCCACGCGAGGCGGCGAGGCGTCACGCCGCCGCGCATGAGGCGCAGCAGCGGCCGCAGCACCTTACAACGAAAGAACTCGCGCACTGACTCGGGCACAAGCATCACTGCATGGGACGCCCGGCAAAGCCTGTCTGGTTGTGAGGTTGTCTCCGCGGCTTTCCCGGCCGCGGAGACAACAGAGACTTACCGCTGCAGCTTTAGGGCAAACTGCAGGATGCGCGGCGGCTGCGCTTCCACAATCTGGCCGAAGACAGGCGAGTTGATGTCGTCGACCGGTGCGATCAGGTTGGCGTGGTTGGTGACGTTGAAGGCTTCGGCACGGAACTGTAGCCTGCTCTTCTCCGTGATGGTGAAGCTCTTGTCGAGCGACGCATCCAGGCTGCCGAAGGCCGGGCCGTTCACGCTGTTGCGCTGCTCGTTGCCGAACTGCCCCGCATTCAGCACTGGGTCGAGCCGCTGAAACGCTGAGCGCGACACCCACTGCGAAACCGAGTGAGGCGCACCTTGGTTTGGGTCGCCCACGACGTTCGGCCGGTCACCGAACATGCCCGAGACGCCCGGGTGCGGTGCCTGCAGCGAAACGTTTGCGGAGTCGTACACCGTAAAGGGCGTGGCCGAGTTCAGCGCCAGCAACGCGTTTACCTGCCAACCATCCAGCAATGTCTTGCTAAGCCCGGTGAAGTTATGCGCAAACGGAACCGCATACGTAAGGCTGCCGGCAAAGCGATGCCGCGAGTCGAAGAGCGACCGCCCATGCTCCGCCTTCAGGTTCTGGTTATCCTGCGGCACGTCCAGCTCTCCCAGCACGAGCCAGGGTGCCGGGCCAGACATGTGCAGGCTTGAAGCGTCGTCCAGGTCCTTCGAGAAGGTGTAGGCAAGCGTGTAGTTCAGGTTCGGTGTGCCGCGCCGCGTGAGCGACACCTGCCCGGAGTGGAAGGTCGAGTTCGCATTGCCTTCTACCAGCCCCGCCGTGCCGAGCTGGCAGGTGCCCGTGGTCAGCGTGCAGCCGGAGTAGAGCCTGCGGCGGCCGGAGTTCGCCAGCGTAGACCCGGGCTGGTAGATCGCCGGATTGCCCTCCACCAGACGCGGCAGACGGGTGCCCTTTGCGCCGATGTAGCCGATGGAGAGAACCTGCCCGCCAAGGCTCTGGTCGATTGTCAGGTTCCAATCCTGCGTGTAGGGCGGCAAGAGGTTGCGGTCGATGGTGAAGGTGGATGCGGGCAGCGCAAACTGCCCCGGCGTGAACGGGTTCGTCACCGTGCCAAGCGGGTTGGCGTAGTTGATATTGCCGGTCAGCGTGCGCACCACGACTTGCGGCAGCGCGGAACTGGCACCGCGCAGCGGCATGCCCACGCCGTTCAGCAACTCGTCGTAGAAGATGCCGTAGGCTGAGCGAATCACGAGCTGGCCGTTGCCGCGCGGGTCCCACGCGAAGCCGACGCGGGGTGCAAAGTCCTTGGTGAAGATCGGCGCGATGGTGTCGGGGATACCGTTGTCACCGGGGAAGAGCAGCCCCTTGGGCGCGTTGGGATATACGGTCGATTGCTGTCCCGGCACAAAAGCCATCAGGCGATTATGGATGTCTTTGAAGGGCGTCGTCACCTCATACCGCAGGCCGTAGTTCAGCGTGAGCTTCGGTCCAAGGCGGTACTCGTCCTGCGCGTAGGCGCCAAGCTCCCAACCGCGCAGGCTGCGGGTGAAGTCACCACCAGCCTGGGTGAAGATGTCAGGACGGCCAAGCAGGAAGTTGGCGAGGGAATTGTTTGTTACACCCTGCACCGTGAAGCTGAAGGTGCCCGAGGCAAAGTTTGCCTGGTAGCCGTTGAGCTGTGTGCGGCGGAACTGCGCGCCGTAGCTGGTCACGTGCTTGCCGTGCGTGTACGCCACGTTGGTGCTGACAGCGTAGTCGTTCTGCACGCTGTCACGTGGGTTGATGATCGGATCGCCCACATTGGAGTAGCCCTGCAACTGGATCAGCGGTGCGCCGGTCGCCTCCGCGCGCGTGGACCCATACGCAAAGCCGAACGACTGTGGCGAGTTGCCGGAAAAGCGTTTGTCAAGGACGATGTGGTTTTGAAAGAAGCTGACGTTTGCGGTCAGCACCGTCTTGGCCGAGAAGGTGTGCGTCTCCGTGAGGCCGCCCAGGTGCGTGTTGGTAAAGTAGCCCACGGGGAAGCCCGGGACATCCGCGCCAAGCTCCGAGTAGGGGTTCAGCAGCTCCAGCGTGGAGTAGCTGTAGCGCGCGCTCAGCGTGTCCGAGCCGCCCACCAGCCAGTCCGCCTTTGCGCCGCCCTGGTCGCTGTTGTAGCGGCTTTTGTTGGTCGTTTGCGCTAGGTGAGCGTTCTCTGTGGTGTTCGGCACCGGGTAGTACGTCAGATAGCGTGCCGTAATTGGGTTGATCTGCGCGGACAGGTTGTTGCCGAAAGGTGTGCGCGTACTGTTCGCCAGAATGGGCGCGTCGGCCGAGAAGTCGCCGACGCGCTCCGCCAGTGTCGGCACAATCACGCCGTGCGTGATGTCCTGGATGGTGCGCAGCCCTTCGAAGTAGGTGAAGTAGTAGGCGTGATCGTGCACAAGAGGGCCGCCCACGGTGCCGCCGTACTGGTTCTGCTTTTGCAGCTCCTTGCGGGGGGCGAAGTAGTTGTTCGCATTCAGCTTGTCATTGCGCAGGAACTCGTACAGGGTGCCGTGCAGCTGGTTCGTTCCTGAGCGGGTGACGATGGTCGTGATGCCGCCGTTGGTGCCGCCAAATTCAGCGGGCGCCGTTGTGGTGAGAATGCGGAACTCGGCGATCGAATCTGCCGGCGGACGAAAGGCATACCCCGCGTCCATGCGGTTGATGTCGCGCATGCCGTCCACAAGGAAGTTGTTCGACTCAGGCCGCTGGCCGTTGACCTCATAGTTCTGGCCCGCGCGGCGGAACGCACCCTGCGTGGTGAGGCTTGCCGATGCGGGCCGAACACCCGGCTGCAGGATGCCCAACTGGGCGAAGTTGCGGCCGTTGAGGGGCAGGTTGGCGATCTCGCGCTCCGTGATCACCGCGCCTTGCCCGATCTCATTCGTCTGCAGGCGCGCATCGCCGGCGCTTACCTCAACAGTCTGCTGCGCGGACGCCGGCACAAGGCGAACGGAGATCTGTGACTGATTACCAACACCGAGATGGATGTTGGCGTTCACCCAGCCTGCAAAGCCTGGGGAGTGCACCTCGACACGATAGTCGCCGATGAAGAGCTCCTGAAATGAAAACTCACCGCGGCCGTCTGCCTGCTGCACGCGCTGCTGCGCGGTGCCAACCGACGTGACAACGATCTCCGCCCCCGGCACAACGGCATTGCTCGCATCCGTGACCACGCCGCGCAGCGAAGCGGTTGCGCTCTGGGCGAGGCAGGGCACAGACAGCGTGGATGCAAGCGCAAGAGTAAGCAGGCACGATGGCACAGACACACACGCCGAACGGCGATCCGGGAAAAACGAAAACATAGACATCTCCAACAGCAACGAACGGGAATAGCGAAACAGTACGGACGCAGCAACACTGCTGTCTTCATTCGTTTGGTTGAACTTTGGCTCGACCTCGCGTTGCGCTTAAGGTGCATTGACGGCAGCTGCGTCGAGCGGTATCGTTCCGCCATGGGCGAAGACAAGGCGAATGCGCAAGAGCTGTTTCCGATACTCGATCAGCCTCGCTTCACAGCGCTGGGCCGCAGTGCGGCTGATGCGGAGCAGATCGACGCAGGCCACGACGTGGAGTTTCGCGCGCTGAGGAGCCGCTCCATCCTGAACCGGTCCATCTCAAAGCGGCTGCACTGGATGGCGTGGTCGATCAACCCGTACCGCGGTTGCGAGTTCGGCTGCCGCTACTGCTACGCACGCTACACGCACGAGTTCTTGGAGGCCGCGGACGAGACGGGCGGCCTGCGCTCGCCGGAAGCCTTTGAGAAGCAGATCTTCGTCAAGGAGAACGCGGCGTGGCTTCTAGAGCAGGACCTGCGGCGTTTGGCAAAGCAGGGGCGTTTGGACGAGGAGATTGCGCTGGGCACGGCGACCGATCCCTGGCAGCCTATCGAGCGCCGCACCGGCCTCACGCGCAGCTTGCTCGCCGTGATGGCAAAGCGCGACGGCCTACGGATCGGCATCGTGACCAAGTCCACGCTGATCGAACGCGACATCGACCTCCTGCAGGAGATCGACCGGCGCAGCACGCTTGTGGTGCACATCACCATCACCACGCCCGACGCAGACCTTGCCCGCAAGCTGGAGCCGCGTGCGCCGCGCCCCGACCTGCGGCTGCGCACGGTGCAGCGGCTGCGCGAGGCCGGTCTGCGCGTCGGCATCCTGAACTCGCCACTGCTGCCCGGCATCACCGACGGGCCTACCGAGATCGACACCATGGCCGCACTCGCCGCACAGGCTGGTGCCAGCTTCTTCGCAGCCATGCCGCTCTTCCTGAAGAGCGGCTCACGGCCGACCTACTTTGCGTTCGTGCGCGATCACTTTCCACACCTGCAGGTTGAGTATCTGGAGCGTTTTCGCAACATGGATTTCGCCGACAAGCCCTACCGCGAGCGCTTGAATGCATTGGTCACGGCAAGCTGCCGCAGACATGGCTTGCGCGAGCGCCTCACCGACAACCTGCTCACGCGCGATGCCGGCGAGCCGCGTGGTATGTCGGTGCAGGGCCGCACCTTCGGCGGAAAGAAGCCGGTCGCCAGCGATCGCAGCGGCGAACAGGGCATGCTCTTTCATGCAGCACCGTGAATATTTTTCATCCAGTGTGCTGTGGCGTGACTCACAAGAGCATGTCTCTGTTACAGCTTTCAGCCCTGCTCGTCTTGGCCTTGCTCACCGGCAATGAGTTTTGCGTCGCCGCCTTTGTGGAGCCGATACTTCGACGGCTTTCACCGGATCATGAAGTCGCCGCAGTTCCGCACTTTGCAAGCCGCCTCGGCGCAGCCATGCCCGGCTGGCATGCGCTGTCTCTTGTGCTCACGGCGGCTGCAACCTGGGCGAACTGGAAGAGGACCTCAGTCCTGCTCTCAGGGCCGGCAGTTGCGCTGCTGCTGCAGGTTTGTGTTTTGGTGGTCACTCTCGCTTTGCTGGTGCCGCGCAACAACCGGCTCGCAAAGATGACCGGCCCATATGGAGGCTGGCGCGACGACGCGTCGCAATGGGACCGGCTGCACCAGTTGCGTGTTCTGCTTCTCTTTGTTGCGACGATTGCACTGGCTGTGTAGCAGCCCACTTGGAGCCGCTTAGCTCTTTACGCTTTGCACGATGCCCTTGGCGCGCAGCCCTTCCTCGATGGCGGAGAAGTAGTCCTTGACCTCACCCTGAGTCTTGATCCAGGCCAGGTAGCGGCCGATCCCCTCCTCAATGGACACCTGCGGCTCATAACCGATGCTCCGGATGCGAGTGATGTCGGAGATGAGGGAACGGATCTCGCCGGGCCGGAACTCGCCGCGCGCGACCGGCTGGATGTCCGATCCGAGCTGCTCGGCGATGACTTGGGCCAGGCGGCGGATGCTCGTCGCTTTACCGCTGCCAACGTTCACCGGCAGGCCGTCCAGCTTGTCTGTCTCGGCGACCAGGAGGTTGGCTCGCGCGATGTCCTCCACGAAGCACATGTCGCGCGTCTGTTCGCCGTCCTCATACATGACCGGTGCCAGACCGTTCAGCAGCCGCGTGCAGAAGATGGCGATCACACCGGTGTAGGGATTGAACAGCGACTGCCGCGGCCCGTACGTGCACGAGTAGCGCAGCGCCACCGTGGGGATGCCGGTTTGCTTGCCCCACAGCAGCACCAACCGTTCCTGATCGACCTTGGTCAGGGCGTACACGGTCTCACCGCCGCCTGGCGTCTCCTCCGGCGTCGGAATGGAAGTCGTGGGCAAACCCGAAAGAGGACAGTGCACGGAGAAATCCCCGGCGCGCAGCTGCTCCGCCGGGCGAATCTTCGGGACAACATGCCCGTGCATCGGCGAGAGCGCGGCACCCTCGCTGTAGACCGCCTGCGAGCTGGCGACGATCACCTTCTTCACGGGCAGGTTGTGGTCGCGGATGATCTCAAGCAGTTGCGCCGTGCCAAAGCTGTTGACCAGCACATACTTTGCCATCTCCGGCATGTAACCGCCGTAGGCAGCCTCATGCCAGACGACATCGATGTCCGTCAGCGCGGCTTTCATCGTCTCGTAGTCCTGCACGTTGCCCTGCACGAACTCGGCCTCTGGATTCACCCATGCCGGCTTGCCAAACTTGTGCGTGTTCGGCTCCAGGTTGTCGAGGATGCGCACACGCCATCCCTCACGAATGAGCAGGTCGACAATGTGGGAGCCAATCAAACCGGCACCGCCGGTCACAAGAGCACGCTTCTGGTGAGTCATAGCTTTATCGTAGCGGGTGCAAGGATAGCCACAGCTCGAAAGCGAATGCGGGTCCGCACGAGCATGCTGCTGACCGATTTCTTAACCTTTGAAGCCCGGCCGCGCGGCCTTGATACTTGCACGTATCAGGCCGCGGATCTCCTTGGTCGCGTTTAAAGGGAATAGCTCAACTTCCGGATGCTCCAACGCGAACACCCGAAAAATCTGATCAATGAACGCTTGGCCAACAGAGGCGACGCTGGCAAAGTCGACGATCACCTGGGAGAACTGGTCTACGCGTAAAAGAACACGCTTTGCCTGGGAACGCGAGACGAGCTGGTCTGTAGCGTACTCCGCCAACTTTACCGGAATGGTCGTTTTGTTAAATCCGTAAGTACCCGGCTTACTGTACTGCGCATACGTCTTCTTCATGGTGTGCCGGGTATCGTTGTCGACCCGCAGCAGCACGACTGTGCCTTTACTCGGCTCAGGTTGGTCCAGAACCCAGTCTTCCTCGTCGCCGCTCTCGTGCGAGAAGTGGACGCTACCGGAGAGAATCGCGAACGCATTCACCATACGTGACGTGAAGAAGATGCCCTGACCAGAGTGCCGTTTGGGATCGGTGGTCAGCTTTCCTTTGGAAAGCTCAAAGATGGCCTGTTTCTCATCTTCAAGCCCTAGGTCTCTTTGAATTTTCTTGAAGATACCAACGCCATTGTCCCGGATATGCAGTTCCGTACTCTTGGCGGACCTATTGCCGGTCACCCAAATCGTTTGGCCGGAGGAATGGTCGATGGCATTGTTAAACATCTCTGTAAAAGCGTAGTTCCAGATATCGAGCGCCTGCTTTGGTAAACCGGACAAGAATGGCTCGACATCATCTCGCCAGACTTTGTCCTCCGCCAAATTGGGAGCGATGCGGTAGCTCTTAGAAAAGGTTTTTGCTTGCGCGCGGTATACGCGCTTTCGCGTATTTCCTTCGGCCGTCAGTTCGCCGGCCGCGATGAGTGCGCTCACGTGCTTGTGCACGGCCTGGCGAGTTATGCCAAATTGCTCCACTGCTTGGGCGATGACAGTTGGCTGATCGGCATGCTCCAGAAGAAAGGCGCGCAGCTGAACCGCCCGTTTTGTTGGTTTCTGTAATGTGGTTGACAATCTGCTCGGATTGTCAACCAGCATACGTTTTTTGTCAACTTAAGTTGCCGTTTACTTCCCGCGCAGCAGTGGCGCGGTCTTTGCACCGTAGAGCTCAATCGAGTGCATCGCCTGCGCGTGAGCTAGGCCGGCGACGCTGGTTTGCATCTGGATGCGGGAGAGGCCACCCAGGTCTTCATCCATCGTCTTGAGCTTCTCGGCGACATACTGCGGGTCGCCCACCATGAGCGCGCCCCTCGGCCGCAGCAGCGCGTCGAACTGGCTGCGTGTTACGGGTGGCCAGCCGCGCTCTTTGCCGATGTTGGTGAACTCACGCGCGTAGCCTGGGAAGAAGTCGTCCGCCGCCTGCTCATTTGTGTCGGCGACGTGGCCAAGCACGTGGACGCCCACCTTCAGGTCTTCCGCGCGGTATCCAGCTTCAGAACCTGCCTTACGGTACAAGTCGATCAAGGGGCGGAAGCGGTGCGGCTCACCGCCAATGATGGCGACGGCCAGCGGCAGGCCGAGCATACCGGCACGCACGAAAGACTGTGGTGTTCCACCAACGCCAAGCCAGATGGGCAGCTTCTGCTGCACGGGCCGGGGAAAGACGCCCTGCGCCTGCAGTGCGGGCCGGAAGCGGCCCGACCAGGTGATGGGGTTCTCCTCACGCAGCTTGAGTAGAAGATCGAGCTTCTCGGCGAAGAGTGCGTCGTAGTCCTGCAGCTTGAAGCCGAAGAGCGGAAACGACTCGGTGAACGAGCCGCGGCCGGCGACGATCTCGGCGCGGCCGTTTGAGAGCAGGTCGAGCGTGCTGAAATCCTGAAAGACGCGCACCGGGTCAGCAGCGCTGAGCACCGTCACCGCCGATGAGAGCCGGATCTGCTTTGTGCGCGAGGCTGCTGCGGCAAGGATCAGGGTCGGTGCAGAATCGAGGAACTCCTCACGGTGATGTTCCCCGAGGCCAAAGCTATCGAGCCCGGCTTCATCAGCGAGCGCCATCTCTTCGATGAGATCTGCCATGCGCTGATGCGCCGAGATCCACTCGCCGGTGCGCGGGTCCGGACGATGTGCAATGAAACTATCGATTCCAAGCTGCATGTTTCTTCGATATCGAACTATCTGTTTGGATGCACTGAGCCAATTTGGCTAGACGCTACTTGCTGTCGTCCGGATTGATTGTGCGGCCAAAGGCACGTCTGCAGCCCGAGAAGTGCATGGTGATGCTGGCAAGTGTCGAGTCGAAATGGATGTTCGACGGATAGTACATCTGGCCGACCTGCTCATACTCCCACGAAATCTTGCCGGAGACAGGCTGACCCTGGTAGACGGCCGTCGTCTCCAGCGAGTCAAGCTGGAGCGCATCGGCATCCGTTGGCGATGGCTCACCATGGAAGTGCAGCTTCACCACTCTGCGTCCTTCGGTGGTATCGCTAGCCACCTCCGTTACGATGAACTTGTCCGTTACGTGCACGTCTGCATTAGCAGGCAGCGGCATGTGCAGAGAGTAACTCCCGTTCGGCAGGCGCATGAGGGTGTAGTGGTCGTCGTGCCCGGGCAGAAAGCCGGCGTTCACGTAGGGCCAATAGATCTCAAGAAAGCCGGTGATGATCTTCTGCGCAAGGCCGTCGAAGGAGGTCTGCAGGACCGCCGGAGCGTCCGGCGGCCAGGTGGAGCGGAAGGTGGGCGTCTGGTCCGGCCGCGACGTCACCTCGACCTGCAACGCTTTGAGCGTCGGTACGATCTCGGGCGGCAGAACGATCTTCTGCTGCGCACGCAATGTGTCCCAGTCGAAACCGACCTGGCAGGTGAGGCCCGCGTTGCCGGGATGGTAGTAGCGGTAGACCTTGTCCACTACTTGGTTTGCCTTGTCGTGCGGCAGAACAGACCCGGACTGTGCCGGCACAGCAGCCGCAGCTGCCGTGCCAAGCACCATCGCCAAACCAGTGGCCCGGAGCCGGTGAACCACCCCGCGCTTCACGAGCAGGTTAGCGAGCGGACGCAACGCTTTTGCCGCCAGTGTAGGTAACGCGCCAAATGGTTTTGGCGCCGTCTTCCACCACAATCAGCGCACCATCTTTTGCCACAGTCACGCCCACAGGACGTCCCCAAACCTTGCCTTCAGGGGTGACGAAGCCGGTGAGGAAGTCCTCGTACTCGCCCGTCGCCTTACCATTGCGAACCGGCACGTGGACGATCTCGTAGCCTGCGCGATTCTTGCGATTCCACGAGCCGTGCTCCGCTGCAAAGATATCGCCAGCGGTCGGAAAGATGGAGAGCGGAGTCGCCTCAGACATTGGAAAGCTGCTGACCGACGGGTAGAACGTCAGCTGCAGGGAAGCCATGTGCGGCTGCATCAGCACGTCTGGCGTAATGACCTTGCCATTCAACTCAGGGTGCTTGCCGTCATGCCGCGGGTCCTGGTGGTTGCCCATGTAGTACCAGGGCCAACCGTAGAAGCCACCCTCCTCCACGTGCGTGATGTAGTCGGGCACCAGGTGATTGCCCAGGCGGTCGCGCTCATTGGTGGAGCACCAGAGCTGCCCGGTCGTCGGGTTGATCGCCTCACCCACGCAGTTGCGGATGCCGCTGGCATACACCTTCACGAACGTGCCATCGGGCTTGTACTCAAGCACGTCAGCACGGTGGAACTCGCCAGGATTGTTATCGGTATCGTCAACGTTCGAGCGTGAGCCGACAGAGATTAACATGCGAGTGCCGTCCTTTGAGAAGACGACGTCACGCGTCCAGTGGCCGCCGCCGCGCAGCTGGGCGAAGCCGGGCAACTCCTTCACGACGACCTGTGCGGGCCCGCTGGCGTGCAGGTCGCCATCCTTGTAGGGGAAGCGGACCACGTTCACGGTATTGGCCACGTACACCCACTTGGGGTTCACGGCCGGGTAGAAGTTGATGCCGAAGGGCAGGCTCTTGCCGTTGGGATCGTCCAGCGTGGCATACACCTCCTTCTGCTTCGCCATGCCGTCCGGGCCAACGCCGCGCAAGACCCAGATCTTGTCGCCGTGCGAATCGGCCAGGAACAGGTCGCCGTTGGGTGCGGTGCGGATCAGGCGCGGCTCTTTGAAGTCACCCGATGCATACAGCTGCACGGTGTATCCCGCAGGGGCAATGGGCATGGCACCTTCAGGCCGGGGCACGACCGTTGGGCCGTTGTCGACAGACTCTTCCTCGTGCGGCGCAGGCAGGTCGTCCACCGTGAGGTGAATGCGATTGCCCGGCTTCTGCTGCAGGGCGTCTTCAAAGGCGTTCTGGCCGGAGAGCGTCGTCTGCGCGGGGAGCGTCAGTGCGGCGGTTCCGAGTGCGAGCAGGGCGGCGATGGCAATGCGTAGCATGTTGCTTAAGATGCTATCGCAGGGCTTAAGCGGTTGTTGTGAATGTGCTTCTAGTGCGAAGTGGCGTTCGCCCGCAGCAGGTCTTTCGGAATGTCGGCGGTGAGCACGACTCGGGCCTTGCTCTGCTCCACCTTGATGGACTGGACGGCCTTGTGCAGTGCCTGGTCGTTGGCCGTTCCGCCCGGCGGCAGAAAGCCTCGCAGGAGGTTCACGATGGTGCTCAGGTTCTGCGTGGTTTGCGCTGCCTCACTCTCGCCTTGCGTCAAGTCTTCCACGCGCAGGTGCAGGTCGCTCCGGTAGGTTACTGAGGCGATGAAGTCGGTGTCCTCGGCCAGCGGAAGCGTGACCCCGAAGACCTGAATGTGACCGCTCTCGGAGAACGGCAGTCCCACATGGCCGATGCCCCAGGCAGGCGCAAAGTACGGGACATCGCGGTAGTGCGCCGTAAGTACCGATGATCCTGAAAACGGCGATGCGCCCGCCGTATAGCGGTCGAGCATGGAGTGGATCTGCTCCGGTGCCGGCATGTTTGACGCGGCCAGCAAGTCGAAGCCGAGTGAAGCCACGCGTAACTGGCGACCCTCTTGCGCCGGGATCGTATACACAACGTGCCCGGCGTAGGTCTCGCGCCCACTCGCGTTCGCGGCAAGCCACTTCTCCAGGCGTGCCGTGTCGAAGCGGCCTTCCATCACGCCGGAGTAGGCCACCGGCCCATTCGGCCCCCTAGGGTCGGGCATGCGGTGCAGGGCGACGGCGACCCGGTCCAGGTCACGGTCCCAGCGGAAGCCCGTTGATTCCAGAAAGTGCGCATACTCCGGCGCAGGCGCAACCGGCTTTTCGTCAAAATGCGTTGCCGCTCGCACTGTCTTGAGGTTCAGGTACAGGATTGCGTCCGACTCAGGCAGCAGCCGCGCTACCTCGGGCGGCGCATGAAAGCGCAGGAATAACAGCACGCCCAGCGCGATCACGAGGGCTGACACAGCAAGCAGCGAGTAGAGCGTACGTTTGCGCATCCGGTGGCGTGGTCAGAATAGCGGATTCACCGCCGCTCTACTCGTTCACGGCAAAGGTATACATCTTGCCGGCGTAGCTGATGCCAGGCGTGCTGGCGCTGCCCGGCGGAAGCACCCCGTATTGGCCCTTCTTCAGATCCGCCGGGACGGTAAAGCTGAATACGCGCGACGTGACTTTGTGTATCGGAATCTCAAGTTGATCGCGATCGGTACCCGTTTCGGAGTGGAAGACATTGCCGGTCTGGATGCGGAACTCGCGTCGATCAGAATGTTCGCGGAAACGCACGATCAGGTACTCCACCGGGTCAGCCTGCCGTGGCGCCAGAATCATCATCTCCGTGCCTGGCGCGATGGACAGCGACGCCTTGCCCCCGGAGACCACGCCGTTCCTGTCCTTCTTGACAATGTTGTTGGTGAACACGCTTTTCAGCGCGCCGCCGTCGCGGTACTTCACCAGTTCGGGCGAGACTGGCTCCCATTGACCCTGCTTGTTCTTGAAGTACACGCCGGGATCATCCACATCGGGCGAGAGCGGCGTAATCTCTACCGGGCGCAAATCGGGCCGCTGGGTCAGCCCGCTGCTCCTGGCCAGCATGGCCGAGATCACCCGTTCCGAGACGCCAGCCTTCTTGAGCGCAATGATGTCGTCTGGACCGGTACGGTAGTGCCCGCTTTGTGTCCGCACCGCCTGCGCGATGATGCTGTCGCCGACGTCTGCAAGCGTCATGCGGATCACGGCCTCATTGTCGAGTTCGCGCGCCTGCATGGCCTCAGACTGGTCTTTGTGCGCGGTCACGGGCGCGCCGTTTAGGGCTGGCAGCGGCCCTTCCGGCTGCTCCTGAGCGTGGGCCAGGATGGCGCAGGGGATACAGGTAGCAATGAAGAGCCTTTGCAGAACACGGGCAAGAGAGACCGGCAAGATTCCTCCAGGAGTAGGGGCGAGCAGAGCCGCTGCTTTCTTTGACGATGCATTACGGCATGCGGCTACGTTGTCTCAATCGAGCTTCACCGGCGGCAGCTTTCGTTGGCTGCTCCTTCCATCTGCAAAAAGGTGATGCTTGCAGGAGCGAGCGTCAGAGCACCGGCCGGTACGGCTTGACCGGGTGTACTCGGTAGAGTGCTGTCCGCCGCAAGCGTCAGCGGCTTGCCGTTGGCATCCC
>CAXTJS010000027.1:20292-21912 GCA_964244605.1 uncultured Terriglobus sp. | reverse complement strand
GCCTGCGCCGCTTCGTCACCCGGCAAGACGTTCCGCGCGGCAGGGTCGTAATCCTGTGTGTTCTGCGACGCCTGAGGCTGAGCGGCGCTTGCTGCAACGGTCGTGCTGCCGACGGCAAGCTGATCGACCACCTTCTTTACCCCCTCCGTGTGCGAGGCAATCTTCTCAGCGGCATCGCGCATGGACTCATCCGTAACGGAGCCGGTCAGCGTGACCACGCCAAAGGCGGTCGTGCTCTGGATGGGCTGGTTGGCCAGCCGCGTGTCCGCAGCCATTGCCTTTAAAACGTTGGCCTCTACTTGCGCGTCGCTCGACGCCTTCTGCGCGAACACGCCACCGGCCAGAACTGCGGCCAGTGCCAGCGTTCCTGTCACCCGAACCAAAGCAAACTTCTGCATCTGCAACTCCATGGGAGCGGGAGAACGTCGCCGCCCACAGCCGTACTGACGCGCTTTTCGGGAATTAGTTGTGCTCCTGCAGCACGCGGCTATGCCGGCCTGGTGCGGCCTTCGCGCATCGCCCGCAGCAGTACCGCGAGGATACGGATCGCGGTCTTCACGGACGCTTTGAAGTCGCCGGACACCTTGGAGACGCCGCCGTAGCGCACACGGTAACTCACCGGCACCTCAAGGATGCGGAGGCCGTGCTGCACCGCCTTGATCTGCATCTCCAGGTTCCAGCCATAGGTGCGCTCCTGCATGTGCAGCTCTTGCAGAGCATCGCGGCGGATCGCCCGGAAGGCGCACATGTCGCTGTAGCGAAAGCCGTAGACCAGGCGGATGACCCAGCCCACCATTCTGCCCGCGAAGACCTGCGAGCCCAGCATGGAGCCGGGCTGCCGCGGCCGGGTGCCGAGACGCGTGCCGATGACGAAGTCCCACTCGCCGCGATCGATCGGCGCCACCAGCTCCGGCAGGTGCGCTACCACGTCGGCACCGTCGCCATCCATGAAGAAGAGAATGTCGCTCGACAGCTTTGCTGCGGCGACACCGGCCATGCACGCGGAGCCGTAACCCCGCGGCGCAACAATCACACGTGCGCCTGCGGCCTGCGCCTTCGCGCCGGTACCGTCCGAACTGCCGTTGTCCACGACGATGCACTCGACGATCTCTTGCCACGGCATTTCGCTTACAACAAAGCCGATCGACTCCGCCTCATTCAGCGCAGGAATAACGACGGAAACGGCCACTAGGCGAAGCCCCATGTTGCGATGAACCGTTTGCCCCAGCGCTGCCATAGGAGCGCCAGAACCATGGCCACAGCCGTCGCACTGTAGACCCAGGTGTTTGCATAAAACATCTTCGGCCCGGGTTCCGCATACTTCGTCGTCAGCCAGTAGAAGACGCTGTAGACGTACACCAGCACGGGCAGGTTCGGCAGCAGCGTGAGGAACGGCACAAGCCACATCACGTACCACGGATAGTGCGGCGAAAACAGCAGCATCAGGGCGAAGGCGAGCGCCGTGGCCGGTGCCAGAAAGGCCGCGCCGGGCGCTTCGTTCCTCCGCCAGCACCAGAGTACCAGCGGCAGAAAACAAAGCGCGCAAAAGAGGAGGTACGCCCCCGTGCCGAGGCCCTGCAAGCCTGGGAGGAGTTCCGTCCGCGCGTGGTGCAGTACGCC
>CAXTJS010000027.1:0-20282 GCA_964244605.1 uncultured Terriglobus sp. | reverse complement strand
GGCGAAATCCGGATGGATGTCCCGCACCACATCCAGCAGGAAGTAGCGCGAACCCGAGCCCATACCCTCCTCCGCGGCGTAGCCGCCCGCGAAGCCGAAGACCTTCATGCCCACGCCCGCATAGACGGCATATCCGCCCAGCACCACCGCTACAAGCGCCGCAGGCATCTTCCAGTCGCGCCTGCGCCACAGCGCCGGGAAGAGCAGTAGCGGATAGAACTTAATCATCACCGCCGCGCCGAGCGCGAGCCCCGTCAGCGCAGGCCGATTGCGGTAACGGAAGAGCAGCGCGAGTGCGACCGCGGTCATCACCGCCGCATCCAAGTGGCCGCTCGACGCGATCTCCCACATGCAGAGCGGGCTCCATGCGTACAGCAGCACCTCTTCACGCCGGCGGCCCATCGCCTCCAGCAGCCGGATAAGCGCAAACACCGTCACGCACTCAAGCGCCATTAGCGCCAGCTTCATCATCACCAGCGTGCCGGAGAACCAGGTGGCGCAGAAGAACAGCATCTGCGCGAGCGGGGGATAAATGGTTGGCGCGTAATCGCGGCGATTGATGTTCGGGAAGATGTCGTCGTCGCGCAGAAAGGCAAGGTGCTGGTTGCCGGGAAAGTAGCGATAGGGATTGATGCCGTGGTGCTGCACGATCCCGTCCCACACGTAGCGGTAGATGTCGCTTGAGAGATACGGCTCCGGCGTTAGCAGAGGCAGGCGGCAAAGCACCCCGAATGCGACGACGATCCAGAAGGTCCAGCGGTCGACCGGCTGCTTGAAGACGAGCAGTGCCGCACCCAGGTAGATGGCAAGCGCGCAGCTTGACGTTTCGGAGTAGCCAATGACGAAGTGGTCGAACTCGACCGGCAGGTGGTGCGAAAAGCCCAGAAGCATCGCGCCGAGCAGGCAGAGCGTCAGGTTCGTCAAGAGCGGCGAACCCGAGTACCAGAAGCTCTTTGTTCCCAGCGGCGGTCGCCCCTTCATGCTGCGCTGTTCGCCTTCTCTGGGTTCCAGGGGGCACTTCCGCCCGCGCTCAGCGACTGCAGAAAGCCACGTGTCGCCCTTGCGTCGTATCCGTTGCCCTCGGCAAACGCGGGACGCTCACCCTCCAGCAGTTCGGCAGCGAGAATGCGGAGCGTCGCACCGTCATCCACGTCATACCAGAGCGGCAGTTCGACAAGCTCCAGGCCGGCCTCGGCGACGCGGGCAACCGTCTCTTCGAGCACGGACGCCGTGCTCCACGTGATGCGCTCAAAGGGGGCGGCGTGCGGCTGCTTCAGCCCGATCAGGTAGTAGCCCCCATCGTCAGATCCGCCGAGCACGACGCGGTCGCCTGGACGGCTCAGTGCCTCCACCGCCTGTTGCAATGCCCCATGCGGCAGCGTAGGGGAATCGGAATCAATCAGGCACACGGCACCAAAGCCGCATGCCAAGAGGTCGGTTGCGGCAAGGTGGAGCCGTTCGCCGAAGCCATCGCCGCGTTGCGGGATCAGCACAAAACCGCCAGGCAGAAGACCGTCGAAGGCGACCTCATCGCCCACCGGCGTGTAACAAATTACGCACGCGGCCCCTTGCACAGCAGCGATGTTCGCCGTGGTGTCACGCAGGAAACAGATATTCAGTGCCGCCGACTGCTGCAGCGTGAGCGGCGGCGCAAGACGCGTCTTCACCTTGCCCGCGCGAGGGGCCTTGGCCATGACGGCAAGGGCGCAAAGGCCGGCGAGGGCCGGGTCGGCACCTGCTCCGGGATCAAGAATCGGGTACAGTGAAGGGCTTGCGTTCGCAGCTTCGTCAGGCAATGCACGGCTCCAGCGCTGCCCCGGCATGGTCGACAACTGGCACCGCGTCGGGCTTCGTGCAGACAGCGGTCTGGTAACGGCCTGTGCGACGGAAGTCCATGTCGCCCCAGTCCTGCGACTGCACCAAATCGCGGAACTCATCAGGTCCCATGGTGGTAACGCGGTGCGGCTCGATGTACGGCTTCTTGGCGAAAGAGGTGACCTTCGCGATCATCCACATCACACTTAGTGGAAACTGCGTGCGCGTGCTCGACACCGGCTCCGCGATGAAGCACTTGCCGCCCGGCCGAAGCACGCGGAACATCTCACGCATCACGTCATAGCGGTTTGGCACAACAAGAAAAAGACGCGAGACGACAATCGCGTCCACGACTCCTACCGTCGCCGGCAGAGCGTGTACATCAGCCAAGTGGAAGCTGCAGTTCTTCAGGCGCAGATGCGAGGCACGGGTGCGCGCGCGGGCCAGCAGATTTTTCGAAAGATCGATGCCGGTCGTCCGCATGTCGGGATGCTTCTCCGCAAACCGGCACGCGTAGAAGCCGGGGCCGCAGCCGAGTTCCACAAGATGCGTGCCCGCTGCAGGAGTGCTGCCGGCGAAAAGGCTGCGGGCGATCTCGGCGGAGTGGTCGTAGAACAGGTGCTCGCGGCAAAGCGCGTAGAACCAACCGCAGCGTTCAAAGAGGCTATCCGGCTCAGGACAACAGCCACTCACCACTTCCCCGCCGATCCCATTCTGCAACTGCATGGCCCCACTACTCCATCCGGCTGTGCCCAGCCCACACTCTGTTTCGCCTAAAACGGTACAGCCGCATGTACTTTCACGGGCGCTTCATCCAGTTGGATGCGATTAGCACCCAGCATAGTCTGCGAGAGGGTAGAGCCGCAATCGCCACGCTGGCCTGATGGTATTAGGCTGCAGAAAGCGGAGAAGAGATCGCTCAGTGTGACGGTGTCGGCGCCTGAGTAGAGGTGTTCAGCCGCCCCGTAATCGCCTCGTCCAGCACAACCCCATTCTTCTCCAGAAGGTCGCCGAGCGAGCGGTCGAGCGAAAGCTGCGCCTTCATGTAGTCCGAACGGGCGGCGACCTCCGTGGAGCGCGCCTGCGCCAGGTAGGCCTCGTCCTGCACGATGAGGAAGTTGGTGCTGGCACCCACGCCGAATTTGTCGATCTCCGCCTGCAAGAGTTGCTGCTGGTAGTTGCGCGACTGCACCGCCGCCGCATAAGCCTGGTGCGCGTTCTCTAACGCCACGGACGCATTCTCAACCTGCTGCCGTATGTCATTTTCGAGCTTCACGGTACGCCCTTCACTCTGGCGCAGTTGGATAGCATCGCGCGCCGCGTCAGCCTGCGCGATGCGGTTGCGCAGGGGCAGGTTGAGCTGGATCCCGCCCTGGTACACCGTGGAGAGACGCAGGCCGCCCTGCGTCAGCGCAGCCGGAACCTGGATGGTCCCGGTGCCGGTGGAGCCCAGCGTCTGGTACGGCACCAGTGATGAGCCGCGCGTCTGCACATTCGCGTAGAGGTTGACCAGCGGCTTGACTCCGTTAGCCGTAGCCTTGGCGGAGATTTCGTTGGCCTTGATCTGCAACGCCGCCTGCGCCAGGTCGGGCCGCTGGTTCAGGGCATCCGCGGTGAGCGCAGCGATGTCTAGCGTTGGCGGCTGCTGGGGGACGTCGATCCTATCCGTCGGCACGATGGAGGCAAACTGCGCGGCAGGGTCGGTGAGGCGGCGAAGAAGCTGCTGCCGCAGGATCACCTCCTGCTGCCGGTACTCGCCGCGCGCCTGGATAAGGTCGAGACGGCTGGAAGACAGCAGTGCCTCGGCGCGGGTCAGCTCCACAGGTGCGAGCGTGCCCTCCGTGACCTGGCTCTTGTCGTCCTCATAGAGCCGTTGCGCCGCCGCCAGTGCCTCCTCCTTCACGCCGATGTTTTCGCCGAGCGAGACGAGGTCGTAATAGAGCCGCGAGACGCCGTACACCGTCTCAAGCAGTTGTTGCGCAAAGACGAGCCGGGATACCTGCTGGTTCACCTTGGCGATGCGGATGAAGCGAACGTTGACCTCGCGTCCGCGTCCGCGAAGCAGCGGCTGCGTGAACGTAGCCGAGGTGCTTGGCGCGTGGAACGGGTTGTACTGCGAGCTGTCGGCATACAGCACCTGCGGCGCGTTGCTGACGAACGCTTCAAGCTGCCCGCCGAAGGAGAAGCCCTGCTGGTAATCGATGCCGGTGCTCAGGTAGCTGAAGGGCTGCGTCGTATCCGTCGTCGTTGTTGTGCCCGTGCCGGCGGTCGTCGACGTTGTGCCCTCGCTGATAAGTGAGGTCTGGTTCGAGCGCCGCAGGTAGCCGGCCTCAGCCGTGATCGTTGGGTCGAAGAGCGGGATCGCCGGCCCCGGCGCATAGGTGGAGGTGCCGTTCTCGCTCAGGTTCTGCGCGACGGAGTTGCCGGTCTGTGTGACCTGAGACAGATCGGTGACCTGCGCGTTCGTGGGAGCCGTGGTTCCGTTCGTCGCGGTGACCAGCAACGGGCTCGTTGCGGAGCCGACACCCGGTGCCGTCTGCGCAATCATGTAGTCCACGCCGCGCAAGTTGCCGCCGCCCCTGGCCCGCAGCAAGTCGGTGTCGGCCAGCAGAAGGTCGTAGCGGCTGACCTCGACATCAAGATTGTTCTCAATGGCCAGTGCCACTGCATCGCGCAAGGAGAGGTAAAGCTTGCCATTGCGCACGAGATTCGACAGGCGTGTAATGTCGCCGGTAGGTACCACACCCACCCGTGCCGCCTTGTAGGGCGCGATTAGCCGAAACGGTGAGGTCGCAATGCCCGCGGGTGCTTCCTTCCCTGGCCGGGCTGCGGACGTTTGCGCCCGTTGCACTTGAGCACTGCCCGCTTGCGGCAACGTCTCCTCCGGCGTGAGTGGCTTGATCTCACGCAGATCGATGGTCGAGGCGTTCGGCTGCGGCAGCGGTGCATCTGGCCCAACCACGGGCGCAGTGTCGCCCGGCTTGCTTTGCTGCCCTGGTGAGCGATTCACCTCCGGCAGGGCGGGTTGCGGTGCCGTGTAGGGCGGCGGCTGTGGACCGGCCGGTGCGTTCTGGGCGCGTGCAGTTGCAGCAGAGGCAGCGGCCAGCAGAGACAACGCAAAGATCGAGGAAGGCCGCCTCATTGCGACGTTCCCTTCTCTTTCGGCTGCTTACCGCTGCCCTTTGCGTTCTGGCCCTGTGCCGCGGTGCCGCTGGCTGAGCCCTTCTTGCCCTGGTTGTTCGTGCCCTCGAGCTTCTCGTTCACGATGGACTGATCGCCGTACTGGTTTGGGCCGGAGTCGGGCACCTTGTTCGTCTGCCCGCCCTCGCGGCCGGTGGCTTCCTCACCCTGCTGCTTGTTCAGCGTGGGTCGCACGGTCGCGCCCTCGCGCACACCGTCGGTCACCGTGGTCACAACGGTATCGCCATCGTGCAGACCGGCAATGATCTCAACGGACGGGCCGTAGTCACGGCCGATCTCCACCGGCTGCAGATGCACCTTGTTGTTTTTTACGGTGGCGACCGAGGTGAGGTCCTGCCGAACGATGATGGCGTCACCCGGGACCGTAAGCGGCGCTTCGCCGCGTCCCTGCTCAAAGGTCACAATGGTGTACATGCCCGGGTAGAGGCTGCGATCCTTGTTGTTGACGTCCACCTCCGTCAGCATGGTGCGGGTGTTTTGATCGAGTGAGTTCGCCGAACGCGCCACGAAGCCGCTCACGGGCTTGCCCTTGCGCTCCTGCAGAAAGATCTTTGCCTGCATGCCGGGCTTGATGCTGGTGGCATACCCTTCCGGCACCGACACCAGGATGCGCAGCGTGTCGATCTGCGCAACGGCGAAGATGGCCCCGCCCTGATTGTTCCCTGACGCGTTGGTTGCTCCGGTGCTGGCGATACCGGTTGCGCCGTTGGTGTTGGCGCTTGCCGCCGAAGACGATCCGCCTGTCGGCGCGGATGCCGTTGGGTTGGGCGCACTCATGGCCGAGCCGGAGGAGCCCACCAGCGCGCCCACGTCTGCGTTGCGCTGCGTCACCACGCCATCGAAGGGCGCAGTAATGCGCTCGTAACCTTGCAGCGCAACGGTGCGCCGCAGGTTGGCCCGGTAGCTCTCCACCTGCCGCTGCGATGAAGCGACGTTGGCAAGCTGGGCACGATAGTCCGTCTCGCGCTGATCGCCGTCCTGCCGCGAGAAGACGCCCTTGGCGACAAGCGTGCGCCAGCGCTCCCACGTGACGCGGGTCAGGTCGAGCTGCGCCTGTTGCTGCGCCTCCTGCGCTTCTGCTTGGCGCAGTTGCTCCCGCGCCTGATCGACCTGCTGATCGAGGTCGGGTGCGTCCAGGATCGCGAGCACCTGGCCCTTCTTCACGTGGTCACCGATGTCAACGAAGCGCTTGCGGATGTAGCCGTTTGCGCGTGCGTAGATGTATGCCTCGGTGAGTGCGGAGGTGGTACCGGGAATCGTGAGTTCCCCCGGCGCGCTTGTCTTGTGCACCTGAATCACGTCGACGGTGGGCTGCTCCTGCTCGCGCTGCTGCGCTTCGGCCTCGATCTTCTTGTTGCGATTGTGGCGCGGCAGGTAGCCGATGAGGAAGATCAGCAACAGCAACACGACCGCTGCGCCCACCCACAACAAAATCTTGCCCCAGTTCTTGTGTTGCTTTCCCTTCTGTTTGTCGTGCTCCTGCTGCACCTCTCGGTCGTGCGCGACCTGCTCGTGGCGCTTGTGTGCGGCCTGGCGCGCGAGAGACTCTTCGCGTTCCCACTCGGCGCGCGTCATGCGCCTATCGGGGTGCTCCTTGATGGCGCGCAGCCGTTCGTCTTCAGGGTAGATTCGCTGCTGCAGGTCGTCGCTCATCGTCTCTCGCCCATCATCCGCTATGCGTGCTGCGGCTGCGCTCTGCCGCTCTGGTGCTTGTTATTTGGTGACTTGCCATCGCTCGAAGACTTGCCTTCGCGGTAAGCCTCGTCGATCTCCTTGTCGAAGTCGCGCGGCGCTTTCTTCTGCAGCCACGCATACATGATGGGGACGACGAAGAGTGTGCCCGTGGTGGCAAAGAGCAGTCCGCCGATTACGGCGCGGCCGAGCGGAGCGTTCTGCTCGCCGCCTTCGCCGAGCGCCAGGGCCATGGGTAGCATGCCGATGATCATGGCGAGTGCCGTCATGATCACAGGGCGAAGCCGCGTAAAGCCGGCGTTCTCCGCGGCGTCCATGCTGTTCTTGCCGAGGCCCCGCTCGTCGTTTGCAAATACCACCATCAGGATCGAGTTTGCGGTGGCCACACCGATGGTCATGATCGTGCCCATCAGCGACGGCACGTTGAAGGTGGTGCCCGTGAGAAACAGCATCCATAGGATGCCCGCAAACGCCACCGGCAACGACATAAGAATGATGAGCGGATCGAGCCAGCTCTGAAAGTTCACCGCCATCACCAGGTAGACGAGGATAATGGCGAAGACGATGCCGATGCCGAGCCGCTCAAATGAGCTCGTCATGGTCTCCACCTCGCCGCGCAATGCCAACTTGGTGCCGGTGGGCAGGTTGTTCTCGGCCTTTGCCATGATGTCGCGTATCTTGCCGGCAACGCCGCCCAGGTCGCGCTGATCGACGTCGGCGTAGATGTCGTAGGTCGGCTGGATATTGTAGTGGTCGATGATGACCGGTGAGATGTCGCGCTCAAAGTTGGCCACGTTGCCGAGCAGCTGGCTTGCATTGCCGGCGGGTGCGGTCACCGGGATGCGCGCCATGGATTGCAAGGAATCGATGCGGTACTGCGGTGTTTGCACGACCACCTGGTAGTTGACGCCGTTGATCGGATTCAGCCACTCGTTCGGCGCAGTCTGCCCCGTGCCCGTCAGCGAAATCAGCATGCTCTGCGCCACGTCCTGCTGGGTTAAGCCGATCTGCCGCGCCTTCAGGCGGTCCACATTCACGTTCACGGTAGGCAGAGCAATCTGCTGGTGGATGTGCGCGTCCGCTACGCCCGGAATCGCCTGCACTTGCTTCAGCAGTTGTCCCGCAAGGGCGTAGTTTTGCTTGGCCCGCCCGGCGATCTGCAAGTCGATGGGCGCGGGCAAACCGAAGTCGAGAATCTGGTTGGTGATGTTGGCCGGTGTGAAGAAGAAGACGCCGTCCGGAAATTTTTGGTGCAGGTCGGCGCGCAGCTCACGCATGTACTGCTGCGTGTGGCGCTTGCCCGGCTCAAGCGAGATGAGGATGTCTCCATCCGAATCGGAAGTCACACCGCCGCTTGCAAAGGCAAGATTGATACCGCCGTTCGGCAGGCCGATGTTGTCGAGGATCAGCTTGATCTCTTCCGCAGGAACCACCTTGCGGATCTCGCGTTCGATCGAGGCGAAGTACTGCTCCGCGTCCTCGGGGCGCATGCCCTGGGGCGGGTAGACATGCAGGCGCATCTGGCCCGAGTCGACGTACGGAAAGAAGTCCTGCCCGATGAAGAAGACGAGCGGCAAAGACAGCAGCACAAACAAGCCGAAGCACGCGATGGTGATGCCCTTGTTGTCCAGCGTCCACGCGAGCACCTTGCGGTAACCCTCACGGCGCTTTTCGAACCAGTGATCGAAGCGCTGATTGGTGCGCCAGATCCAGTTCTCTTTCGCTTCCTTCTCACTGGCGGCAGGATCCTGGTAAAGCGCAATCTCCTTGTCCAGCAGGAAGTGCATCATCGTGGGCACAAGCGTGCGCGACAGGAAGTACGACGCCAGCATGGCGAAGACCACGGCCATCGCCAACGGCGTGAACAGGTAGCGTGCCGGACCGGTCAGCAGCACCACCGGCGTGAACACGAGGCAGATGCAGATGGTGGAGACAAACGCCGGTGCCGCAACCTGCTGCGCGCTGTCCAGGATGGAGCGCACCAGCGGCTTGTTTTCACCCATGTTGCGGTGGGTATTTTCAATCTCGACCGTGGCGTCGTCGACGAGGATGCCGACGGCGAGTGCAAGGCCTCCCAGCGTCATCACGTTGATGGTCTGACCCAGCGCATAGAGGATGACGAGCGAGGTCGCAATGGACAGCGGAATCGACGTGCAAACGATCAGCGTGGAACGCCACGAACCCAAAAACAGCAGGATCATCAGGCCGGTCAGCGTCGCGGCGATCACGGCCTCACGGACCACTTCACTAATTGACTCGGATACGAAGATCGACTGATCGAAGAGTGGAGTAATGGTGAGCCCTGGCGGCAGGCCGGCCTTCACCTGCGGCAGCAGGTTCTTCACGCCTTTCACGATGTCGAGCGTAGAGGTCTCGCCGTTCTTCAACACCGTCAACAGCGCGGAGCGCTTGCCGTCTTGCCGGACGATGTTGACCTGCGGCGCGGAGCCGAGGCGCACCTGCGCCACGTCCTTCACCTGCAACACGGCACCGTTTGCGGCGCGAATGGGTAAGTCGTTGAGCGCGCTCACGACCGATGGTGACGAGTTCAGCTTGATGACGAACTCGCGGTCGCCCATGCGCGCTACGCCCGCCGGCAGAATGAGATTCTGCTGATTGAACGCAGTCGACACATCGGTCGCGGACAGGTGCTTCGCATAGAGCAGGTTCGGGTCGATGTCGACGTTGACCTGGCGCACCTTGCCGCCGTAGGGCAGCGGGACAGAAGCGCCCCGAACATTCGCTAACCGGGGGCGCACGAATGAGGTGCCGAGGTCGTAGAGGTCCTCTTCCGTCAGGCCCTCGCCGGACAAGGCGAGTTGCACGATGGGCACGCTCGACGCGTCGTACTTGATGATGTTGGGCGGGTAGGTGCCGGGCGGCAGGATGCGCAGGATCGTTTGCACCACAGCCGTAATCTGCGCGAGCGCCTGCTCCACCTTGACCGTTGGCTGGAAGAAGACCTTGATGACGGCGACGCCCTGGTAACTCTCAGATGAGGTGTGCTCGATATCGTTGACCGTGGTGGAGAGCGCGCGCTCGCACACCGTAACGATGCGGCCTTCCATGTCTTGCGGGGGCAGGCCGCTGTAGCTCCAGACGATGGTCACTACGGGGATGTTGATGTAGGGGTAGATGTCCTTAGGCGCAGTCACCGCCGTGCCGATGCCGAGGAGCATCATCAGCATCGAGAAGACTACAAAGGTATACGGACGCCGCAGCGCCAGTCGTACGATCCACATCCCTGTCCTTAGGTTCGGGTGAGCTACAGCGTTCTGATGCAGGAAATGGCAGGCTGACCGTCTGCTCCCGGCTATGGACAAGCCCTGAAGGACCATTCTCTTCCCAGCTGTGACGAAAAGACGGAGAATGACGCACAGCGATGATTACAGCTGCGACTTACCTCGGTATCGACTGTGGAACCCAGGGCACCAAGGCCTTGTTGCTCAGTAACAACAGCAACACACTGGGACGCGGCTACGCGAAACATGACCTGATCGAAAAGGCAAACGGCGCGCGCGAACAGCAGCCGCAGTGGTGGATCGATGCACTCCGCACCGCAGTGCTGGCCACGTTGCAAGGGCACCCGAACTCGCCCGTGGCGGCCATCGGTGTCTCCGGCCAGCAGCATGGGCTTGTCGTGCTCGATCAGGACATGCAAGTCATACGCCCCGCCAAGCTTTGGAACGACACAGAGACTGCGCCGCAAAACGAGCAGCTTATCGGCATGCTGGGCGGCCGCAAGGCCTGCTTCGACCGCTTCGGCATCGTGCCGCTTACGGGTTACACCGTATCCAAACTGCTATGGCTGAAGCAGAAGGAGCCGGAGAATTTCAAGCGCATCCGGCACATCCTCTTGCCGCATGAGTACCTGAACTTCTACCTCACGGGGCAGCTTCGCGCGGAGTTCGGCGATGCCTCCGGGACCGGCTACTTCGACGTGCGTTCCCGCACCTGGTGCAGGGCCGTGCTCGACGCCATCGACGAAGGCAACGGCCATCTCTACCGTGCGCTGCCGCAACTACTCGAGCCCGAAGCGATCGTCGGTACGCTGTTGCCAAACGTCGCGACCAGCCTGCATCTGCCCGCCGATTGCATCGTCTCCACCGGTGGCGGCGACAACATGATGGGCGCAATCGGCACGGGCAACGTGGGCGAGGGCACCATCACGATGAGCCTGGGTACGTCGTCCACGGTCTACGCCTATCGCAACGCGCCCGTGCTTGACCCCACAGGCAATGTTGCGCCGTTCTGCTCATCAAGTGGCGGGTGGCTGCCGCTGGTTTGCACGATGAACGCCACCAACGTCACCACGGCCGCGGTAGAACTCGCAGGAAAGACAGTGGAAGCCATCGAGACGGCGCTTGCGGCAACACCGCCGGGCGCGGACGGTCTAACCTTTCTGCCCTTCCTCAACGGCGAACGCACACCTGACCTGCCGACATCACGCGGCACACTGACCGGTGTCGCCGCGACGAACTTCACAGCGCACCACCTCATCCGCGCCGCAGTGGAAGGCGTGAGCTTCGGCGTCCTGAATGGGCTTGACCTGATTCTGCAGGGCGAACAGGCAGAGCGCATTGTGGTGATCGGCGGCGGATCGAAGTCGACCCGCTGGCGGCAGCTGCTGGCCGATGCCACGGGCTCGACCATCGTCGTGCCTGCGGAAGAAGAGGCGGGCTGTCTGGGTGCTGCGATCCAGGCGATCTATGCGCACCGCCATCACACAGGAGAGCCGGCCACCTTTGCGGGCCTCGCAGCGCAGTACGTGAGGCTGGATGACGGCAAAACGCTGCAGCCGGACGGCTCCCGTCTGCAGCCCTACAGGAGCGCGCTGCAGCGCTACCGGGACGAACTCTGCCGGCTCTATCCGGCTGCACAGCTCGCAGGGTAAAGCATGCACGGTCTGCTCTAATCGAGAGAGCAATGAATACCCCTCTGCACGGCCTGCTGGTGCTCGACAAGCCCGCCGGACTCACCTCCCATGATGTCGTCGCACTCGCACGCCGTGCCACGGGCGAGCGCTCCATTGGCCATCTCGGCACACTCGATCCCATGGCCACGGGAGTGCTTCCCCTGCTTGTCGGCAAGTGGACGCGGCTGGCGCAGTTCTTCTCCACAAATGACAAGCAGTACACCGGCACCATCCGCTTCGGCTTCGAAACCGACACCTTTGACGCCGAAGGTACTCCTGCCTCAGAGCCAAGACCCCTGACGAAGACGCTGGAGGACTTGCGGACACTCGCGCAGCACTTTCAGGGCACCATGGACCAGATGCCGCCGGTCTTCTCTGCTAAGAAGATCAATGGGACCCCGGCCTACAAGCTTGCTCGCCAGGGCAAGCCGGTGGATGTGAAGCCTGCGCGCATCACCATCCACAGCTTCACGCTCGATGCGCTTGAAGGCGATACCGCAACCTTCACGATCCATGTGTCTTCAGGAGGCTACGTGCGTTCCGTAGCCCATGAGCTTGGCGAGCTTGCTGGTTGCGGAGCACATCTCTCGTCGCTGCGCCGCACGTGTGCCGGCCCGTTCACGCTGGCGCAGGCCATCACGCGCGAGGACCTGATCGCCGCAGCGAACGGCGGCTCCATCGCGGAACTGCTGCCGCACCCACGTACGCTCTTGCCGGAGTTCCCGTCCGTGATGGCCGATGAGGCTGCGCTCGCGAAGCTGCGCAACGGCATGGCCGTTAACTTGCCGGAGTACTCCCAGGCACCGCTGGTAAAGATCTTCCGCTCGTCCCGCGAGCTTGCAGCCATCGGCAAGCGTGTTGCCGGCACACTCATTCACCCACACATCAATTTGCTGTAGCAATCGAGCCGGGTGCCCCATGCTTCGCGCTTGTCGCGAAGCATGGTGTAAGTAGTGGCTCCGCTTCATCTGTCGCGACGAAACGGCAGCAGATGAACCCAACCTTTCGCGATACAGCCGCGAAGAATGGCGCCCCAAGTTCTGCCTTACTTCTGCAGCAGCGGCGTAAGAAAGCCCAGCATGTTCTTCGCCACCTGCCTGCACCCCTGCGCAGTCGGGTGAATGCCATCCTGCTGGATGCTGCCGGCCACGCCGTACACGTCCTTCAGGATGAAGGGGTAGAGCGGCACATCGTACTTCTTCGCGATCACGTGATAGGTCTCGTTGAACTGCGTGATGTACGCGCCGCCAAACTGCGGGGGCAGCGTGATGCCCGCCATGGCCACCTTGGTGCCCGAAGGTCTGAGCCGCGCCACGATGCTGTCGAGGTTCGCGCGAGAGCTTGCGATGGGGATGCCGCGCAAGCCGTCATTGCCACCAAACTCGACAATCGTGATCGCCGGATGCTGCGCGATGACGCGGTCCACACGCGCCAAGCCGTCTTTTGTCGTCTCGCCGCTGATGCCCATGTTCACCACGCGATAGTGGTAGCCCGCCTTGTCCAGCAATGCCTGCAGCCTGCTGGGAAAGCTTTCCTCCGGCTCCACGCCGTATCCCGCCGTGAGGCTATCGCCGAAACAGGCGATCACGGGCCGTCCATCCTGCATCGTCGACTGCTCCTCTTTTGTAACCGGCTCAGACTTGGCACGTGCCGCCGCTTCGCGACGCGCGGTTGCGCTGTTCAGGTTCTCTGTTCTTTGTGCTGCTGGATCCGCCTTGCAGCCCGTCACCCAGAGCGACAGAAGCACTGCACATGCACCAAGAATCTTCCGCATCATTCCTTGCCTGTCTCTTCGCATCTCATCGAAGCTTACCGCGCTCTGCCGCACATCCCGAGCGCCCCATGCGCGATACTGAATGTGTGACCTCTACCCCAAGCATCCGCGTCTCTGGCCTGGCAAAATCCATCCGCAACGGCAGCCGTAATGTCGAGATCTTGCGTGGCATCAGCTTTGACGTTGCGCCGGGCGAGTTCGTCGCCATGGTGGGCGCGTCGGGATCCGGCAAAAGCACGCTGCTTGGCCTGCTTGCGGGCCTGGATACGCCGAGTTCGGGCGACGTAATCCTGAACGGCACCGCGATCAGCTACCTGCAGGAAGACAAGCTGGCCACCATTCGCGGCAAGCTGATCGGCTTCGTCTTTCAGAGTTATCAACTCATCCCAACGCTGACCGCGCTTGAGAACGTGCTGCTGCCGTATGAGTTGAACAGCACCTCCTCGCAGGCGGAGGGCATTACGCGTGCGCGTGAACTTCTAAGCGCGGTGGGCTTGGCGGACCGCGGCGACCACTATCCCGTGCAGCTCTCCGGTGGCGAGCAGCAGCGCGTGGCGCTGGCACGTGCCTTCATCCTGCAGCCACCCATCGTGCTGGCCGACGAACCCACCGGCAACCTGGACACCACCAACGGCGCACAGGTGATGCAGTTGCTGCTCGACCTGAACCGGCGTGAGGGTACGACGCTCGTGCTCGTCACCCACGATCCGACTGTCGCCAGCAACGCCACACGCATCCTTACGGTGCGCGATGGAGCCATCCTCTCGGACCTGCCGAACACGCCGGCCCACCTCCTGCAGCAAGAGCCGGTGAGCGCGTAGATGGCTGCCCTGCCCTGGTCCACCGCCGCACGCATCGCCGCGCGTGAACTACGCGCCTCAAAGAGCAAGTTCCTGTTCGTCATCCTGTCGGTGGCCATCGGTGTTGCCGCGCTTACCGGCGTTCGTGGCTTCTCGTCCGCATTCCGGCAGACGCTGCTGGTGCGCGCGCGCTCCATCCTCGCGGGCGACCTTGGCGCACGCATGTTCCAACAGGCGACCAAGGCGCAGCAGGCCAAGATCGATGCAGCCGCGGTCAACGGCACAAAGGTTACCTCCGTCACTGAGATGGCCTCGATGGCTACTGCGGCCAACTCGCTCGATCCTTTGCTAGTCGCGTTAAAGGCGATCGACCCGGCGCAATATCCCTACTACGGCTCGGTCACGCTGGAGCCCGCACAGCCGCTTGCGCAGGCTGTTGGTGGTGAAAACGTGGCCGTGGGCGACGATCTGCTCATCCGCCTGAAGCTGAAAACAGGTGACCGCATCGCACTGGGTGACGGCACCTTCCGCATCGCCGCTGTGGTCGTCAGCGAGCCCGACCGGCTTTCCGGTGCCTTCGCTGCGGGCCCGCGCATCCTGATGACGCGTGAGCAGCTTGCCGCGACACACCTGCTCGCGGAGGGTTCGCGCGCGAGCCAACGCTTCCTCTTCAAGCTGCCGACACCGAACGATCCTTCCGTAGCCAAGCTGAAAAGCGCGCTGGAAGACGCACTGCCCGAGGCATCCGTCACGGACTACCGCGAGACGAACCCCGCCATCACCATGGCGCTTGACCGCGCCACGAGCATTCTGTCACTCGTGTCGCTCGTCGCGCTTGTATTGGGCGCGCTTGGCGTGGCGATGGCCATGCGTACGCACCTGCTGGAGCGGCTCGACAGCATCGCCATTATGAAGTCGCTGGGCGCGGGCAGCGGCTCCGTGCTGCGCATCTACCTGTTGCAGACGATCTTCCTGGGCCTGCTCGGCGGAGCCGTGGGCGTGCTGCTTGGCATTGGCGTGCAATTGGTGCTGCCGCTGCTGCTGGCGAAGCTGCTGGGCATCACGCCGGAGTTGCATGTCGCAGGCTCTGCCATCGTCGTGGGACTGCTCACGGGGCTGATCATCACCGTGCTGTTTACGCTGCCGCCGCTGCTCGACATCCGAAACATCCGGCCCATCCTCATCCTGCGCCGCAACGTCGACGGTGCCGGTGAGCCTCGCATCGCGCAGTGGACAAAACGCCTGCGTGCCAACGCCGCACAGTTTGTAGCAATTGCGCTCATCCTCATCGGCCTCACGGTCATTGCAACCACGCTGTCGGAGTCGAAGCAGGTCGGCACTATCTTCACGGTCGGGCTCTTCGGCGTGCTGCTTGTGCTGCTGGCCACGGCGGCGTTGCTACTGTGGGCACTGAAGCTCTTTCTTTCCACAACACGCAGAGCGCTTCCCTCTGTGTTGCGTCACGGTCTCGCAAACCTCTACAGGCCGGGCAATCCCTCATCCGCGCTGCTGGCGGCGCTTGGACTTGGCGTCATGCAGATCACGGTGGTGTTGTTTCTCGGCCAGGCGTTCACCAAAGAGCTGCGCATCTCCACCAACCCCGTGCTGCCCAATGTCTTCCTGATCGACATTGCAAGTAGCGAGATTGACGGCGTGCAATCGCTGCTGAAGCAACAACCAACCGTGCACGGCACGCCGGAGTTCGTGCCCATCATCGCCTCACGCATCCTCTCGGTCGATAACACCTCGGCGTCGAAGCTCAAGCTGAAGAACTTCCCGCAGCGCATGCTGCAGTCGATCACGCTCACGTGGTCGGAGATGCTGCCCGAAGGCACCAAGGTCGTTCAGGGCAAGTTCTGGAAGCCCGGCGACACGCGCTCGCAGGTCGCTATCGGCGAGGGTCACGCGCAGCGCCTCGGCGTCCACCTTGGCTCGCACATCGTCTTTGCCGCGGCAGGTGATCCCGATCACCCCGTGGACGCCGAGGTCACCGCGCTCATCCGCTCGGACGGGCAGCACGCCTTCTCACGCGCCGAGTTCATCCTGCCCAAGACTCCGCTCGCGGGCCTCCCTGTGGTTTGGTACGGAGCCGTGCACAGCGATCCGGACCGCGTCGGCCAACTGCAGCGCGTGCTCTACGCCAAGTACCCGACTGTGACCGTCATCAACGTGGCGCAGGCGATGGAAACGCTGCGCAAGATCCTGTTGCAGGTCTCCCTCGTCGTGCAGTTCCTGGCAGGTTTCTCCATCTTCGCGGGCCTGATCATCCTCGCTTCCGCTATCGCGGGCACGCGCTACCGGCGCATCCGCGAGGTCGTCGTGCTGAAGACGCTAGGGGCGACACGCGCACGCATTGCCGCGATCTTCTCCATCGAGTTCGCCACGCTTGGCCTCGTCGCCGGACTTGTCGGGCTCTTCTTCGCGAACGTCAGCAGCCGCACATTGCTGCACCTACCCAACGTGGGTCTCGACTATCACTTTGACTTTGGTGAAAATCTGCTGGTCTGGGCGTCCGTAGCCGTGCTCACCGTCGCCACCGGGTGGCTCGCCAGCTTCCGTGTTCTAGGGCAGAAGCCGCTGGAAGTGCTGCGCGAGGAATAGGCCTACTGCGGGTACTCGCGGCCCTTCCACTCGACACGCTTTGTCAGCGTGACCTGCTGCCACGAACGCACCATTAGGTAAGCGAAAAGCGGCAACGCAACGACTGAGAGCAGAGCGTCGACGAAGGACGTGTTCGACCTTCGGATGCGCGTCCAGTAGCGAAGCAGAACGCGGAACCAGAGCACCCAGATGGCGGCCTGCTGCCAGAAGAGCAACCAGTGCTGCGTGAGCGCGAACACCGGCAGTCCCACGATGAGCAGGAAGTCGAGCAGGCGTGCGAGTGCAAGCAAGACGGGCCGCCCGAACAGCAACGCCAGGTTCTTCGTCCAGCCTGCCATCATCTCGCCGGTAGTGCCATACATGCGCGCGGCCACTGCTTCGGGCGCGTAGCGCAGCTTGATGGCGTGCCGCCGCTTCAGCAGCCGCGCCAAAGCGACATCCTCAAGCACGCGGTCCGCTACGGCCTGGTGGCCGCCAACGTCGAAGTAGGCCTGACGGCGAACCAGCAGGAACTGACCATTAGCCGCGGCGACAGGGCTCGATGGGTCACTCACCTTCTTCGGCGGGTAGGTACTTGCCAGTTCAGAGAACACGATGGGCAGGAACGCTCGCTGCACAACATTGGCCGCGATCTGGCGCGGCGAGTAGCTCAGCATGCCGAGCTGATGCCGCTCCGCTTCCACCACGGCGCGATGCGTCGTGCCCGGCTCGTGCAGTGTGTCGGCATCGGTGAACAAGAGCCACTTGGCTGTCCGGGCGATGGGCTGGTTCACGCCAAACCAGAGTGCCGCATTCTTCCCTGTGAAGCCATGACGCCGCGCCTTCAGCTCCGGTGCCTGCAGCACGTGCAGACCGGCGTGTGATGCGGCAAGCCTCTGCGCAAGCGCAAGCGTGCCGTCGGAGGAGTTGTCATCAATGACGAAGACGTGCCAGTGCTCGCCGAGCAGGAAGCCCGGCTCCGACTGCGCCAGCAGCGAGTCGAGGCAGCCCTGCAGGTTGTGCTCCTCGTTGCGCGCCGGGACCAGCACCGATAGCTCGTGCGTGGATGGCTCGTCCTCCTCCATCTCGACGTAGGAGCGCGCGCGAGCGGGTGCTTTCGCCGGGGCGCTGCCGTCCAGGCGCAAGCTGAACTCCTCACGCTTCTCCGGTGCTGGGTTTTGTTCGAGTTCGTCCATGCGCCTCCGTATTATAGAAAGCGTGAAGAATAGCCGCGCTCACCGCCTCGTAGTAGCTGTGCTCGTCAGCGCGGGCCTGTTCACGGGCGCAGCTTGTAACCGCGGCGATCACCCGCAGCAGGTCTCGCAGGTGGCACCGGACTTTACCGTGCACGACGCGACCCACACGGTAAACCTGAAGGACTACCGCGGCAAGACTGTGGTGCTGAACTTCTGGGCCACTTGGTGCGCTCCCTGCCTGGATGAGCTGCCCAGCCTGCAGGCGCTACAAAAGCAGATGCCGCAGGTGCAGGTGCTCGCCGTCTCCATTGACGACGACCCGACTGCCTATCAGGCATTCCTGAAGCAGTACGACATCAGCCTGTTGGCGATCCGAGACGGTTCACAAGGCGCGAACCTGCGCTTCGGCAGTGTGAAGGTGCCGGAGACATTCGTCATTGATCGCTCCGGCATCGTGCGACGAAAGTTCATTGGCGCCACGGAGTGGACGAGCCCAGAAGTCTTGCAGTTCCTGGCAAAGCTGTAGCGCAAACAAACAGCCGCACTCTGCTACATCGGTGGCTGCCGCTCAGATCTTGTAGCCCATGTCGCGGATGACCTTCTTCATGTACTCCTGGCTCTTGATCACGCCGGGCAGCGGATCTTCCGGCTTGATCTCGTATTCCAGGTCGATGTAGCCGTCGTACTGGATGTCGATGAGCGCTTCAAAGATTTTGTGTACGGGCATCACGCCCTCACCAACGGCGACCTGGCTTTCCTTCACGAGCGGATCGGCCAGGTCCTTCATGTGGACGTCGTAAAGGCGTTTGCCGGCCATCTTGACCGCGGCAACCGGGTCGGTCTTGGTGCGCATGGTGTGGCCGAAATCGATGCAATAGCCGATGCGGTGATCCATAGGCTCAATCACCTTTTGGATGTCGTAGGGCGAAGGCCACTCATGATCTTCAGGGCCGTGATTGTGGATGCCCATGCGGATGTCGTACTCCACGCAGAACTTCGCCACACGCTGTAACGCCTCACGCGAGGGTGCGCCGACAAAGCGCTGGATCTTCGCGGCCTTCAGGTACTCGAAGGAGGGACGGATCGCCTCGTCCGTGTCGGTTTTGAAGTAGATCGCGCCGGAGTCGGTCAGGTGGATGCCAGCCGCGCGATACGCGTCCGCCTTTGCCGGCACGTCACTCAACGGCGTCATGGGCAGGTGGAAGTCTGGCTTGATATTCAGGTTCGTAATCTTCGCCTGGTGCAGCAAACCGATCATCTCTGCCGGCTTGAAGTTGCGAAAGGTATACGAGCACTGACCGAGCTTCAGCGGTGATGCTTTCGCAGCGAAGGCAGGGATGGGGAGGGCAGCGGCTGCGGTTGCAATCGCGCTATTCCGCAGAAGTTCACGACGGTTCATCAGGCTCATGCGCGCCAGTGTATGCGACCCGTCAAAGCTTCGTCCATACGAAGAGCTGGCCGCAGGGCAAAGCCGCCGGAAAAGTCACCGGCGGCTCTTCCCTGCGGCTGGCTACTTCTTGCCGTCGCGGAAGATGCGCATGGAACGGCCACCCAGAATGACCTTTTCGCCGAACTCGCATGCCTCGAAGGGATCGTCGATGTTCTGCGTGTCGAGCACCTGGATCCACTGCGTCTTGGCGGGCGGCTCCGGCAGGGTGAACTCGACGCCGTCCGCGGATGCGTTGACAAGATAGAGAAAGCTATCGTCCGTGATCAGCTTGCCGTCCTCGTCCACCACACCCAGCGTCTTGCCGTTGAACAACACGGCAAGCGACTTGTTCCAGCTCGTGGTCCAGTTCTCGTCCGTAAACTCAGCGCCATCGGCGCTGTACCAGGAAGTGTCGGCACCCTGCTTGCGGGTGATGCGAATGGCACGGTCCTGGAAGAACTTCTCACGGCGCAGGTTCGGGTGCCTTCTCCTTAGGTGAATCAGTTTGGAGGTGAACTCCATCAGCCGCTGGCGCGGCGCATCCAGCTTCCAGTCGTACCAGGTCAGTTCATTGTCCTGACAGTAGCCGTTGTTGTTGCCCCGTTGCGAGCGGCCGAGCTCGTCCCCGCCGCACAGCATCGGTACGCCCTGCGACAAGATGAGGGTCGTCAGAAAGTTACGCGTCTGCCGCTCACGCAGGGCGTTGATCTCAGCGTCTTCCGTCGGGCCTTCAGCACCCATGTTCGAGGAGTCGTTATCGTTCGCACCATCCGTGTTGTTGTCGCCGTTCGCCTCGTTGTGCTTTTCGTTGTAGCTGACCAGGTCGGTCAGCGTGAAGCCGTCGTGTGCCGTGATGAAGTTGATTGAGGCGCTGGGGCGG
>CAXTJS010000026.1:16131-22136 GCA_964244605.1 uncultured Terriglobus sp. | reverse complement strand
GCCCGCGTTCACCGACGCGCTGCAGGGCAAGAAGACCGGCGAAGAGTTCAACGTTGAAGTGGACTACCCGAAGGACTTCGGCGACCTGCGCCTTGCCGGCCAGACCGTGACCTATGACGTGACGGTGCAGGCCATCAAGCGCAAGACACTTCCCGAGAAGGACGCCGACTTCGCCAAGCAGCTCGGCGACTACGAGACCTGGGACGCGTTCGAAAACAGCGTTCGCGACAACCTCACGACGCGCAAGCAGCAGAGCGCCGAGCAGGAGGCCAAGGGCAAGCTGGTCGACGCACTTACCGAGCGCTTTCACTTCCCCATTCCTGAGAGCTTCGTGCAGCAGCAGATCGACGTCCGCCTTGAGCGCGGCCTGCGCGCACTCGCACAGCAGGGCATGCCCGAGGAGCAGATGCGTCAGCTCGACTTCGGCCGCCTGCGCGAGGCCCAGCGCGACGAGGCCGTGAAGGAAGTGAAGGCTTCCCTCTTGCTGGACGCGATCGCCGTGAAGGAAAACATCGAGGTCAAAGAGGACGACGTGCAGCGCGAGTTGATGATGATGTCGATGCAGGCACGCGAGCCGCTCGAGACGATGCGCGAGCGCCTCACGAACGACGGCACCATCAACCGCATCCGCGAACAGATGCGCCGCGAGCAGACGGCGACGCAACTCTACGAAAAGATCGCCTAACCCGCACTTACGGAAACGAGGAACAAGATGGGTTTAATTCCAATGGTGCTCGAGCAGACGAGCCGTGGTGAGCGTTCTTACGACATCTACAGCCGCCTGCTCCGCGACAACATCATCTTTCTGGGCACGCCGATCGATGACAACGTCGCCAACGTGATCATCGCGCAATTGCTCTTTCTCTCCGGCGAGGACCCGGAGAAGGATGTGCAGCTCTACATCAACTCGCCGGGCGGCTCGGTCAGCGCGGGCATGGCCATCTACGACACGATGCAGTACATCAAGAACGACGTGTCCACGCTCTGCATCGGCCAGGCCGCCAGCATGGGTGCCTTCCTGCTGATGGCGGGCAAGACGGGCAAGCGCTTTGCCCTGCCGAACTCACGCATCCTCATCCACCAGCCACTGATCATGGGCGGCGGCATCCAGGGTCAGGCTACTGAGATCGACATCCACGCACGCGAGATCCTGCGCCTGCGCGAGCGCATGAACCGCATCATGGCACACCACAGCGGCCAAACCTTTGAGCAGGTTGAGCGCGACACCGACCGCGACTTCACCATGGGCGCCCAGCAGGCCAAGGACTACGGCCTGATCGACGACATCATCACGCGTCCGCGTAGTTAATCCGCACGCAATCGGGAACGAACCGGGTGCCTCTGGTACCCGGTTCGTCTTTGCCGGGGCATTTGCCTATTTCGAAGGGGTAGCCGGAGCCGGACGCACACCCGTGAACTGTGCGCCCAGCAGACGCCAGATACCCTGCTGCCGCTGGGCGGTATAGGCTGCACGGATAGAGCGGGTAACCTTTGCGCCGTCCGGCCCCGGCACAGAGTAATTGAGGGTCGCAATCTCAATCGCTGTGTCGCCGAAGACGCGCACCTCTTCCACGCTTAGGGTCAGCGGCGGCCACTCCGTCTTCTTGTCGGGCGTGTAGAAGCTGAGAAAACGGTCATACCGGTCCACCTCACCGGCAGGCGAAATCTCAATATAGCGTTCGCTGAGAAGCTGTTTTAGTGCAGCTACGTCATAGGCTTGTTCCGCCGCATCGAACCGTTCCACAAGGTTTGTGACGGCAGCGCGGTTTGTGCTGTCGTTGTCGGCAGACACGCCGGTCTGTGCCGGCGAGTAGAGTGCAGGGAGGATCAGCGCTGCGGCCAAGAGCAGATTCATGAGACGACCTCTGCTAAGAAATTACGGAACGGTGCGGCGTTTGGTTCCCTGCCCCGTGTTGTGGAGAACAGGGCACGCAGAGACGCGTCAAAGCAGGTTCCTCAACGTATTCCGTCGAACGCAGCGGTATAGACTTTTACCTACAGACGCAAGGCACACTTGCCTGTGTGGAGCTCCCTTTTCGGATGAAGACCAAAGGTTCTGACGACTCGCTGCGCTGCTCGTTTTGCCACAAGACGCAGGAGGCGGTTGCGAAGCTGATCTCCTCGCCATCGGATTATCCGCGGGCCTATATCTGCGACGAGTGCGTCGCGGTGTGCAACTCAATCCTTGAGGACGACCGCTCCGAAGCGCAGACCGGTAACGCACCGGCGCACCTGCCCAAGCCGCATGAGGTGAAGGCGTTCCTGGACGAGTACGTCATCGGCCAGGATCAGACCAAGAAGAAGCTTGCCGTCGCCGTGTACAACCACTACAAGCGCATCCAGATGAACAAGGCGCGCGGCAACGACGTAGAGCTCGCCAAATCGAACATCCTGCTCGTCGGCCCCACCGGCTCCGGCAAGACGCTGATGGCACAGACGCTGGCCAAGATGCTTGACGTGCCCTTCGCCATTGTGGATGCGACCACGCTGACCGAGGCCGGCTACGTGGGCGAAGACGTCGAGAACATTCTTCTCAAGCTCTTGCAGGCCGCTGAGGGTGATGTGACCCGCGCACAGCAGGGCATCATCTACATCGACGAGATCGACAAGATTGGCCGCAAGGACGAGAACCCGTCCATCACGCGCGACGTGAGCGGCGAAGGCGTACAGCAGGCGCTGCTCAAGCTGCTGGAGGGCACCACGGCCTCGGTCCCCCCGCAGGGCGGCCGCAAGCACCCGCACCAGGAGTTCACCAACGTCGACACGACCAATATCCTCTTCATCTGCGGCGGTGCGTTTGTCGGGCTTGAGCGTGTGATTGGACGCCGTGTCGGCAAGAAGGCGCTCGGCTTCAAGACGGGCGGTGATAAGGAAGCGGACGTGACGCCGATCCGCGCGCAGCGCGACACAGAGCTTCTGCGTCAGGCTGAGCCGCAAGACCTGCTGAAGTACGGGCTCATCCCCGAGTTCATCGGCCGCCTGCCGGTGCTCGGCATCCTCGACGAGCTCGACGAGGCAGCGCTGATCGACATCCTCACGCGGCCGCGTAACGCGATCTTAAAGCAGTACGCGAAGCTTTTTGAGTTTGAGGGCGTGAAGGTTACGTTCACCCCGGATGCAGCCCAGGCCGTCGCGCATGAGGCGCTGCAGCGCAAGGTGGGTGCACGCGGCCTACGCATGATCCTGGAAGAGCTGATGCTCGACCTGATGTACACCATCCCGACGAATAAGAAGATCAAGGAACTGGAAGTAACGGCGGAGATGGTGAAAAAACGCAACATCGTGATTCCGCCGATGCTGCTGGAAAAAGCCGGCTAAGCGAACGGAACAGAAGAGCGACCGCAAAGAACGCCGAGTTACTCGCCACGTACGCTGCACCGCGTACTCAGCGCAAACTTGGCGAACTCCGCGGTCGTTCTTTCTTGCGCGTTATGCCCAGCCGATTTGCGGCCACGACACAGGTTTACACTGACGTAACGGCCCGCATCGTCATGCCATGCGGGGCGTCTAATGAGGAGATTATGTCCAAGCCAACCGATATGCCGAACGGCGAAGTGTACAAGCTCCCCATGATGCCCATCCGCGAGATGGTGATCTTTCCGCACATGATGACGCCGTTCGTCGTTGGGCGTGAATCCAGTGTGCGCGCGCTTGAAGAGGCGTTGACGGGCGACCGCAAGATCTTCCTCGCCACCCAGCACGACGCGTCCATTGACGAGCCCAGCGCCGACGATATCTTCGCCACCGGCGTCATCGGCAACATCGTGCAAAGCGTCCGCATGCCCGACGGTAATGTGAAGGTGCTGGTTGAAGGTGTGGAGCGTGCCCGCACGCTCGAGCTGAACGATGAGGACGGCTTCTTCGTCGCCACGGTGCGCACCGGCACCAATAGTCTGACTATGACGCCACAGGTCGAGCAGCTAATGCAGCGCGTGCAGTCGCTCTTTGAGCAGCACCTGAAGCTGCAGCAGAGCCTTAACTATGAGACCGCCGTGGCCAGTGCCCGCACGGACGATGCCACCAAGCTGGCCGACACCATCGCCGCCAACCTGCAGCTCTCGGTTGAGGAGAAGCAGCAGCTTCTTGACGTCTTCGATCCCGTCGAGCGCCTGACCAAGGTGGCCGACGTGCTCGACATCGCCATCGAGAAGCTCAACGTCGACCGCACTGTGCAGTCGCGCGTGAAACGGCAGATGGAGCGCGCGCAGAAGGAGTACTACCTCAACGAGAAGATCAAGGCCATCCAGAAGGAGCTCGGCCGCGGCGAAAAGAGCGAGTGGGACGAGCTCAAGAAGAAGATCGAAGCCGCGGGCATGCCGAAGGAGGCCTTCGACAAGGCCACCCAGGAGCTGAAGAAGCTCGAAGCCATGCCGCCCATGAGCGCCGAGTCCACCGTCTCGCGCAACTACCTGGACTGGCTGCTGGCCGTGCCGTGGAAGAAGAAGTCGAAGGACATCCGCTCCATCGACCACGCCGAGCGCATCCTCAACGAGGACCACTACGGCCTTGAGAAGATCAAGGACCGCATCCTCGAGTTCCTTGCCGTGCGTCAGCTCGTTAAGAACCCCAAGGGTTCGATCCTCTGCTTCGTCGGACCTCCGGGCGTCGGCAAGACGTCGCTTGGCATGAGCATTGCCAAGGCCACCGGCCGCAAGTTCGTCCGCATGAGCCTGGGCGGCGTGCGTGATGAGGCGGAGATTCGCGGGCATCGCCGCACCTACATCGGTTCCCTGCCCGGCCAGATCATCCAGTCGATGAAGAAGGCCGGCACGAAGAACCCGGTCATCATGCTCGACGAGATCGACAAGATGGCGGCGGACTTCCGCGGCGACCCCGGCGCGGCGCTGCTTGAGGTGCTCGACCCGGAGCAGAACGCCACCTTCACCGACCACTACCTCGATGTGGAGTACGACCTGTCGCAGGTACTCTTCGTGGCCACGGCCAACGTGCTGCACACCATTCCCGGCCCGCTGCAGGACCGCATGGAGATTCTCCGGCTGCACGGCTACACCGAGGTCGAAAAGCTCGAAATAGCCAAGCAGTATCTCGTCAAGAAGCAGCTCGAAGCAACCGGCCTAACCGCCGACAATCTCGAGTTCACCGACGAGGGTCTGAAGACGATCGTGCGCGGCTACACGCGCGAGGCTGGCGTGCGCAATCTGGAACGCGAAATCGGCAACGTCTGCCGCAAGGTCGTCCGCCGCGTGGTGAAGGTTACGGCGAAGAAGGATGGCAAGCACGACAAGGAAGTGCTCACCGTCGAGAACGCACCGGACTTCCTCGGCGTGCTCAAGTTCCGCGATTCGCAGGTGCAGGAGAAGAGCGAGGTCGGCCTGGTCACCGGTCTGGCCTGGACCGAGGTCGGCGGCAGCATCCTGCAGATCGAAGTGCAGGTGCTCGACGGCAAGGGCAAGCTCACTATTACCGGCCAGCTCGGCGACGTGATGCAGGAGAGCGCTCAGGCGGCACTCAGCTACGTCCGCTCGCGCGCACACCACCTCGGGCTGCCGAAGGAGTTCTACAGCAAGCTCGACATCCACGTGCATGTACCCGAGGGCGCAATTCCCAAGGACGGTCCGTCCGCCGGCATCACGCTCGCGACAGCACTCACCAGCGCGCTGACCAAAATCGCCGTACGCCGCGACATCGCCATGACCGGCGAGATCACGCTCCGCGGCAAGGTGTTGCCGATCGGCGGCCTGAAAGAAAAGCTGCTCGCCGCACACCGCGCCGGCATCTTCGAAGCGGTGCTGCCCTCCGAGAACCGCAAGGATTACGCCGACCTGCCGCAGCTCATCAAGGACACCATGAAGCTGCACTTTGTGGAACAGATGGATGAGGTGCTGAAGATCGCGCTCGACGGCAGCCTGCCGGAGCTCGCGGAGGAGCAGCCCAAGGTGCTCGAAGGCGAGTCGCTGCCGGCCATGCCGCCGCCAACAGCTCCTAGCCCGGCTACCCACTCGCATCAATAAGTGCAACCAGCACGAGAAAGGCCCGGCAAATGC
>CAXTJS010000026.1:9665-16121 GCA_964244605.1 uncultured Terriglobus sp. | reverse complement strand
CCTTTCTCGTGCCACCAAGCTCTTCAGCTCTTGCGCGTGAACAAGCCGCCCACGAGTGAGATGACCCAGACGATCGCCAGAATGTGGATCGCAATATTTGCGCCTTTGGCAAAAACCTCGGCAACCAACCAGACCACGAACAAGATACCTGCAATCGCCAGAAACATGTCTTCCTCCGCACTGGCATGCTCGACGCTCAGGGTGTCGACTGCCGCGCTACATAGGAGCGGATGACGGCGTGCCGCGTTGCATAGCCCGCGCTAACCCAGCAACGCACTCGACGCGCGGCGGCATCTCTTGTCGAAACGCAACGGCTGCGTCGCTTTGGAGGGTCGTGACATGCTCCTCATCCTGCTCATCGTTCTGGTTATCCTCGCCTTCGGCAGCTCACCCATCCTGCCGTATAGCCGCGGCTGGGGCTACTATCCCAGCGGCGGCCTCGGCCTGATCGCCGCGATCGTGCTCATCATCCTCTTGCTCAATGGCGGTCTCCACTTCTGATGAGCACCCATATCGAGCTTTTCGTTACGAAGTTCAAACTCGAGGCCCAACCACACCCTTACGGCTCAGCACCTGCGCCGCTCGGGCCCGGTTTGAGGCATGGTCGATCTTGCCCCAGAAGGCTGCGAAGTAATCCACGGCCGAGATGATCGAGACGACTGTCATCCAGTAGATCGCCGTTACGGCGATCACGTGCACGGGCAGCACAAACCAGCCAAAGCCGGTGCCGCCCAGCAGATTCGACCCCGGGCCGAAGACCCAAACGTTATAGCCGCGGTCGAAGATGCAGGCGACGACGCTCACGATCTGGATGACCGTCTTGAGCTTGCCGATCTCGCTCGCGTCGATGGTGAAGCCCTCGTTCGCGGCGATCGCACGCAGACCGCTGACGAGAAACTCACGCCCGATCACGATCACGGCAATCCACGGCTTCACGACAGCGGGATCGAACGCCACCAGCGCGATGTACGCGGAAGTGACCAGCAGCTTATCCGCAAGCGGATCCAGCAGCATGCCCATGGTCGTAATCTGCCCACGCTTGCGCGCAAGATAGCCATCGAGCCCATCCGTAACAGAAGCCGCAATGAACAAGAGCGACACCGTCCACTCCTGCCCATGGCCGTGCAGCGGCGAACTCGCGGACAACAGCCAGATCAGCAGCGGCACGCACGCGATGCGGCTCAGCGTCATGGAGTTCGGAAGGTTCACGGCACGCCACCTGCCCCGAGCCGAAATACGGCGCGGATGCCCTCATTCTGTCACAAGGAAGAGGCCGCTGTGCGGCATGCTCTCACGCTGCCTCAGGGCCTTCGTTCATAAGCGGTGCGTCGCACTGACACAGTTTCGATCTTCAGCACGGCTTGGCGAGTAGGTGCAGTGCACCCTGCTCTATCGTGTAGGAGGGAGTCTTTAATTCGTGCGCCTTCTTTACGTTTGCATCTCCATGCTGTTCTGGTTGTGCTCTCCCATTGCAGCGCAGGTCGGACAGGGACCGGTCGCGTCGGCGCCGGCTTTCGCGTTGCCTTCCCCGCGAGATCAGGTATTTAAAGGGACAATCCGCCTACGCGTCGATGCCACGGATGTCGACCGAGGCGTACTCAGGGTCGTTGAAACGATTCCTGTTCAGTCTCCGGGAAACATGATTCTCTTCTATCCGGAATGGGAGACCACGAGTCACTCTGCGACCGCCTCTGCCGTGGAGTTGGCCGGCCTGCACATTGAGACGGACCAGCACGAGCTGCCTTGGCAACGCGACCCCTTCAACGTGCATGCCTTTCACGTGACGGTGCCACGGGATGCGCGTCAGTTGTCGCTGCAGTTCGACTATCTGCCAGCTTCAGCCGGTGCGATCAGCCCCGCAATCATCGTGGTGCCGTGGCAACGTGTGTTGCTCTACCCGGCCGGCTGGTATGCACGTGACATCGCCGTCGATGCCTCACTTGCCTTGCCCACAGACTTCCAAGCGTTTACCGCATTGGCGCGGAAGACAGGCACGCCCACCACACCAGTGCCTCAAAGCGACCACGTCGAGGTGAGCTTCGCTTCCGTACCGCTCGACCGCCTGGTCGACGCTCCCGTGTATGCGGGACGGCATGTACGGGAGTTCCCGTTAAATCCCACACAATCGCCGCCGGTCCACCTTGACGTGCTTGCGGGTACGGAAGACGACCTGGCCGTTACGCCTGCTGCCTTGGGTGCGCTGCGCGCCCTTATCACGCAAACGGCAAAGGTCTTCGGCCCGCCTCCCTTCTCGCGGTACGAAGCCCTGGTCTCACTGAGCGATGATTTAAGCCCGGGAGGCGGCCAGGAGCACCTGGAAGAAGGCGAGAACAACATGCCCGCTCACTTCTTTCTGGATTACGCACATCAGCTGGCGTATCGCGATCTAATCGCTCATGAGTATGTCCATGCCTGGAACGGACGATATCGCCAGCCGGCGGGGATTTGGTCTGCCAATTTCAATGAACCTACTGATCCTTCCCTGCTTTGGGTTTACGAGGGACAGACGGAGTTCTGGGGTCGCGTTCTTGCGGCTCGTTCCGGCATGCGCAATCAGCAGGAGACGCTGGACAAGCTGGCGCTGGATGCCGCACTCGTCGCGAACCGTTCCGGACGCGCGTGGAAGAATCTGGCCGACAGCACGCTGGATGCGCTCTACATGCCGGGACACTCCCCTGCATGGCGCGATTGGCAACGGCGCGAGGACTACTACCCGGAAGGCGTGATCCTCTGGTTAGGCGTACATGCGCGGCTCCAGGAGTTGAGCCGTGGCAAGGCTGGGCTGGATGACTTTGGTGCAAAATTCTTTGCCGCGCACGGACGCGCGGAGCCCACGGAGACCTACACCTTCGAAGACGTCTGCGCCACGCTGAACGGCATTGCAGCAGACGACTGGAAGAGCTTTCTGACGGAGCGCCTCTTCACCCATAACACCGACGTCATGATGGGTGGCCTGGAACGGACTGGATGGAGACTGTCCTATGTATCCGAACCCACCGAGACCTTCTTGCAAGATCAGGTGGACGCCGGAGTTACGGACTTAAGCTACTCCGTCGGCCTGCAGGTACGGGAGAACGGGTCCCTTCGTGCCGTTACATGGGATGGTCCTGGCTTCCGAGCCGGTCTTCGACCGGGCAGCCGGATCACGCGTGTGAACGGCCAGCCATTCACCCCAGCAGCGCTGCTCTCAGCGGTTTCTGCTTCTGCTTCTGAACCGGTCCGCGTCGCCGTGCAATCGGTCGGTGCAAGCCGAGAGGTCACTATCCCGTACGCAGGTCCGTTACGGTATCCCATCCTCGAGCGGATCCCGGGTGCACCCGATTGGCTAACGCCTTTGCTCACCCCAAGGTGATGCACGGCCGAACCATTGCGCCGAGGACGGTGCGAAGAGCTTCGGACCCGCGCTCACGCTTGTCGTCTATTTCGCGGCATTTAGAAGATCCGTGACTTGCTTCAGCACGGGAGCAGCCTCTTCGACGCCCTTGCTTTGCTGGTCCTTGACCCAGGCTGCCTGAACCTCCTGATAGCGGGTGGTCGTCTTCCACGTATCGACCTCCTTCCCCTTCAGCAGCCTGACCGTTGCGCCGTTCTTCTTCAGATTGCCGACCATGGCGGTGAAGCTGTCATCCATGACCCGGCCCAACTGCGTGTAGGCCGTCAAGGCTGCACGCTGGATGGCTTCCCTGTCCTCCGATGCCAGGCCCTTCCAGGTGTCCCGGTTCATGGCAAGAATGTAGAGGTGCCCGAGCCAGAGGTCTTTCGACAGCAGAACGTTGGGTGCCACCTGCTCGATCTTGAGGTCGTCAGCGCTGTCCACGTTGACCATCAACCCGTCCAGAGTTTTGGCTTGGATGGCCTTGAAGATGCCGTCGCCCCACGGGATAGAGACCGGCGTTGCCTGCGCATTGCGCAGAAAGCTCTCGTGCCAAAAGCTCGCGGTACGCCACTTCTGACCCGCAAAGGTCTTCAGATTGGGCAGGGGTTGCGCGCTCAGGAAGGCCAGGGGATAACCGGTGCCCAGGAAGACCGGGACGACGTTGTTCTTTTCCAGCTCCGCAGGAAACGACGGAATCTCGGCATAGGCGCGGCGGAAGAACGCCACCTGCTTGTCTCCACTCGGACCAACCGGAAAGCTCTTGAAGAGCTGGTGCAGGGGCAGCTGCTTCGCCGTGTACTCCGGCACCACCACGGCCATGTCTGTAACCTTGCCCTCGCCGGTCAGGCGAAGGGCGTCGTACCCGGTCGAAACTGTGCTGTTCCAGTGATCCTCTACCTTCAAGCGGCCGTGAGACTCCCGCTCGATGGCCGCGAAGAACACATCTTTGAAGAAGCGCGTTCGCATGTTGCCCAGCGGCTCATGATCGGAGTACCGGAGAACCGTCTGAGCCGACAACAGGGAGGGCAGCAAAGACAGCGCGACGAGCAGCAGAAGTCTTGTTCTCTTCATACCGCGATCATATCCAGTTCGACTTGACCCCTGCACCGTTTGCCCCGGACGACGACTGAATCGAGTGACCCGCTCGAAGACTCGTCACGCCGTGCGGCTACTGCGCCGCCTCTACGGTTCCCTTGGCCACATTGATGCGCCATGGCACGGGCGGCGGTAGCTCTATCCTGCCGTTGCTAACCTTCAACGGCATCCACAAATAGCGCGAGTCCCAAAGCTCCTCCGGCTTCCACATGTCTCCCAAGAAGATCACGAGGTCGTTCGCGCCCGGCCCGTTGACCTTGAGCAGCATGGCGCTCTGGCCGCCGTAGGTGTTCTTCTCAGGTACTGCAAGGTCCTGAAAGCTGGACCACGGCCCGCTCAGCGACTTCGCCGTCGCATACACATTCGGGTTCGGCTTCCACCCGGTCAGGTGCGAGCCGATGCAGTAATAGGTGCCGCCCACGTGCGCGATGGCACCGCCCTCGAGCGGCTCCGGAACGAACGCGGTCTGCTGCGCGACGCTTAGCGCGTCATCGCTCAGCCTTGCGATGAAGAAGCCCTTTGCGGGCCGGCTCTCGAAGATCAGGTAGTTGCTGCCGTCATCATCGACAAATTGGCCGATGTCGCGGCTCTCCTGGCCGAGCGGACGAAAGTGCTTCAGCAGCTTATACGGCCCGTCGATCTTGTCGCTGCCGGCTACGCCAACCTCGGCTGCCTTGTAGGCTGCGTCCAGGTGCACATACATCACGTAGCGATACGGCGTGCCACCGCCCGCAATAAAGACCTTTGGCCGCTCTAGTTGCCAGTCGGCGCCGAACTTCTGCTTGTACTCGTCAGGCTCGGTCATCTCCAGCGCGCGGCCGCGATCCTCCCAGTTCATCAGATCCTTCGAACGATAGACGTGTACCGCCCGGAGCTCCTTCGGCAGGTCTTTCGACCGGTCCTCGCCGAACCAGTACCAGTACGCGCCGCCGCGGGTGATGCCGCCGCCATGCGCCTGAATGACCTTGCCGTTTGTGTCCTTCCAAACTGCGCCGGGATCAATCTTCGGCAGGGTCGCGCGTTGGATCGATGCAAACGTGGCCGCGTCCACCGGACCGGCGCTCGCATGGTTCGCCTTCGATGCGCCGGAAGGCAGACCCAGTGCGCTCGCCGCGGAAGCGTCTGCCGCCGGATGGCTACCGGCAGACTGCGCCTCTGCGCCCTGTGCCCACACACGTTTGCCGCAGCCGGACAGAGATGCGCACACAATAAACGCAACCAGAAACAACATGCCTCGTGCCCGCATGTTTCCTCCAAAAACACCGGCAATGCCCAAAGCATTGCCGGTGTTTGATGCGCCGCGCCAATCCGTTGACTCGTTCTCCTGCTGACTTACTGCTACGCGTAGATACCGCGCTGCTTTGTCGTATAGGCCACGCGGTCGATCGCCAGCATGTAACTGGCGATGCGGTTGTTCACCTCGTGCGACTCGGCATACCGGATCACGTCGGTGAAGCTGGCATGCATGATGCGGTCCAGCCGCTCGTTGACCTCGTCCTCGGTCCAGAAGTAGCCCATGCGATCCTGCACCCACTCGAAGTAACTTGCCGTCACGCCGCCTGCGTTGGCGAGGATATCGGGCACCACGAAGACGCCGTTCTTCTGCAGGATCTCGTCGGCTGCAGGCGTCGTCGGGCCGTTCGCGCCTTCGCACAGGATACGTGCCCTGATGCGGGCGGCATTGCGGCTGGTGATGACGTTCTCGGTCGCTGCGGGGATGAGGATCTCGCACTCGGTCGTCAGCAGTTCGTCTGCGTTCGCCTCTTCCGCGCCGGCAAAGCCGCGGATGGAGCCCGTCTTCCTGCGGTGCTCCTGCAGTGCCGGAATGTTGATGCCAACCGAGTTAAACAGGCCGCCGTCCCACTCTGCGATACCGACCACGCGGTAGCCCTTCTCCTGCAACAGCAGCGCGGCGTTCGAGCCCACGTTGCCGAAGCCCTGCACAATTACGCGGCACTCGCCCGGCGTCATGCCCAGGTAGCGCA
>CAXTJS010000026.1:419-9655 GCA_964244605.1 uncultured Terriglobus sp. | reverse complement strand
GTTCACCGGCTTGCCCGTGACCACGCTCGTCACCGTCTGGCGCATGTGCATCGAGTAGGTGTCCATGATCCACGCCATCGTCTGCTCGTTGGTGTTCATGTCGGGCGCGGGGATGTCCTTCTCCGGCCCGATGAACTCGACCAGCTCGCTGGTGAAGCGGCGCGTCATGCGCTCGAGTTCACCCTGGCTCATCTTCTTTGGATCGCAGATTACGCCACCCTTTGCGCCACCAAACGGGATGTTTACCACGGCACACTTCCACGTCATCCAGCTCGCCAGCGCACGCACTTCATCCAGGCTCACGTCGGGTGCATAGCGGATGCCGCCCTTCGCCGGTCCGCGCGCGATGGAGTGCTGCACACGATAGCCGGTGAAGACCTCGATCTTGCCGTCGTCCATCACTACGGGAAAGTGCACGATGATCTCTCGCGCGGGCTGTCGCAGAATCTTCCAGATACCCTCGTCCAGGTCCAACTTCTTCGCCGCAAAATCAAATCGCGCCGCCTGCGCCTCCCATGGGTTCAGCTCCGTTGCCAGCGCGCTCGTTGGTACCTCAATCTTCTCGTCTTCCGTTACTGCCATACCACTCGCCTTGCCTTTCGTACGCCTCGACTGAGGCCACACCGTTTGGACGCCTCCCGCGCGTGCCGGATGCAGATAGCTCTACAACAGCATGCGCGGTGGCGCACAAACCCGCGAAGTATAGGCTGCTTTGCAACGCGCTGGCAACGCCGCTTCGAATGCAGAGAGAGGGTGTTGATCTGAGCGGCTTTTCCTGCTGGGGATCCGACATCTCGGTGGCTAAAGCCACTTCCTAAACGTGCCTCTATCTTGGCGGTTAAAGCCGGACTACGCGCTAAACACAATACGCTCCGTCCGCATTTCCTGAAGCAGCTAGTCCTAAAGCGAAGGCTGCGGATGATCCGAACTCGGCAGGAAGAGCGAAAACACCGTGCCACGCCTTGGCCCTTTCGTGGCCGAGCGGACGCGCAGCTGCCCCTGGTGCCGCTCCACGATGCCCTGTGAGATCCAGAGTCCGAGGCCGTTGCCGTTGAGGTCTTTCGTTGTATAGAACGGCTCAAAGACTCGCTGCAGCGTGGCCGCATCCATGCCGTGACCGGTATCAGCAACGGAGATGCGCACGCCCTCCGCATCGCTGCGCAGATCACACTGCTCATGCGCGCGGATGAGCAAGCGACCACCCGTGCGCATGGCGTCAATCGCGTTGGCGATGAGGTTGTTCAGCACCTGGCGAATGTCATTCTCAAAGCACAGAACCTTGCGCGCTGTGCCGTAGCACGCCTCCACGTGGATGCCGCTGTTTACCAGCCGGCCGTGGTACAGGTTCAGCACCGGGTCGACAAGCTGCGCAGCCGTGACCGGCGAAGGGCTGTTTGCCTGGCGATGGAAGCGCAGCGTTTGCGTTGCAATCTGGCCCACGCGCGCCAGTTCGTCCTGCGCCTGCGTCAGGTAGGCGCGACCCTCCGTCGTCAGTCCGGCATCGGTTGCCGCGAGATAAAGCAGATTGGTCACTGCTTCAAGCGGGTTGTTGATCTCATGCGAGATCGAGGAAGCCAGCCGGCCCACCGCAGCCAGCTTCTCACTCTGCCGCAGGGCACGCTCGGCCTTCTGCTGCTTGGTCACGTCAAGCACGGCCGCGCTGATGGCCCTGACCTCGCCGGCCTCGCCAAAGACCGGCGCGTAACTGACGTTGAAGAAGCGGGTCTCGCCCGGCGTGTCCACGATCTGCGTCTCATAGGTGTAATCGCGCACTGTCTCGCCCGCGCGCGCCCTCGCGAAGAGCTTCAACACCTCGGGTTGCATCACGATCTCATCGATCCGACGCCCGATCAGGTCGCGCACGGGCCTGCCCAGCGTTTCAGCCTGCCGCCGGTTCACGCGCAGGTAGCGGAATTCTTCCGGCTCAAACAGGGCTAGGCCGACGGGCGCGTTGTCGTACACCGCTTCCAGCTCAGAACGCTGCCGCTCTGTTTCGGCGCGCTCCTGATGCAGCCGCTCGGCGGCTACCACCTGCTCGTGGATGTCGTTCGCAATGCCAAGCCATTGCGTGATGTTGCCCTGCTCATCGCGCAGCGGCTGTGCCTGCAGGTGCCACCAGCGCTCCGCCCGGTCTGAAGCGCGAATCAGCCGGGCTTTTACGTCGTAGTTCTCGCCCGTCGTCACACTGTGGGTCCACACCTCGACGACGCGCTCGCGGTCCGCTTCGGCAAAGGCGCCGATCCACTCTGTGCCGCTCTCCGGCTTGATCTCCGGGCCGATGTACTCCATAAAGCGCTGGTTGGCGTAGCTGATCAGCCCGTTAGGCGCGCCGGTCCAGATGGCTTGGGGTCCAAGCTCGGTGAGCACGCGATAGCGTTCTTCGCTGTCACGCAACGCCTGCTCATCTCTCTTCTGTTGACTTACATCGCGCACAAACAAGACGATGCCGCCTTCAAACGGCTGCGCCTCTACGTGCACCCAGACGTTTAAAGGTTCGGGGTAGTACGCGTCGAGCGATCCGGCGACACGGTCCACCATGGCGCGGTAGTACACGCGCACATACTCCGATCCCTCATACACCTGGTTGGGAAAGGTGTGCCACAGATTGCGGCCCAGCACGTCGCCCGAGGGCGCGGTGAGGATGCGTGCCGCATCGTTGAGGAAGGTAATTGTCCACTCCGGATTGAGCGCAAGCACGGCATCGGTCGTCGCCGCAAAGACCTGCTCCACCTGCGCAACAGCCGCGTTCCGCTCCGTCTCGACCTGGCGCAACTCGGTACGGTCGGAGTAGTGCAGGGCGATGCCCTCACCCGCCGGAAAGACGCGCAGCCGGTACCAGACCTGAAAGGGCGGATAGAAGAAATCGAACTCTTCCTGCTTTCGCTCTTCCATCACGCGGCGATACCGCGTCTCCACCTCGCTGCCCAGCGTCGCGGGGTAAAGCTCCCAATGCGTGCGGCTGTTCAAGTCCTGCGGCCGAATGCGGCTGATGCGCCTTGCCTGCTCATTGGCGTAGAGCAGCCGCCAATCCGGGCCGATCAGCACGATGGCGTCCGGCAGCCGCGCCAGGGTCTCCAGCAAAATGGAGCTCACATCCGCCGCCATGACAGCGTCGCTGTGCGCACCCGGAGAGGTGCCCTGTTGCTCTGCAGTTGGGGATGCCTGCGTCATGCGGTGTCCAGAAAGGTGTGCCGTTAGTCTAACTGGCTTTGGTCACAGCCATGTAGCTCTTCGTCTGAGCCGTACTCCCTACAATGCAAAGGTGCCCGTGCCCACAGCGCAAACACAGCCAGCGAAAGCAGCGCACCCGCCGCCGCAACGCTTCAGCCGCATGCAGATGCTTCTGCTAGCAGTCGTGCCACCGGTCGCCACGGCATGCATTCGACTGCTCTGCGGCACAATGCGCTTCGTTCCCCTTCTAGAGCCGGATGCACGCCCGGCGTATGCGACCCCTGCCGCGGACATCTACGTCTTTTGGCATCGCTGCCTGCTGCTGGCGGCGTACCGCTACCGCGACCTCGGCATCCACATCTTGATCTCGCAGTCGTTCGACGGCGAGCTGATCGCGCGCATCGTGCAGCGGCTGGGTTTCGTGCCGGTGCGCGGCTCAAGCTCGCGCGGCGGTGCCGCGGGTCTGCTGGCCCTCTCACGCGCCTACCAGGCCGGCCACAAGGTCGCTATCACCGTGGATGGTCCGAAGGGCCCGGTATGCGTCGCCAAGCCAGGTGCCGCTGCGGTCGCCGCAAACGCGGCGGCACGCGCCTCGCTTACGGACGGGGTCACGATCACAGCCTTCTCCCTGCACCCGCAACGCGCCTGGACGCTGCGCTCGTGGGACAGCTTCCTGATCCCGAAGCCGTTCACGACGGTCCACTGCTCGTGGGCCACACCGCTACCGATCGCGACGGCGGACACAGTACCGGCAATCACGGAGCGCATGCAAGCGGCCATCGAACGCGTCGTCGCACTGGCCGAAGCGGGGCAGGCAGGACTCTAAACTGAAGCCGTGCGTGTCTCCGACTTCCACTTCGACCTGCCCCCTGAGCTAATTGCGCAACACCCGCCAGCCGAGCGGGACGGCGCGCGCATGCTCACGGTCGACCGCAGCACCGGCGCACTCGGCGACCGCACCTTCCGCGATCTACCCTCGCTGCTGCGTCCCGGTGATCTGCTGGTGTTGAACAACTCCCGCGTCATCCCTGCCCGGCTGTACGCGCGCCGCGCAGGCCTGCGAACGCAGAGCAACTCGCCGCAGCCCGTGGGCAAGGTGGAGGTGCTGCTCACCGAGCAGCGCAACGCGACGGACTGGCGCGCGCTCGTGAAGCCCGGCCGCAAGGTGCCGATAGGCGAGCTCCTCCTCTTCCACGCACAGGGCTTACATCCAGAAGGCGACGACGCACCCCTGCTGACCGCAGACATCATCGAGGCCGGCGACTTCGGCGAGCGGACGTTGCGCTTCTCGCCCTCAGGCGACTTCTTCGCCGCACTTGACCGGCTCGGCCACATACCGCTGCCGCCCTACCTGCACCGCGCCGACAGCCCCGAAGACCGCGCGCGCTACCAAACGGTCTACGCCGGTGCGGACACACATGGCTCCACCGCCGCGCCCACCGCCGGCCTGCACTTCACACCGGCGATTCTCGACGAGATCCGCAGCCGCGGCGTGGACGTGCAGTACGTCACCCTGCACGTGGGCCTGGGCACCTTTCAGCCCGTGCGCGTCGACAACCTCGCCGACATCCGCCTGCACAGCGAGCCCTACACCCTACCCGCATCCACGGCGGAGGCGATCAACCGCGCCCGGAGCGAAGGCCGCCGCATCGTCGCCGCAGGCACCACAACGGTCCGAACGCTGGAGCACTGCGCAACCATCGTGAACGCCGACGCGAGCCGCGCGATGCTGGGCGACATCGCACAAAAGCGTCACGGACAGCGCGAGCTACACCCGCACTCCGGCCAGACCAGCATCTTCCTGAGCCCCGGCCACGAGTTCAAGCTCGTCGACGCGCTACTCACGAACTTCCACTTGCCGGAATCGACGCTGCTCATGCTCGTCTCTGCCTTCGCGGGGACCGGGGCCGTACTGCAGGCCTACCGTCACGCCGTCGCCGAGCGATACCGCTTCTTCTCCTACGGCGACTGCATGTTCCTGAGCTGAGTGTGTCCGTCGCGAGTGTCGCGTCAGTTCCGTGACCGCTCGAATCTTGAGGTTTCCCTCAGGATCGTCATTTCGACCGGAGCGACGGTTTATCGTCGCGGAGCGGAGAAACCTGCTGTTTGCTCGGAGCGGCGACGGCTTCCAAAGAAGAAGCAGGTTTCTCCACTCCGCTGCGCTCCGGTCGAAATGACGTTGTAAAGGGAGCCCGAGCTCACCCAAAGGTAAACGGGCTAGAGGCAAAGGGCTGGAGACAAGGGCTTTGGAGGCAGGGGGCTGGAGACAAGGGCTTCGGAGGCAAGGGGCTGGAGACAAGGGCTTTAGAGCAAGGGCTGAAGACAAGGGCTTGGAGGCAAAGGGCTGGGGACAAGGGCTTGGAGGCAAAGGGCTGGAGACAAGGACTTCGGAGGCAAAGGGCCAAGGGCCCGTTCCATACCAGCCTAGGCCGAAGGCCTAGGTAGCCACGCACCGATGAGACAAGCGCCAAAGGCGCGCTCCATAGGATTTGGAGCGAACGAATCCCACTCGTGTCTCGACAGCTCGGCGGAACAAACCCGCACTGATCACGCTCTCATCCAAGGCGAAATAAAAGCGAAGACAAACCCGCCGTTCCGTCCTACAATTGCGCAACGCACCACGGAGGTCCCCATGGCAAAGCCCGTCCTACCGCCCGCGCCCACTGCTGTTCTGCCCGGCAGCAACAAACCCGCCTTCCCCGGCGAAGCCGCGCCAAAGCCCATCTCACTTTCGGCAAACATCACCATCTCGGTGCTCCTGCGCCGCAAGACTCCGCTGGCGGCCAACACACTAGGCGAACAACGGCTAACGCGCACACAGTACCGGCAGGCGCACGGCACCGACCCAGCCGCGCTGAAAGCGCTGCTCGCCTTCGCGAAGCAGTTCTCGCTCAGTGCGCAGCACGACCCCTCGCGCCGCATCGTGCAGCTTACCGGCACGATCAACAATCTGCAGAAGGCCTTCGGCGTGACGCTGACGCACCAAGTCGCTGAAGGCGGCAACACCTATCGTGTGCGCGAAGGCGACATCCACCTGCCCGAACCGCTCATCGGCCAGGTCGAGGCAGTGCTCGGCCTCGACAACCGGCCGCAGGCGAAGCCGCACTTCCGTGTTGCCAAGCCGGTACCCGAGGGCGACGTCGTGCACCCGCGTGCGACGAACACCTCCTTCACGCCCGTGCAGGTGGCGCAACTTTATGGCTTGCCGGCCGGCAGCAGCGGCGCCGGGCAGACCATCGCACTCATCGAGTTGGGCGGCGGCTACAAGCAGGCCGACATCACGGCTTACTTCAAGGCGCTCGGCGTAACCGCGCCCAAGGTCACCGCCGTCTCCGTCGACAAGGGCAAGAACAAGCCCGACGGCGTCAACGGCGCGGATGGCGAGGTCATGCTCGACATTGAAGTGGCCGCTGCGGTCGCGCCAGGCGTAGCGATCGTCGTCTACTTTGCGCCCAACACCGACCAGGGCTTCATCGACGCCATCTCCACGGCGGTTCACGATGCGACGAACAAGCCGTCCATTATCTCCATCTCATGGGGCGGCCCGGAGTCGAGCTGGACGGCGCAGTCGCTCAATGCGCTTGACGCCGCTTGCCAGTCCGCCGCCGCGCTCGGCATCACGGTGCTCGCGGCTGCTGGCGACAACGGCTCGAGTGACGGCGCGACAGACGGCAAGAACCACGTCGACTTTCCCGCTTCCAGCCCGCACGTGCTCGCCTGCGGCGGCACGAAGCTCGTCGGCTCGGGCACCGCCATCCAGAGCGAAGTCGTGTGGAACGAAACCGCCGCGAACGAGGGTGCCACAGGCGGCGGCATCTCCACCGCGTTTGCTCAACCGGCGTGGCAGGCCGGCATCGCCGCGACGAAGACCGGCCGAGGTGTGCCGGATGTGAGCGGCAACGCCGACCCCGCCACCGGCTACCAGGTACGCGTGGACGGGCAGAACCTCGTCATCGGCGGCACCAGCGCGGTCGCTCCACTCTGGGCCGGACTCATCGCCGTAGCCAACGCGAAGAACAAGGTCAGCGCCGGCTTCCTGCAGCCAAAGCTCTACGCCGCAGCAGCAAAGGCCGCCTTCCGCGACATCACCAGCGGCAACAACGGCGCCTACAAAGCTGGCCCCAGCTGGGACGCGTGCACCGGCCTCGGCTCGCCCAACGTACCAAACCTGCTGCCACTCTTCACCAAATCAAAAGCCACGAAGACCAAATAGCTACGACCTTGGGTGCCCCCATTCTTTCGCGCGCACCTGGCGCGAAAGGGTGGGGTCTTCGCGCAAAGCGCGAACCGCTTTGCCGACGCTTGCCGCCCAAATGCTCCGAAAAAGCGCACACCGTTCCGGCCACTATGCCGTACCCTGAACTCCTCTCACAAACAACAATGGCCTCGACCCGCAAACGAGTTCTCATCACAGCCGTGTGCCTCTTCGCCGTCATGCTGGGCGACATCTGGCTGCACAGCGCGACGACCGGCCGCATTGCCGCTGCCCTGCACCGCCGCGCACCCGACCGGCTGGAGCATCTCTTCTGGGACTCGGAGCCCTATGCGGACGGCATCAACAAAGTCACGCAAGGCCGCTCGCCGTACGCCGACGACGACATCAACAACCCTCTGCCCTTCGCCTATCCACCCGTCTTCGCACGGGCAGGCGCAGCCTTCGCAAGGGTGCTGCCCTCACCCTGGGGATGGCGCGCCTACATTGGCCTGTACTTGGCAAGTGTCGCCGCAATCCAGCTTGTCCTGGTGCCGTTCTTCCTTCGCCGCGTGAACAGGCAGCAGGCGACTACCCTGCTCTGCCTCGCGCCGATTGCACTCTTCCTCTCCACCGTCTTCTGGTCCGGCAACATCCACACCGTCTGGTACTGCCTTGCTCTGCTCGCGGCCATCCCAGCACTGTTGCAAAACCGCTGGTTGCCGTACTACGCCGTCACGCTGGTGGCCATCGTGAACCAGCCCGTCTTCGGCTCGCTGCTGCTGCTGCCGCTCTTCACGCGCAAACGGCGAGCGTTGCTACCCAGCCTCACCACCGTGGCGCTTGGCGCGTCGGCATACCTCCTGCAGCGCATCGCCCAGCCCGGCCTCTATGCGGAGTTTCAGCAAACCGTCGCCACCCACCTGGCCGCCTCGCACGACTACGGCGAAGGCATCTTCGGCATCGTCATGAGCGCGCTCAGCCGGCTGCACCACCCAAACATCGCCCTCGCGGGCCTGATGCAGATCGCCTTTTCCTTCGCCGTGCTGGCCGTGCTCCTCCTGCTGAGCCGACATGTTTCCGCGGCGGACCACCGCTGGTGGGCGCTGCTTATCCTCGCGATCGTGGCCGTGAACCCACGCATCATGCCCTACGACGCCGCCCTCAGCATCGCCCCGGCGCTGTTGTTCCTGATCAACGGCCTGCACACAAAATGGCAATGGCCGGTTGCACTACTCATCACGGCCGTCTGCGCGGCAGGCCACAAGCTCTTCGGGCTAACGCCGCTCATCCTCGCAGGCTTCGCCATCGGCGCATGGCACCTGCGTAGGTCCATCGAGCCACTACCCGCTCCGCAACCGCCGAAGCCACTCGAAGCCGACCCGCTGCCAGCCTAAGGGCCAAAAAGCCGGGTGCCCCATTCTTCCGCGGCTCCATCGCGAAAGGGTGGGGTTGTGGCGCCACCTCACCCCACCCCTTCCCAGCAAAGAGCGCCCGAAAAGAATGGGGCACCCAACCATCACAGCACCACAAAGCTCTTCGGCTCCAAGCCGACCCGCCGACTCGCTATCCTGTTCCTGATGGCTTCCGAGAAAAAACCGCCCGTCTACCTGCTTGACAGCATGGCCTTCGTCTTTCGCGCGTACCACGCCATGCAGCGCAGCCGCCCCATGTCCACGCGCACGGGCATTCCCACGGCGGCGACCTACGTCTTCATCAACATGATTAACAAGCTGCGAGAGGACTTCCAGCCGCACTACCTCGCCGCCATCTACGAGGGCGGAGCGCCCGTGCACCGCAACGAGCGCGCGGCCGAGATGAAGACCGTCAAGAAGTTCAACATCAAGACGCAGCAGTTTGACGAGATCGATTA
>CAXTJS010000026.1:0-409 GCA_964244605.1 uncultured Terriglobus sp. | reverse complement strand
TACAAAGCCACCCGCGCCGAAACGCCCGACGACCTCAAGCAGCAGCAGCCCTACATCCGCCGCGCGCTCGACGCCTTCCGCATCCCCATCCTCAACTTCGAGGGCTACGAGGCCGACGACGTCATCGGCACGCTGAGCTGCCGCCTCGCCGAAGCGGGCCATCACGTCTACATCGTCTCCTCTGACAAGGACATGATGCAGCTCGTGAACGACAACGTCAGCATCCTGAACCCAATGAAGGACAACCTCATCCTCGACCCAGCAGGCGTCGAAGCCGCGCTCGGCGTCGCGCCGCAGAAGGTCATCGACGTCATGGCTCTGCGCGGCGATTCGATCGACAACATCCCCGGCGCGCCCGGCATCGGCGACAAGGGCTCCGTCGAGCTCATCCAGCAGTTCGGCTCGGTCG
>CAXTJS010000025.1:11576-22168 GCA_964244605.1 uncultured Terriglobus sp. | reverse complement strand
CGCATCGATGCAGCCTACATCGCTGAGGAGAACCAGCGGCTGCGCATGTACAAGCGCATCGCCGGTGCCACTGACCCGGCCACGCTCGCCGACGTACGCGCCGAAATGCAGGACCGCTACGGCGACCTGCCCGAGTCTGTCGTGAACCTGCTCGCTGCGGGTGAGGTGCGGCTGCAATCCGAGCGCATCCACATCGCACAAATCGATCGCAAGCGCGTGCAGCTTGAAGAGAACCGGCAGAAGGTCTTCCGCGAGATGCTGCTCATCAAGTTCGACACCAAAGCCAAGATCGATCCCGGCATGCTGATGAAGCTGGTCAGCCGCAACACCAAACGCGGTGCGCAGTTCACACCGCAGGGCGTGCTGCGCTGGCCGCTGTCGAGCGCCAACTCGGCCGATGTGCTTGCCGAGACGAAAGACCTCCTGCAGCAGCTTGATCTCACGCCGGTAGCGGCGTAACGAGGTCTGAGGGTAACGGAAGGGCACAGCTTCGGCCGTGCCAGAGAAAACGGTCGAAAAGATAGTGGCGTTCGCCGATCCAACCTGCCGAAACAACAGATTCAGTCGGAAAAGAATCTCTTCTATGCGGAACAGAACCGCTTGAAAGAGCATTTCGGGGGAGACGACTTATGCCGTTCCGCTTCTTGCAGTGTGAAACCGCATTCCGGAAGCTAGTCTTTGCTGTCTTTCTTGGCGCAAGTTCAACTGCGCTTGCGCAGATCGACTACGGCATAAACCTCGGATCGGACCTGAACGGCGTTGCCATGATGAATTCGGCTATCGGCGCGGGAACACAGAGTCCAAGTCAGCGATCTTCAAAACCCGTGATCGGCGCTGCGGCAGAAGACGACATGCGGAGGGGTGCTGCCGAAGCGGCGCGGGCGCGCAGAGGGCGCAACACTGCAGCACAATCAGTCGTGAATGCTACGACGCAGTACAGGAGTGATCCTGCAGTGACCGCACGTACACGCCGCCAGTTTCTTGATTTTGTGCGGCGAACGTCGGGCGATGCCGGCGCAAATGCCGTAGGCAGTTCCTTCGCCAGCGATGATCCGCTTGCAAGCTGGGCACGCCAGGCAGCCGGCGATGGAATGCATTCCGGCGACGTCGCCGACGCGCTCGCGGAATACTGGGTCACAGACTGGCTCATTGCCAACAATCGTCTCGATGCACTGCCGGCGCAGGTGCGCGCTGTCCGGGAACAGGTCCGCTCTGTGCTGGGCAGGCAGGCATTCTTCGCCCGCTTGACCGAGGCGCAGCGCCAAGAGATGGCGGAGGTCTACATCTACAACACCTTGTTGCATAGCGGTGCTTATCTGGCGATGCGGCACAAAGGCGACACCGCTACGGTGCAGCGACTGGGAGCCGCAGCCGTGACCCGGTTTCGCAATGAGATGCACGTGGATCTGACACAGATCACGCTGACCGAGCATGGCTTCACGCCCAAGGCTTAACCGCCCGAACCGCACGACCCGCCGCTTCGAAGCGCTGCTTGAGCCCGAGTGGGGCGGGCTTGGCTGGGTCATTGTTCGCGTGCCGTTCAAGCCATCAGACGTGTGGCCGAAGATGGTTCGTCTACGCGTGTGCGGCACGGTAAACGGCTTCCCATTCCGCACCTCGCTCTTCCCCTACGCGAACGAATCCTCCGCTTACTTTATGTTGGTGAACCGAGCCATGCAGGCGGGCGCGCACGTTCACGAAGGTCAACGCGCGATCTTTGAGCTCGACGCTGACCTGGAACCTCGCCCCGCGGAGCTGCCCGAGGAACTGGATGCCTTGCTGGACGAAGCGGAAGGTTTGCGCGAGTGGTACGGCACGCTCTCCGAGTACACGCGGCGCGAAGTGGGCAAGTGGATCAATAGCGTCAAGGGTGACGAGGCCCGCTCGCGTCGTGCACAACAGACTGCCGAGCGCTTACTGGCCACCATGGAAGCGGAGGTCGAGTTACCGCCGCTTATCGAGCAAGCGTTTCAACGTCGGCCTAAGGCCCGTGTGGGTTGGGCGAACATGACCATGCAGCAACAGCGCAGCGAACTGATGGCCGTCTTCTACTACCAGGGTCCGGAAGCACGGGCAAAGCGGCTGGCGAAGCTTTGTTATGAGGCAGAGAAGCGGGTGACGTAGTCGGAACAAACCGCGTTACCATGGGCGAACCATGCGCCGTCTGTTCTGCCTTGCTGCCGTCCTTTTCGCTCTTGCATCCAGCGCCTCAGCACAGCGCGTCAGTGCCGATGGTGCCACGCAGACCTTTGGCGTCTTCTCGGAGCAGTACTTCAGCGATGTGTACTTTCGCTACGCGCCCACGGCGGGTACGCAAGCGGGCTTTCACCAGTACGACACACAGCTTGAGGATTACTCCGCCGCCGGTATCGCCCGCCAGACCGCCGCGCTGCACGACGCACTCAAGAAGATCGACTCCATCCCGCCCGACGGCCTTGATCGTGACGTTGCCGACGACCGCGACGTGCTGCTGAACAGCATCCGCTCGCAGCTGCTCTCGCTCGAAACGATCCGCATGTGGGAGAAGAACCCCGACAACTACTCCAGCGGCATCACGAATGCCGTGTTCGTTCTGATGGAGCGGCCCTACGCGTCGGCGAACACCCGGCTGGCCGCCGTGGTCGCGCGTGAGCGGCAGATGCCGCAGGTCTTTGCCGAGGCGCGCAAGAATCTGAAGAACCCGCCAAAGATCTACACGGAGATCGCGCTCGATCAGATCGACGGCCTGGTGAGCTTCTTCCAGACGGACGTACCCTCGGCCTTTCTCGACGCGACCGACGCGAAAACCAAAGCAGAGTTTGCACAGACCAATGCCGCTGTCATTGCCGCGCTGAAGAGCTACGGCGAGTGGATGAAGTCGGACCTGTTGCCGCGCTCCAACGGCGAGTTCCGCTTCGGTGCGGACACCTACCGCAAGAAGCTGCTCTACGACGAGATGGTCGATACGCCGCTGGACCGGCTGCTCGCCATCAACGACGCGAACATGAAGGCGAACCAGGCGGAGTTCGCGCGCATCGCGCACGAACTTGACGCCAGAAAGACACCGCAGGAGGTACTGGCGCAACTGGCTACGCTGCATCCCGCGCCCGACAAGCTGCTGGACGCCTTCCGCGATAGCTTCGCCGCGGAGATCGCCTTCATCAAGGCGCACAAGATCATCACGCTGCCCAGCGATGTGCGCCCCGTGCTGGAAGAGACGCCGCCCTTTGAGCGCGCCACGACGCAGGCCAGCATGGACCCGCCCGGTCCGTTTGAAACCAACAGCACTAGGGCCTACTTCAACGTCACGTTGCCGGAGAAGAGTTGGACCACCGCGCATGTGCAGGACTACATGTCGGTCTTCAACGTGGGCACTATTGTGAGCACCAGCGTGCATGAGGCCTACCCCGGCCACTACGTGCAGTTCCTCTGGCAGAACCAGTTCCCTTCCAAGGTGCGCAAGCTGGTTGGGGCCAACACCAACATCGAGGGCTGGGCGCACTATTGCGAGCAGATGATGCTGGACGAGGGCTTCGTTCCGCCCGGCGCGGACGAGCGCACGCAGAAGTTGGTGCGGCTCGGCCAACTGCAGGACGCGCTCTTGCGCAATGCGCGCTTCACCGTCGGAATCAAGATGCACACCGAGGGCTGGACGACCGACCAGGCCGAACAGTTTTTCATGAAAGAGGGCTACCAGTCCGCGTCGGTCGCCCGGGTGGAGACGCGACGCGGCGCATCGGATGCGACCTACCTCTACTACACTCTTGGTAAGCTTGAGCTTCTGAAGCTGCGCGAAGACGTGCGGCGCAAGCAGGGCGCGGCGTTCACGCTCGGCGGTTTCCACGACGCATTCATGCGCCAGGGGCTTGTGCCGATACGGATAATGCGACGTTCCATGCTCGGCAATGACTCACCCGTGTTATAGCTTGTGTGCGCAAGCTTGTTAGCCTGTTGTCGTTCTCTGCGGACGGACGCTGCTCGGGCAGTGCTGTCTCATTTCGTCTATTAGGAAGCTAACCGCAACGTGAACAAACCAATACGCAAAGCAGTGTTCCCGGCAGCGGGACTGGGTACCCGATTTTTACCGGCGACCAAGGCCACCCCCAAGGAGATGCTCTGCCTGGTCGACAAGCCGCTGATTCAATACGGCGTGGAAGAAGCCGTTGCCGCGGGCTGCACCGAAATCATCATCGTGACGGGCCGTGGCAAGGGCACGATGGAAGACCACTTCGACCGCGCACCGGAACTGGAAGCTTCGCTCGCCCGCCGCGGCAAAGACGCGCTGCTGCAAACCGCCGTCAACCTGACGAAGATGGCGAAGATCACCTACGTGCGCCAGCCTGAGGCGCTTGGCCTGGGCCACGCCGTGCTGATGGCAAAAGAGCTCATCGGCGACGAACCGTTCGCCGTCATCCTGCCCGACGACATCGTGGATGCGGAAGTACCCTGCATGAAGCAGATGGTCGAAGCGTTTGCGACGACCGGTGCGTCCATCATTGGCAGCGAAGTGGTGGAGGGCGACGCGATCCAGAACTACGGCTGCATTGCGTGTACGCCGCTGGCTGAAAATCCCCGGCTCTGCACGGTGCACGACCTCGTGGAGAAGCCGAAGCCGAGCGAGGCACCCAGCCAGAACGCCATCATCGGCCGCTACATTCTCACACCTGCCATCTTCGCCTGCCTGGAAGCACTCAAGCCCGGTGCCGGCGGCGAACTGCAGCTGACTGATGGCATCAAGGCACTGCTCGCAAGCCAAGAGGTCTACAGCTTTACCTACGAAGGCAAGCGACACGATGCCGGCGACAAACTTGGCTTTCTCAAAGCGACGGTTGAGTTCGCCTTGAAGCGCGATGACCTCGGTCCGGCGTTTCGCGCATGGCTCAAGTCAATCCCGCTGTAAAGCTGCGAGCCTACCAAGCAAACGCTGCATCTGCGCCTGCCTGATACATTGACTCGCAATGCCAACCTTGAAGGCTGTTCCTAACCTGCCACAAGCGCCGGTGCGCCTCTCCGCGCTGGACGCACTGCGCGGCCTCAGCGTCGCGTCCATGATCCTGGTGATCAGCCCCGGCCGTTGGGAGTTCGCCTACAGGCAGCTTACCCACGCCACGTGGGTTGGTGCGCCGTTCGCTGACTTCATCTTCCCAACGTTTCTCGTCTCAGTGGGCGTTGCCATGACGCTGTCTTTTGCGAAACGTGTACAGCGTGGAGAGAGCACGGCACGACTGCTGCTGCACGCTCTGCGGCGCAGCCTCTTGCTGATCGCGCTCGGGCTGCTGCTCAACCTGTATGACAGCCGCAGCTTTGCCACAGTGCGCATACCGGGTGTGCTGCAACGCATCGGTCTCTGCTTCCTGCTTGGCTCGCTCATCTATGCTCCGCTGCGGCAGCGCTGGCCGGCAGCAACTTCGCCAGAATGCCGGAATCGACTACTCGCGCTTGCCGCGGTCATCGTGACGCTTCTTGCGGGCTACTACTGCCTGCTGCGCTTCATTCCGGTACCCGGCATCGGCCCGGGACACCTGGACAGCAACGGCAACCTCGCTGCGTGGCTTGACCGCCGCATCTTCACCGTTCCGCACCTCTGGCCGTATGGCACCACGCCCGGCCTTGGCGTCACCTTCGATCCGGAGGGCCTGCTCTCCACGATCCCTGCGCTGTGCACCATGCTGATGGGCGTCTTCGGCGGGGAACTGCTGCGTGCGCCCGAGCCGCTGGCACGCCGCACCGGCTTTGTGGCGCTTGCTGGGCTGGCCCCGCTGGCCACCGGTTTTGCACTGCAGCCGATTATTCCGTTCATCAAGAAAATTTGGACGCCGAGCTTTGCCTGCCTCTCCGGTGGCGTCGCATTGCTGGCACTTAGCCTTCTGCTATACGTCATCGACATGCGCGGCTGGAAGGGCTGGTCGCTACCATTCCGCATCTTCGGCAGCAATGCCATCCTGGCATTCAGCTTTTCCTGGATCACCCTCATTGAACTTGGGCGCTCTCACGGCGGCCTGACCGGGGGCGCGTGGCTCTACGACCACCTCTTTGCCACGTGGATCGCTATTCCGCAGCTTGCCGCTTTCGCAACGGCGTTGTTCACCGTGGCAGTGAACCTCTTTCTACTCTTGCCGTTCCATCGCAAAGGCTGGCTGCTGCGCCTTTAGCCACACGACGGCATCTGCATGCTACTAACGTTTTTCCTTTCGGCGTGTCTATTGAAGTGCGGTTCACTTCTGACTCCGGGGTCAGCGCGGCATGGGAACACAGGCTTTTGGATACGGTGGTACGGGCGTCGGCTTGGGTGCGAATGGTGCCCTTGGACCTGGCGTAGTCGCGGTAGAATCGCCGGGAATGGCGAAAGCGGCAGCAGGTCGTGCGGGACGCGCAGCGCTGACACCGGCGCAGATGGAAGCGCGGGCGCAGCAACGGCTCGAAGACGACGAACTGATTCGCGAAGCCCAGCGTGGCCAGCGCGAGAGTTTCGACGCGCTCGTCCGCCGGTATGACTCCGCTGTGCTCCGGCTGGCGCTGCACCTGCTCGGCAATGAGCAGGATGCGCAGGACGTGCACCAGGAAGCTTTTCTAAAGGCGTACCGCCATCTCTCAAACTTCCGCTTTGAGTGCTCGTTCTATACGTGGCTCTACCGCATCGTCACGAACCTCTGCCTGGACGCACTGCGCCGCCGCAAGAGCCGCCGCGAAGATCCGGCCACGGTGAGCGACAGCAGCGGCGAGCCAATGGACCTGATGGCGAATGTCTCCGACGATCGCGCTGGCGCGAACCCGGCCGCGGAGCTCGACCGCCGTGTTCTGCACATGCGCATCCAGGAAGCGTTGGAGTTGCTGACGCCGCGCGAGCGCATGGTGTTCGAGTTGAAGCACTACCAGGGCCTGAAGCTGCGCGCTATCGGCGAGATGCTGCAGACCACTGAAGAGACCGCAAAGAATACGTTGTTCCGCGCTACCAGAAAGCTTCGCGCCAACCTGGCAGACGCAAAGACCGCCTAGCGTTCCGGCGGGCTTAGTTCGACCTGTACGTGCAATCAGCAGAGCAGCGTACCGAGGCCACCAGAGCCAACGGCGCTTGAGCAACACCAACTTTTGAGGCCAGAAGTAGAGGTACATACGCGATGAAGTGCGAAGAAGCAAAACTACAGGTAGTGCTGGCGGCGTACGGCGAGCTCGGTGAGGACGAGCGTGCCGCGCTGGAACTGCACATGCACGGCTGCCCGGAGTGTGTGGCAGAACAGCAGTCCATGGCAAGCCTTTCAGGCATGATGGCGTTTGAGACTTTGCCTGAGGTGTCGCCCAATTTACTGGCGCAGAGCCGCATGAAGCTTGACGATCTCCTGGATGAGACGCCCCAGCTCGGCATTGCCGACCGCATGCGTAACCTCCTGCTCTCCTCCTGGCATTCGCTCAGCAATGCACCCGCGCTTGCAGCGCTGCTGGTGGGTGTCGGCTTCTTGTCCGGCAACGTGCTGAACCGCTATCAGGCGGCGCACGAGCCCAAGCTGCCTACGCCGGTGCTGCTGCAGAACGCGACGGCAGGCGTCATTGGCAACGTGAGCGGCGTGGTGCAGACGCCCAACAAGGAAATCGTTGAGGTCAAGTACAACCGCATCATCCCCGAAACGCTTCAGGGCTCGCTGGACGACCCGCAGATTCGCCAGCTGCTGATGACTGCGGCGCACAGCGGTGCCGACAATTCCGTGCGCGAAGAGAGCGTCGGCCTTTTGGCCAGCGAGTGCCGCGCCGGCCACAAGTGCGAGGGCGGCAGTGACGCCGTGCGTGACGGACAGGGCTTCCGCGATGCGCTGCTGGTGAGTCTCCGCTACGACAAGAGCCCGCAGGTGCGGCTCAAGGCGCTGGAAGGTCTGCAGTCGTTCGTCGGTGTGGATCAGCGTGTGCGGGATGCCGTGCTTGAGAGCCTGATGCGCGATGGCAGCTCCGCCGTGCGCACACGGGCCATCGGTATGCTTGAGCCGGTGCACGCCGATTCCAGCGTCCGCCAGGTGTTGCACACGGTAAGCACGCAGGACGAGAACCCGTACATTCGCACCGCCTCAATGCAGGCATTGGAGAGCGCGGATGGAATCCAGTAGACGCGCCGCCCTTTGCATCGCAGCGTGCCTCGTAGTTAGTAGCTTCTCCGCAGGAGCGCAGAAGGCCAGAGGGCCATTCGCCCTGCTGGTTTCGGGTGCCTACACCGGTCTGCACAGCAGCAGTCAGGGCTACCTTGGTGTGGACATCCGCGGTGTCGGTGATCCTGCCGTTTCCGGCCTGCACCTGCGTGAGACGCGCGGCGTGGTCGTCATCATCGTCGATCACGACGGCCCAGCCTGGAAGGCCGGCGTACGCGAACATGACGTCATCCTTACCGTGAACGGTGCCAACGTGGAAGGCGAAGAGCAGTTGCGCCGCACCCTGCGCGAGATGAAGCCCGGCCGCACCGTGCAGATTGTGCTGAGCCGCGACGGGACGCAACAAAACCTCACGGCCACCATGGCCGACAGCGACGAAATTGGCAAGCGCGCCTGGGAACAGCACTGGGTCGTACCCGCGCCGAGCGATGTTGTCGCTGATGATGCAAGCACAAATACCACTGGCGCTTCACGTGCGACACGGGGCTTTGCACACGGCTTTGTCAGCGGCCATCTGCTACCCGGCAGCATCGCGTATACCGGCGTAATGGTCAATGAGATTGAGCCGCAGCTGGCCGACTTCTTCGGCATCAAGGGCGGCAAGGGATTACTCGTGCAAAGTGTTGACAGCAACTCACCGGCAGCCGTCGCCGGTCTGCACGCGGGCGACGTGGTCACGCACGTAAACGGAACAGCTCTCAGCACCAAGAGTGAGTGGACCAAAGCGTTGCGTGACAGCAAGGGGCACCCGGTGAGCATGACCATCATGCGCGATCATCACGAGACCGTGCTCACCATGGTGCCGGATGCCAAGCGCCGCAGCGCCGTAGATGTGCAGGAAACACCGGCTCAGAAGCCGCGCTGGCTTGCTGCTTTGCTGCCCTGGTAACTCGGCGCTGGCGCGCATACCTGTGACAACAGCGTAAACGCGACCGCTATACTGGGCGCACGCATGGATGGAGCAGACACGCAGCAGCGGCCGGGTTTGGAGAACTACCAGCTCGATCACGCCTATGACGAGATGTTCCAGGAAGCGGGCCGCCTGCACGGGCATTATCTGCCGCTGATGGAGCACTTCGGCAGCCTGCCCCAGGCGGAGTTGCAGCGCAAGAAGCAGGCAGCCGATCTTTCTTTCCTGAACCAGGGCATCACCTTCACGGTCTACGGCCGCGATGAGGGTACGGAGCGCATCTTTCCGTACGACCTCTTGCCACGCGTTATCACTGCGAAGGAATGGGAGAAGGTCGAAGCGGGCCTGAAGCAGCGCATCACCGCGCTCAACCTCTTCCTGAAGGACATCTACAACGAGGGCCGCATCCTCAAGGACAACATCGTGCCGCGCGAGCTTGTGTACTCGTGCAAGCAGTTTCGGCGGCACATGATTGGCCTCAACGTGCCGCGGAACGTGTACATCGCGGTCGTCGGCACCGACCTCATTCGGCTTGAGAACGGCGAGTTCGTCGTGCTTGAGGACAACCTGCGCGTGCCCAGCGGCGTGAGCTACATGCTTACCAATCGCCGCGTGATGAAGCGAATCTTCCCGCAGCTTTTTCGCAGTTACAACGTGCGACCGATTGAGCAGTACACGCAACTGCTGCTCGGCACGCTGCGATCGCTCGCGCCGGAGGGCCGGCCCGAGCCGAACATCGTGCTGCTGTCACCGGGCGTCTTTAACTCGGCCTATTACGAGCACGCCTACCTCGCGCGCCAGATGGGTATTGAGCTGGTGGAAGGCCGCGATCTCAGCACGCACGACAACGTCGTGTACATGCGCACGACCAGCGGCCTGCGTCGCGTGGACGTAATCTACCGCCGCGTGGACGATGACTTCATCGACCCGCTCAGCTTCCGCGCGGACTCGATGCTCGGCGTTTCCGGCCTGTTCAATGCGTACCGCGCCGGCAACGTCACACTGGCCAACGCCTTTGGAACCGGTGTCGCAGACGATAAGGCGATCTACGCCTACGTACCCAGCATCATCAAGTACTATCTCGGCGAAGACCCGATCCTGCCCAACGTGAAGACGTATCTGATGTCCGAGGACAAAGAGCGGCGGCACGTGCTGCAAAATCTCGAAAAGATGGTCGTCAAAGCCGTGGGCGAGAGCGGCGGCTACGGCATGCTCATTGGCCCACAGAGCACGGCAGCGCAGCGCGAGGAGTTCGCCTATAAGATCAACGCCGACCCGCGCAACTACATCGCGCAGCCGACGATCACATTCTCCCGCGCGCCCTGCCTGATGGAAGACGGCTTCGAAGCCCGTCATGTTGACCTCCGGCCCTACGTACTCTACGGCAGCGACAAGGTGTCCATCGTGCCCGGTGGTCTGACGCGCGTTGCGCTGAAGAAGGGCTCGCTCGTGGTGAACAGTTCGCAGGGCGGCGGCAGCAAAGACACGTGGGTGCTGAGCGAGTGAGCGACTTCTCCTCTGTTGCAGCAAGCTGACATGATTACGTTCGAATGGGACGAAGAGAAAGCCAG
>CAXTJS010000025.1:4374-11566 GCA_964244605.1 uncultured Terriglobus sp. | reverse complement strand
GCTGCTTATGCTTTTGGTGATCCTTATCTCTTACACTTAGGGCAAGAGTTCATACACGGCGAACTTAGGGATCACATCCTGGCCGGCTCTGGAAGCAGCTTGCTTCTATTCATAGCGCACACGGTGAACACAAATGATGGAGAAGAGATCATTCGCATCATCTCTGCCCGAAGAGCGACACGAGCCGAACGAAGGCACTATGGTTCGAGTCTCCTTTGAAGACATGCGCTCCCTGCGCGAACACTCAATTAGCCACGAAGAAACTGAACGGCTCCGAGCTTTGGCAGAGCGCCCGGATTCAGAGATAGACTTTTCCGACATCCCAGAGCTGTCGTCGGAGGAGATGGAGCGTGGTGTGCGCGGCCTGCGACCTGGAAAGAAAGCGCAAGTAACGCTCTGGCTTGATGATGAAGTTTTGCCGTGGCTCTTGCAACAGCTTGAGCAGGCTCCGCGCTTTATCAATCACACCTTGCGCCGCGAGATGCAGTACCAGCAACGAAAGTCAAAGGAGCGGGCGCACCCTTCCAACGCTGCGAGTCACACTGATTTCTCCGCAATGAAGAAGGCCAGCTAAGCGTGCTATCCCGAGTCGCCGACAGCCTGTACTGGATGAGCCGTTACCTTGAGCGTGCGGAGCACACGACGCGGCTGCTCGACGTAAACCTGAACCTCATGCTCGACGAGACGGCCACGGGTGCCGGCCGGCGTTGGCAGCGTATGCTGCAGTCGCTTGGCTCGCCGAAGGACGTGAAGTGGGAGGGCGACCCTTTCGCGCTCGCGCGGCAGCTCACCTTCACCGCCGATTCAAGCGCAAGCGTGCTCGGCTGCATCATCGCCGCGCGCGAAAACGCACGCCATGTGCGCGAGCAGATCTCCACCGAGATGTGGCAGCGCCTCAACAGCCTCTACCTGCAAGTCACGCGGCCTGAGATGCAGAGCGACATGCATGCCGAGGCGCTCTTGCGCGAGCACGAGGCACCCACCGAGTTCCTCTCGCAGGTGATGGAAGCCGTGCACCAGTTCCAGGGTGTAACCGACTCCACCATGAGCCACGGCGAGGGCTGGCAGTTCATCCAGGTTGGCCGCTTCATGGAGCGGGCGTCCGCCACAGCCATGCTGCTGGAGTCGTACCAGGACGAGCTCTGGCGCCAGCATGAGCACATGCGCGACGGCAACGAGTACCTGGAATGGATGGGTCTGCTGCGTTCCGCCACGGCCTTCGAGGCCTACTGCAAGGTCTACACCGCCGACCTCAGCCCCGACTGGATCCTTGAGTTCCTACTGCTCGATGCTGACTTTCCGCACTCGCTGCGCTTCGCGATCGACAGTATGCAGCATGCCCTCGAGAGTATCGAGCACACCAGCGGCGGCACACGTTCCGATAAGCTAAGCCGCATCTCCGGTCGGCTACGCGCAAATCTCAGCTACGCCAGCGTTGAGGAAATCCTGACCAACGGTGTCGTCGAGTATCTCCACGGCGTTCGGCGTCACTGCGCGGACATCCACGAAGCTATCTACGAGCTCTACATCGACTACAGCATCCAGGCGGCACTGGCAGGATGACACCGGCTCGCAGGCAAACTCTTTTCGCGACTTCCATCGCTCTCTCAGGCGCGCTTCTGTCAGGCGCTTACGTATACGCACACATGGCATCGAATCACGGCAAAGAGTGGACGACACACGGTTTGCCTGCGGCAGTCATTCAACTGTCGTACCTCTTCTCCCTCGTCGCGGCCGGCCTGGCTTTCACTGGGCGTAGTTGGTGGCGCGTAGCCGGTGTTTTGCTCGGCCTGTTCACCCTGGTTTGTTGGATACAAACAGGCTTCTACGAATAAGCGTCAACGGGGAGAACCTACGCCATGTACTACACCGTGCGGCACCTGACGAAGTTCGTCTACAGCAAAGACATTCACGAAAGCATCATGGAGACGCGCATGCACCCGCGCTCCGACGAGTTTCAACGCTGCCTCTCGTTTCAGCTATCGGTGAGCCCGCGCTGCCGCGTCTTCAGCTACCGCGACCACCTTGCCAACCATGTGCACCACTTCGACATCCCAGGCCCGCACGGCCAGCTTGTGATCGTGGCCGAGAGCCTGGTCGAAATGGAAGAGGTCCTGCCCGTGCCGTCGTTCCTCGCGCCTGATGCTTGGGCCGAACTGGACAGCATGGTGCGAGACGGCGACTACTGGGAGTTCCTCTTCCCAAGCGAGTTCACCGCGCCCACAGAGCGGCTGGAAGAGCTCGCGCGCAAGCTCGATCTGCGCCGCCGCGATGATCCGCTCATGCTCATGCATGAGCTGAACGATAAGCTCTACCACTACTTCGACTACCTGCCGAAGTCGACGAAGGCAGACTCGCCCATCGATGTCGCGCTGGAGCAGCGCACTGGCGTCTGCCAGGACTTTTCACACATTATGCTCGCGCTCATTCGCTCACAGCTGCGTATCCCCGCTCGCTATGTGAGCGGCTACCTGCACCACAACAGCACGGACAAGGACCGCAGCACCAGCTCCGCAACGCATGCGTGGGTGGAAGTGCTGCTACCGCAACTCGGCTGGGTCGGCTTCGATCCGACGAACTGGCTGGTCGCCGGCGATCGCCACATTCGCACCGCCATCGGTCGCGACTACGCCGACGTGCCCCCAACCCACGGCATCTACCGCGGGCGCGCCGCAACCGACCTCACCGTTGCCGTGCGCGTGCAACCAAGCGAAGGCTCTCCCCTGCCCGACCAGGAACTACCCGTGCCGGAAGACTGGTCCATGCTCGTGGAAAAAGCACAACAGCTTCCGGCAGCTCCGCCCGCAGTGGCACTGCATGCCAAGTACATGCAACAGATGCAGCAGGCACAGCAATAATCATCCTTCTGCGATGATGCAGGCAGATCGGAACGGTAAGCCGTTACCGACAAAGAACAATCAGAGCTCCAGTTCACTAAGTGTTGAATCTCCTTCGGACAAACAGTAAGGGAGAGCCGAAGCTCTCCCTTACAGCTTACTTTTGTCTCCGTTTTAGAAGACAACCTTGGCCCATAGGTACATCATGCGACCGGTGCCAGTGCGTGCGGTCGTGTAGTTGAATTGAGATGCCGCACCAATGGACTGAATATTCGTCCCCACTGGATTGACGTTGTTGTGGTTGCCGATGTTCTGCACCTCTGCGCGTAACGTCAACGCGCCACGGTCAAGGTGCAGGTAAGACAGGCCGAAGCCTTTCTCTAACGCGATGTCATGATTTTGCGTGCCAGGCTGCAGAAAGCTGTTACGCCCGATCACCTGAGGCAGAAACTGCTGTCCGTTTGCAATCTGGAAGTGCGTTGTGGCGGGGTCGATAAGATTGCGGACCTTTGTCTGGTTATAGGCGACAAGATCGTAGTATCTGCCCGCTGTGCCGCCGATAAAGGCACCGTCGACAGCAGCCGTGAGGAACGGCGCCGAGGCGTTACTCACAATGGCACGATCGTTCGTGGTGGAACCGTCACCATTGGTGTCGAACCCGCTCGTAGAGAAGGTGGTATACGGGCCCGACTGGAAGCGTTGGATTCCTGAGATGAGCCACTTGCGCGTGAAAACGCCAAGCATCGCATCTGCAAAGCGGTTGTCCGACCGCAGTCCTGTTGGGGCATAGGTGTAGCTCGCGACCACGTAGTTACGGTGATCCCATGCCGAGTTGCCCCACTCCTGCCGCATGCCCTGTGGAGAGAGGTCGGCCTGGTAAGAGGTGGGCGAGGCAAAGGTTGTAAAGATCTCCGACGTGTTGTCCAGGTCCTTGCCATAGGTATAGGCAACACGGAAGCTGATGCCGTGGGAGTAAGTCTTTGACAGCTCGGCCTGCAGGCTGTTGTACTCCGAGGTCCCGAAGTTACCTCGGGCAGCGATCGCTCCGCGTGCCGTGCTGATGCGGTTCGGCGTACCCGGAACGAAGTAGTTGTACATGCGGTTCGAGAACAGCTTGACACCACGCGTACCCACATAACCGGCCGCAAGCTTGTAGTTTCCGAAAAGCTGGCGCTCCACCGTGACGTTGTACTGATAGGTGTAGGGATTTACCAGGTTGTTGACGACGCTTGTCACGCTGGACTGTGCATTCAGCACCGGGGTGATGGTACCCAGCAGCGTGTTTGAGTTACCGAGGCCGTCTGTAGCGGTGGAGGTCAGTGTCGCCGCAACCGCGTTGGGAGAACTTTGTGCCGCATTTACCACAATGTTGCTGAAGTCCGTGTCAAAGAAGACGCCGAAGCCGCCGCGGACTACGGTCTTGCCGTCTGCAAAGAAGCCGGCATGCGGCGCGTACGCGAAGCCGATACGCGGTGCGATGTTGTTTTTGTCGTTCTTGATGCGGTAGAGCGTATTGATCGGCATGAACGGGTTGAGCGGATCAATGCCCGGGAAAGGCAGCGAATTCTCAGGATTGGTGAAGTAGTCATAACGAATGCCGAGATTGGCGGTTAGGTTCGGCGTTACCTTGATGTCGTCCTGCGCGAACACGCCACTGCGGTACGAGTGCGGATCGACACGGGTCTGGCCGAATGTTTTGGTTGCCGTTCCGGACTTGCCCAAAGTGTTCGCCAGGAACTCGCCAAGAGAACTACCGAAGGATCCAGAAGCGGCATAAGTGAGTTGGCCAAGCGCGTTCTGTGAGACTGTTTCCGTCTCGATCTGACGGCCGATATCAACGCCAGCCCGGATTGACTGGCGACCCCGAGTAATACTGACTGTGTCCTGGAATTGGTAGTAATCTTCTCCACGGCCCTGCGGGAAGTTCTGATTCGGCCCCAGGTTCGGCAACCCATTACCACCAAACACCAGCGTTGGCGTAAGCACGAGTGGATTCGCCTTTGTCTCGGGAGTGAAGTCGAACAGGAAGCGAATCCGCAGTTCCGAAGCACGGAACTCATTCAACAGTGATGGGCTGAAAACATGCGTCCAAAAGCCAGCACCTAATTCAGTTGGCCCTCCCTGCAGCGAGTCAAAGCCAACGAGCGAAGTGTTGTTTCCAAAATCCGGATTCGTCGCACCACGGCCGTGGATGTAGCGAATGGCAACCTGATCTTTCTCGCGGGGCGTCCAGTCCACACGAACAGTCCAGTCTGTCTGCGTGCTGCCCTGAGGCACGGCAGGCCTCTGAAAGGTCGCGTCCGTTACTGTGCAGGGCGCAGCGCAGCCCGGCTGCGTGCCCAGAGAAAGCTTCTCGATGTTATCTGTCACCAAGGCGAATTGCGACAGATAGCTGTAATTCGACAAGTAGTTCGAGAATGTCGCGGCCTGCGTTGCAGCTACTGTTCCGGTCTGTGCCTGAATGCCTCGCAACGTCGCCACGCCGGCAGCGTTTGGGAGGGTGAAACGTCCGCCAAGAGCGCGGCCATAGTAACGGTTCCACTCGCCCGCACCGAACGCAAACAATTTGTCCTTAAAGATCGGACCGCCTGCGGTAAACCCATAGACGTGACGGTCAAAGCGCGTCTTAACCGGCTGGGTTGCTGTCGGCTTCTGCTGTCGCTGTGTTCCCGATAAGGCATTCAGGCCTGAACCGGCGTAGCGTTCGAAGACAGAGCCATGGAAGACGTTCGTACCTGCCTGCGTTACAAGATTGCTGACGGCACCACCCGCGCGGCCGTACTCTGCAGACGCATTGTTTGCGATGACCGCAACGCTGGTGTACGCACCAGGAATGTCAGGCTGGTAGGCCTGGCCCGCAATCGCGACGTCGTTGATTTCCTGACCGTCGATGAGGAAGTTGTTGGCGCGAGGGCGCGCCCCGTTTACGGAAAAGACCTGGCCCTGTGCGCCTGCGCCCGAGCCTGGCTGCGTAATCGGCTGCACACCCGGAGTCGTCGTGGCCAACTCATAAGGATTAAGCGAGAAGATCGGCAGTGTTCGCAGTTGATAAGTGCTAATCACGCCTGTGAGTTGACCGTTTTCGGTGTTGATGGTGTTTGAGTTCGCCGTGACCTCAACAACCTCCGTTGCACTGCCCGTTATCAGCGAGGCATCGTACGACGTAACGACGGATGGATTGACAAGAATGTTTTTTGCTTCAAACGTGCGAAAGCCACTGGATGTGACAGACAGGGTGTACCGGCCGGGAGACAGCGATTCAACGCGGTAAGCACCGTCGTTCTGTGTCTTCGCGTTCCGTGTCTCGCCAGTGTCCTGGTTGGTGAGTTGGATCGGCGCAGCCGGTACTACGGCTCCGGCAGGATCGCGCACCACGCCGGCGAGAATGCCACGGCTGGTCTGTGCCACAGCTGGCAACGGGAACGTCAGCGAAGAAAATGTGCAGACAGCCAAGGCGAACGGAAAAGCCGAACTGACAAATACAGGCAGGGCTAGAGCAATGCGACGAAGCGACATTCAGAAGTCCTCAGTGGAAGAAGTGTAGGTAGAAAGCCAAGACAGGCGTACGCACCTGTGCGAACAAAATGTTGGGATAACCAGCCGATAGCACGCGAGTGGCCAAACGCAAGTTGGCTACAAACACGCATTTCTGGCGGATGCACCCACACTGCTGGCTGCATTCTCCAGATTTTCATAGATTCTTCATCGTCCATGCGATTTCAAGAAGCGCTATCCACGAGGCCGCACATGCAGGCCTGCCTGCGAAGGAACTGTAAGCTTAGGCGACTACAGATTCAGCTTCTTGAACACACGCTCCGGGATGGCACGGATCACAAACATGATTGGTGCCCACTGGAAGGGCGTGTAGAGCACATCACGCCCGCTATCAACGGCTTTGGCGATCTCGCGGGCGACCTTGTCCGGGTCGGCGAACTTTTCGCTGCCCTTCATGCCTGCGGTCATGCTCGTCTTCACCGGGCCGGGCTTCACAGTCAGCACATGCACGCCCTCGCGATCTACGCGATTGCGCAGGCCGGCCAGGAACGCTGTCAATCCGGCCTTGGACGAGCCGTACACGTAGTTCGACTTGCGCCCGCGCTCTCCTGCGACGGACGAGAGCACGGCCAGCGTACCGAAGCCCTGCTTCACGCAGAAGTTGGAAAGCCATGTGAGCAGCGACACAGGCGCGGTCAGGTTGGTGTGCAGGATGTGCAGCGCGTGCTCCGTCTCCTGCTCGGCGCGTGGCTGCTCGCCGAGGATGCCGACTGCGAGGTACGCCACATCGAGCCCGCCCAGCGACGTAACGGCGTGCGCCATCAGTTCGGCGTGGTGCGACAGGTCATCCAGGTCCAGCA
>CAXTJS010000025.1:0-4364 GCA_964244605.1 uncultured Terriglobus sp. | reverse complement strand
ATCGCCGCCGCCGATCGCACGCGCAAGAAGATCGGCGTGTGCGTCAATGTCGTCTAGATCAGAGATTGCCACGTCCACGTAGGCTGCGCCGCGCACACGCAGGTCAGCAGCTACGGCGTTCACGCGATCCGCATTTCTCCCTACGAGAAACAGGTTCGCACCCTCGCGCGCCCAGATGCGTGCCGTGGCTTCGGCAATGCCCGAGGTTGCACCCAGCACCAAAACCTTGCGCGGGTTGTGTGACACGTCGCGCTTCGGCAGCGCAGGTTCGGCTGTGGTCGTGGTTGCGTCGCTCATCGGTTCCTCACTGCGCGGTCACGCGCTCCCAGAAGCTTGAGGTCAGCAGCGGGTCTTTGTAGCGGGCGAACTTTTGCCATTGCGGATAACTCTTCTGAAACTGCGCGGGCGTCATGCGCGCGTCCTTCGCCGGGTAGAGCTTGCCGCCGTAATCCAGCGTCATGGCGGCGAGACGGTCGAAGAGCGCGAAGCTCTTCTCCGGCTTGATCGGGAAGTCGAGCGCCAGCGTGATACCCGGCTGCGGAAAGCTCATCATGCCCGGCGAGGGCACATCGCCAAATGCCTTCAGCACCGCGAGAAAGCTGGCCAGGCCGCTTTTCGCAACCTCATTCAGGATGGCGATGGTCGCCTCACGCGCGCTCTCCCACGGGATGGCGTACTGGAACTGCAGAAGGCCGCTCTTGCCGTACATGCGGTTCCAATGCAGCACCTTATCGAGCGGGTAGAAGAAGGGCTCGTAGTCCTGCAGCGCACGCACACGCGGCTTGATCTGCTTGTGAAAGAAGACGGTGTTGAACGCGGCCACCGTCGCGCCGTTCAGCGCGAAACCGGGTGCGTCAAACGGGAAGACCAGCTTTGGCTCCGGCGAGGGCTTCAGCGCGTCGGGAATCTTGCTGTGATCGCCGAGCATGAAGATGCCGCGTGCAAAGTTTTTGCCGGTGCTGGTGCAGTCGATCCAGCTCACGGTGTACTCCACTTGGCGGTACTGCTCGGTTAGCGCGAGGAACTCGTCGACTCCGTGGAACTGAATGCCCTCGTAGTCAATGAAGCGGGACACGATTGGCTTCAACTGCAGCGAGATCTGCGTAATCACGCCCGTGAGTCCAAGGCCGCCGATCGTGGCACCGAACCAGTCAGGGTTCTCGGTCGGCGAACACACCATCTGCGTGCCATCAGACCGCACCAACGTCAGTTGCCGCACATGGCTGCCGAAGGTGCCGGCAAGATGGTGGTTCTTGCCATGGATGTCATTCGCCACCGCGCCGCCGAGCGTGACGTACTTCGTACCGGGGGAAACGGGCAGGAACCAGCCATGCGGCACGGTGAAGTCCAGCAGCTGTCCCAGCGTCAGACCAGCTTCCGCAGTCAGCAGGCCCGTCTCTTTGTCGAAGCCGAGCAGGCGGTTCATGCCGGTGGCTACCATCAGGTGCCCGTCGCGCAGGAGGCAGCTGTCGCCATAGCTGCGGCCCATGCCGACGGCCAACGCACCGGTGGGCATGCCATGGTGCTGCGCCAGTACCGCAGGAAAGTCGTTCTGCCACGAGAGCGGCACCAGCGTAGCCCCATAATTCGGGTAACGGCCCCACGACCGGAACGGCGCATCGCCCTCGAGCTGGTCGTCCGCGTGCCCGCTCGGGCGCTCCGGTGGCGTGGGCGCAGCGGTACGGTGCTGCAGCACCGGTGTCTCTGTCATGGAATCCATCTTCGTTAGGATACCGGACGGCTCGGCCTGCAAGACCGGCTGTCGCGAGATGCCCGCACGCGTGGTGCTAGCATCGCCTCGATGGAGCCCACACCTGACGAACTCGCGAGGCACTACGCCGAGATGGATCTGCCGGAGTTGCAGCTTCTGGCCCAGTCCAGAGACCAACTCACGCCCGACGCCCACGAGGCGCTCCTGGCTGAGTTCGGCAAGCGTGCGGTTGCTCCTGACGACATCGTTCTTCAGGAAGAAGAGCAGTTCAAGGATAGTGGAGTTTGGATAACAGTGGAGCGCTTCCGTGACTTGTCCGCAGCCATCGTGGCGCGCGGCGCGCTTGAAGCAGCGGATATCCCCTGCTTCTTGCGTGACGAGAACACGGTTCGCCTCGACTGGCAGATATCCAACTTCATCGGCGGCATGCAACTGCAAGTGCCAGCGGATGAGCTGGCCGCAGCACAGGCCGTTCTTTCCGGGCTTGGCAGTGATGAAGACAGTAACGGAGTCGCTGAAGAATCGTTGCCGGACGAGCGGTGCCCTCGCTGCGGCAGCACTGCCATCAGCCGCAAGCCCAGGAGGCGTGGCCTTGCGATCGCCCTTGTGTGGCTCTTCGGGCTGCCCATCTCACCAGGAGCGCCGGAGTGGACCTGCGAGCAGTGCGGCCAGCGTTGGACGGAACCGGCTGCAAAGGGAACGTAGCGCAAGCTCTTACGGCTGCCGCTCGTAGGCGCGCACCCAATCCACCAGCATCGTCGTTGGCAGCACCGTAGACGCATCCGGCTTGCCCGGCCAGTCGCCGCCGACTGCGAGATTTAGCAGCAGGTAGAAAGGATGGTCGAAGACCCATTTGCTACCGCTGGGCACGTCGGCTGCGGTCTGCGTCTCGTACAGCACGTCGTCCACGTAGAAGCGGATCGCCGTCGGCTCCCACTCGACGGCAAAGACGTGGTATCCGTCGCGAAACTGTTGGCCCGCCGGTAACGCGAACTCACCCGTGAGCGGGTTGCCGCCGCTGTATCCAGGCCCGTGCAGGGTGCCGTGTACCTTGCCGGGCTCGCGGCCGATCTGCTCCATGATGTCGGTCTCGCCGGACTGCGGCCAGTGTGCCGTGTCGATGTCGTCGCCCAGCATCCAGAACGCCGGCCACACACCCTGGCCGCCTGCGGGCAGCTTCATGCGCGCTTCCAAGCGACCGTACTTCTGCGCGAACTTGCCTTTGGTCTGCAGGCGCGCGGAGGTGTAGTCGCGGTGCACACCGTCCGCCCCGGTGAAGTCCTCCTTGCGCGCGGTGATGGCCAGCTTACCGTCGCGCTGCTCCACATTGCTGGTGCGGGCGGTGTAGCTCTCAAGTTCGTTGTTGCCGAAGCCGTCGCCCTTCTGTTCCGCCGACCACTTCGCCGGGTCGAAGCTGCTGCCGTTGGCTCCGTTGAACTCGTCGCTCCACATCAGCTTCCAGCCGGCGCGGTTTGCGGGCATGTCCTGCCCAGCCTCTGCGCCGGGGTCCTGCACCACGTCGATGAAGTAGTGTTGTGTGTCCACGGCGAAACTCTCGCGCTTGCCGGGTGTGGTTTGCCACGTCGTTGTGGTGGGATGCAATAGCGTCCAGTGCTGCGGGTCGCCTGCGCGCACCGGCATGTTGAAGGCCGCCTCCGGCGTGCGCCAGCGGTAGTCCACCGTGCCCGCGGCATCGTTGTAGCGCAGTTCCAGCGCGGGTACTTCCGTATGCCGCAGATATCCGTCGAACAACGGCGTGTAGTCCGCGCCAAGGTGCGCGTTCATAAACGCGATCACATCTTCGGTGAGGATCGTCTGATACGCAAAGTGCGTCGCGAAATCGTGCAGCGTGGCAAACCACTTCGCGTCGTCGTTCACCACAGAGCGCAGCGTGTTCAGGAACAGCGCACCTTTGAAGTACTGGTCTTCAGACGGCGCACGATTGATGCCGCGCGGCTGCAGGATCGGCGTGTCGTTGCGCACCTTCTTCTTGAGCCCGTTGATGTAGCGGATCGCGTCGTCATGCCCATACATCGCCTCCACGTACACGTCTTCGACATACGTCGTGAAGCCTTCGTGGATCCACATGTCCGCGCGGTCCGCGGCGGTTACGCTGTTGCCAAACCACTCGTGACCGCTTTCGTGGATGATGATGAAGTCGAAGCGCGGACTGATGCCGACGCCCGTCCAGTCGCCGCGGCCGTAGCTGTTGTGGTATCCGTTGCCGTAGGCCACCGCGCTCTGGTGCTCCATGCCTGCATAGGGCACCTCGACGAGCTTGTAGCCATCCCGCGCAAAGGGGTACGGGCCGAAGTATTTGTCGTAGATCTGCAGCATCGGCTTCGCCTGCGCGAACTGCACCTTGGCCTTCTCAAGGTTCTCGGGCAGCGCATAGAAGTTCATGTCGAGGTTGCCGAGCTTGTCGCTGAAGTGCGCGTAGGTCGCAATATTTAGCGCAACGTCGTAGTTGTTGATCGGGTAGGTCACGCGCCAGTCCCAACGCGTGTAGCCATCGTGAAGGTCCGTCTTCCCCTGTTGATGTCTACCAACCCTCGCCTTGATACAGGCGAGCCACACATCCCGCGTGGGAGCATCGACTGCACACAACAGCCACTTCTTCTCCCTCACACTCAACTCGAACACAAACGGGGTA
>CAXTJS010000024.1:13168-22200 GCA_964244605.1 uncultured Terriglobus sp. | reverse complement strand
GTAGGTGTAGTCGAGCAGCGGCACGTAGTTGCCGCTCCAGTGCACCATGTCGCCCTCGCGCTCCGCCTTGCCCGCGAGCAGCTTGGCCATCTCCGCACCGTGCTCGTCGTGTACCTGCAGCATCGCCAAGCCGGTCATTGCGAGCGACTCGGGATCCAGGTCGCTCCGGCGCGACCACTGCGCATCGAGCGCGGTCTTCAGGTCGGCATCGCTGTTGTCTGCCCGGCCCTGCGCAAGCGCGTAGACGACCGCGGCACGCAACTCAGGCCGCATCTTGGGGTGCGCGCGCAGCTGCTGCTTCAGGTACTCGCGGCCGCGCTGCACCATGTCACCGTAAGCTTCAGAGCCGGTGAGCGGAACTGCACTGCCGGCCTGACCGATGCCGCCCACCACGTACGCCGTCATGTAGACGCGGCTGTTGTCTTCCTTCCACCAGCCCCAGCCCCCATCGTCGTGCTGGTAGTCCTTCAGGCGCGCGAGGCCGGCGTTCATCTTGCTTTGCAGCACAGCTGGGTCGACATGTGCCTTTACGCCCAGCTTCGTCATCGTTTGTTGCACGATGACGTTCGGCAGGAAGCTGGACATCGTCTGCTCCGTGCAGCCGTAGGGGAAGCCGGTGAGGTAGTCGAGCGCGGCGAAGAGCGAGCCTGCGATGGACGGGCTTACCTCCACGTGCAGGCTATGTGCCAGCGGGTCGGTGTTGCCCGGAAAGCTGAAGTTAGCGGTCGCCGCGCCGCCGTTTGCAGCCACAATGCCGCTCTGCGCGATGTTCTTCGCGACGCCTGCAGGCAGCACCGGGAACGGCAGCTCGAGCGCATCGGACTCGGCAGGTGTCAGCGCCGACGCAGTCAGCGTGGCCGTGCCGATCTGCGACGCGCGCAAAAGCCAGCTTGCCGTGCCCTCACCGCGGCTTGCGACAGCTGTCGAGCTCGTTGCACCGGAGACGATATCGAGTCCCTTCGCTTCCAGCGAGAGCGTCGCCTGCTGCGCGGAATCGAGATAGTTGTGCACGATCACCGGCAGCACCAGCTCGTCGCCCTTGCGCAGGAAGCGCGGCGTGCCCATGCGCACCAGCACGTTCTTGCGGACGAGCACGCGGCTGATCGCCGAGCCACCCTGCGACGTTGCCGTAACGGCACGGACGGTCGCGCGCCACGTGGTCAACGAATCCGGGAAGGTGAGGGTGACGCGCGCGTGGCCGCTTGCGTCGGTATGCACGTCGGGCGCCCAGAAGGCTGTGTCCGGGAAGGCCTTGCGCACCTTCGGCTTGGCCTCGTTGCCGGGCTTCACCTGCGCAAGCTGCGGCCGATAACGCGTGTTGCGCATGGCCAGCATCGGCGACTTGGTGCCCGCTTCGCCGCTGAAGTAGTAGGTCAGCGAACTATCCACCTGCGAGCTGGTATAGCGCTTGGGGAAGAGCTGGCCGACGATGTCACCGCTGAGATCGGGGTAGAGCGAGTAGATGGCCTCATCGACCACACCGAAGCTTAGGTCGGCACGCACGGGAGTGCCTTTGCCATCGCGCGTAACCACGTCGTAGCTGGCCGCCTCACCGGGTTTGAAGACGTCCTTCACGGGCGTAATGGCCACCTGCAACTGCTGCTGCGTGGGCGGCACGTTGAGCGTCTTCGTCGCCTGGTAGAGCACGTTGTTCTTCAGGAAGATCGCTTCCACCGTGAGGTTCGGCTGCGAGGCCGCACTGATGGGCAGGTCGAACGACAGCGTCTTGCCATCGGTGCTCATCACCTCGCGCTTGATCTCCGTGCTGCCCGTGGCGATCACGAGCGCGTGGAAGCCTGCGACCTCTGACACGATGCTGAGGTGCGCCGTGTCACCGGGCGTGTAGCTCTTTTTGTCGGTGAGCAGGCGTGCGGTTTGCGAGTCGCCGCCGAAGTCGTCGGCTGACTCGTTCGCGCCCATGATCCACACGTAGCCCTCGTCGGTAACATCGCGCGTGCCGGGCTGCACGGCCTTGGCCGTTGCGAGCAGCGCGGCTGAGCTGTACTTCGCTTCGCGAACCGGCAGCGATCCGGTTGCGTGGCCCTCTGCGTCAGTTTGCAGATCAACCGCGTCGGCATTGATCGTCTCGACTTTGCCGTTGACGTAGTGGTGGTAGGTAAGCTGCACGTGGACGCGCGTGCTCACGGGCTTGTTGTCGTAGTCGACCGCCGTGATCTTGAAGTTCGAAGCCTCGCCCACATGCACGCCGTAGTTCACTGTCTCAAGGCTGATGTGGAAGGTGCCGTAGGTGCCCAGGAAGCGGCCGCGGCCCGTGATCTCGCGGTTGGCCGCGTCGGTCACGCCGGCCTCCACGGTGTAGTCGAAGTCCGGATGCGTGAAGCCGCTCTCGTCTACCGTGGTGGGTATCTGCACGACCAGCTTGCCGTCTGCGTTCAGGCGGCCCGTCTTCTCCGCGTCCACGTCGCCAGCGTAACCTGCGTTGCTGCTCGAGTCGTCCGCCGCAGTTGCGTCGTCACCACCCTCGGCAGAGTCTGTCGCATCGTCGGAGTCGCCTTCGCCATAGCTGCCCCAGTAGTGGCGCTCCTTGTAGATGCGGTACTTCACGGCAGCATTCGCCACCGGCTCACCGAAGAAGTAGCGCGAGTCGATGGTCACGGGCATGTTCGCGCCCAGCAGCACCGTCTTCTTGGCGGCGGCGACGCTTACGCGGTACTCCGGCTTGCGGTACTCCTCCACGTGGAAGTTGCCGCGCACGGTGCTGTTTTCGCCTACTTGGAGCGTGACGCCGTAAAAGCCGAGTGCGCCCGCCTTCGGAATGACGAAGTCTGCCGTAACGGTTCCGTCTGCGCTTACGGGGAGGTCGCGGGTCTCAAGCGTCTTGTTGGTCTGGTCTACCACGGTGGCCGTAACGGTATGCGTCGTCGGCAGCACCAGCCCGTTGTCGCGCTTCTCACGCAGAATCGCCTTCCAGTGCACGGTATCCCCGGGCCGGTAGACCGGCCGTTCCGTGAAGAAGTACGACTCAATGTCGTCGGTCGCGTACCCACTCAGGGAGTAGCTTGCAGGCGTAGTCGCGGCGAAGTTCTTGCCCTGCCCGGCGACGATCCAGAAGTTGTCCTGCTCGGAAGGCTTGCCCTCAACAGCGAGCTTCGCGACACCATCCTTACCGGTCACGCCGGTGGCCACGCCGTGCTGCCCGAAGCCGGCGTCAATCTTCGCACCGGCAACCGGTGCACCTGAAACGCGGTCAACCAGGTAGGCCAGCACCTGCCCGGACGTGGTGCGTGTGATCAGCGCCCAGGGCGTGACGGTGATGAGCGTGTATGCCTTGTACTGGCCGTCCGTCGCCTCAAGCAGGTAGAGCCCGGCATCAAGCTTCGGCACGGCAAGGCTGTTCGCGTCAGAGATGTAGGTGGCCGGTACCTGCTGATGCCAGCGTGCCACAAGCTGCTGTGAGTTCAGCAGCGGTATCTGCGCAAACGTGGCCGCGCCCACGATGCGGCTCTTGCGCGAGAGTATGGCCTGCCGGTTGCGCAGCGACTCACGCGCGTCATAGCTGAACTGGTCGCGGAACCACTCGCGGATGTTGTACCAGAGGTCGGCCTTCCAATCATGGAAGCGCTCCAGCAAGGATCGCTCGTCGATGCGCTCATCGCTGCCCTCAGGCTCGGTGGTGCCGAAGCTGTGCAGCTCGCGCAGGTTTTCCAGAAAGCGGACAGGATCGTTCACGCGGTAGACGCGGAACTCAAGCGCGTCCACATCATGCGTGTAGAGATGGATCGTCGGCGCTTCGCCGGGAGCAAACGTCTTGCTGGTGCTCAGGTTGAACGACACCACACGTGCCGCGGCGCGGGCCGTGCGCGGAGCGATGCTGCACAGCAGAACAAGCAGGCATTGCAGCGCGAGGACGCACACGCGCACCGTGCGGCGTTTCTGCTTTTCTACAATCGATGCTGCGGGCTTCATCGACGATCCTGGCGGAGAATGTTCCAACGATACACGCCAAGGAAGTTTTCGTTGTCAAAATTTGGTCGCCACTGACGATCAGGATGGTGCAGAAGGTCGTCCAGCAGAACGCGGCGCATCTCGCCCGGCCCACTACCGATGGGGCCGGTATGGTAGACCGCCCACTGCGCACCGCTGCCCGTCAGCACCATGGAGTGAAAAGGTGAGTTCTGCTCAAGCTGGCGATAGAAGAGCAGGTCGCCGGGGAGCGCAGCGCGCAGATTGCGGCTGATGAAAAAGGTGTTTCGCCGCATCAGCGTTTCTGCATCCGCGAACTGGGCGAAGGTGCCGTTGCTCGCGTTTTTCGCGGCGTACGCACCGCCTCTCACGCGGAAGAGGTTTGCGCCCAGCGGCGTCTCTGGCCAGGCAAACTGCTGCACGGAGTGCAACGGTGGAGGCGCGTCAAACGGCATCGTGTGCTGCCACGCATCGTCGTGCGCATGCAGCGCATTGCGGTAGCACCAGCGCAGCAGCGCGGCGCAATCGCCGATCTCCTGCGGCAGCCGCGTGGGCGGCAATGAGGCCGCAGCGTCGGCCAGCGCGGTAAACCAGGCACGAAAGGCCGCACGGTCCGCAGCGCTGTGCAGGCGAAGGAACTCCGGCGTGCCGTCGCCGTAGCGGTCGGTGCTGTCGGGCACGAAGGCGACGGTCGCCATCAACGGAATCACACCCGCGCCACGCACCTGCAGTCGCGCGATGCCCGGCAAAACCGGCGACTGCACGTCGACGGCGGTGCTGCCGTCTGGCCGCAGAAGAGTGCGTGCGTTCAGGGTGGCTGGCTGCACAACCAGTGAGTCCAGCAGCTTGCCGTCTTTGCGACGGAGAACGAAAGGGACATGGCGGTCGCCGTCGGCCGGCAGTGTAGACGCCTGCTGCACGATGACGAGGCGCGCTGGGCGGCGGTAGTGGTTCAGCAGCCGTCGTGTACCGAAGGTGATAGACCCTGCCGCTATCGCGAGCAACGCCCACAACGCAACACTTCGCAGGCGAACTGTGCGCGACGGCGGATGCATTGCTCCCATTATGGCGAACACTAGTGTTCGCTCGTTTCAAGGCGGTGTTTCTATGAAGCGTCATTTCGACCGAAGCGCAGCGAAGTGGAGAAACCTGCTGTTTTTCCGAGTGGCAACGGCGCTCAAAAGGAAAGCAGGTTTCTCCGCTCCGCAACGATGGAGCCGTTGCTCCGGTCGAAATGACAATGCCTACGGGGCTCATGCGAGACTCGGGGATGCAGTCATCTGCGGCTTACTTCATGCTGCAGCGATCGCCCAGCTCAATGTCGTGCACAGCAACGCCACCCGCATAGAGCTCCAGGATGCTGCGCGTTTTTCTCGGTGCGAAGAGCATGCGGCGCGGCGGTACCCTTCCCCATGTCCTGAGCACGTTACCGTCACGGTCGAGCGCGACCACGTCGATGGCAAACTGCATGCCGAAGGTATGCACGCCGGTCGAGGGCGTGATCCACAGACCCGCACCGGGCTGGAGCTCTTTCGAGCCGAGCAGGCCGATCATGCGCGTGAAGAAGGTACGCGCGTGGCGCAGCTGGTTACAGACGACCTGCGGTAGCGGTGGCGGTGACGAAGCCGATACCGGCGCGCTCTTCAGTAATGTGAGCTGCAGCATGGTGCCTTTCAGAGGACTTTAGAACGAACGGAAAAGGCTCAGCGCGGCCGGCCCGAGGATCACGATGAAGATGCTGGGAAAGCTGAACACAGCCAGCGGAAAGATGATCTTGATGGTGGTCTTGGCGGCCTTCTCTTCCGCCGTCTGTACGCGCTTGGCATGCACATCGTTCGCGTACTGCCGCATGGCCGCGGCGAGTGGTGTGCCGAAGCGCTCAGACTGCAGCATCATGTTCATGAAGGCTTCCATCTCGGCGATGTCGAGCCGTGCGATCGCTTCCTGCCACGCCTCATGGCGCGGCTTGCCGGCGCGCTGCTCGCGTGAGATCTGCAGTAGTTCATCCTGCAGCTCAGGAGCGGTCTCGCCCATCTCGAGCGCCACGCGCATCAGCGCCTGGTCGATGCCGAGGCTGGCCTCCATGCAGATCACCAGCAGGTCCAGCATGTCGGGCATGCCCCTGCGGATGGCCTTGCGTCGCGCCGCAATCTTGCGGCTCAGAAAGATGCCTGTCAGCAGGTAAAGCAGACACGGGGTCAGCGTGATCCACAGCGCAGTTGGGCCGGGCAGCGCGAGCGCAAGGACGAAGCCGAACACCGGCAAAACAAGGCGCGAGGACAGGTGCAGGTTCTGCGCCTCCTCATCGCGCCAGCCTGCCTGCAAGTACTGGCGGCGCAGGTCCGCCGTATCGAGCCATGCGGCGCGCCTGCGGATGAACGCAGCGATAGCTTCCGCAGGTCCGCTGAAGCGGTCTTGCTCTGCCGCTACCTTTGCGGCGACACGGCCAGTCAGCTGCTCAAGCCGATGCACCGGCGCCAGCGTAGTATCCGGCCGCAACAGCGCGAAGCCGAGCATCGTGGCGCTCAGGGCCATGATGAAAAAGCACAGGAAGAACAGGGGCAACAACATCGTCTAAACCTCCACCCGCGCCACGCGGCGGATCGTGATGGCACCCAGGATGATAAGCACCGCGGCGGCTCCGAGCAGGAGGTGACCCGTCGGGTCTGTGAACAAAACCTTCGCGTAGCTTGGCGTCAAGATGGACGTGATGATGAGCAGCACGACCGGCAGTGCCGACAGAATCCAGCCGGTGAGCCTGCCCTGTGCCGTGTAGGTCTGCACCTCGGCCTGCACGCGGCCGCGCTCGCGGATGACCTGCGTGGTGCGGTCAAGGATCTCGATGAGGTCGCCGCCCGTTTCTTTCTGCACGACCATGGCCGTGATGAGAAAGCGCAGATCGTTGGAGGGCACGCGCTCACCGCACTGGCGCAGCGCATCGCGAAAGGCAACGCCGAAGACCTGCTCCTGATGCACCTGGCTGAACTCGGAGTGCAGCGGCTCGCGCGATTGCTCTGCCACAATCTCAAGCGCGGCCTGCACGGAGTGGCCGGCACGCAACGCGCGCGTCATCAGCTCCATCGCTTCGGGCAGCTGCTTCTCAAACTTCGCGATGCGGCGCTTGCGCTTCATGCGCAGCCAGAACCATGGCGTGAGGCATCCCCCGAAGAACGCGAGCACCTCAAGCATCGGCTCGCCAAGTGTCATGTAGACGGCGAGGGAGAGCAGGTAGCCGAGGGCGATGCTGCGCAGTGCAAACGAGCCCAACGTGAGTGATGTAGCCGACTGCGACAGCAGAACACGCAGCGACAGCAGCGCCTTGTTCTGCGCAAAGCGCTCCATGTACTGCGTAAACCAGGTGCTCTTCCCTTCCTTCTTAAGACGAAGGTCTTCTTCCTCGTTCACCGCGGTAGGGCGCAGCTTGCGCAGGTCCATGAGCCGCTGCTGCAGCACATTCATCTCACGCGTGGGCCGCGTGCTCGCCATGACGGTGGCGAACGACATCAGCAACACGACGATGAAAGTAAGCAGCAGCATGCGGCGCTAGACCTCCAACTTCAGGCCGGGCGTGGCCATGTTCATCATGGGCAAGGGCACGTTGATGCCGGCGGCCTTGGCCTGCGCGGCGAAGTGCGGCACCAGGCCGGTGCTTACGAACCTGCCCAGCACCTTGCCAGAAGCATCGAGGCCTGCGCGCTCGTAGACGAAGAGGTCCTGCATGCTGAGCGTCTCGCCGCTCACGCCGGTCACCTCGGTAATTTGCGTGATGCGGCGCGAGCCGTCGCTCATGCGCGAGGCCTGCACCACCAGGTGGATGGCGGACGCGATCTGCGAGCGGATCGCCTTGTCCGGCAGGGCGACGTTGCCCATCAGCGCCATGGTCTCGATACGTGCAATCGCGTCACGCGGGCTGTTGGCGTGCACGGTGGTCAGCGAGCCGTCATGGCCGGTGTTCATGGCCTGCAACATGTCCAACGCCTCTTCGCCACGCACCTCGCCGAGGATGATGCGGTCGGGCCGCATGCGTAGCGCGTTGATGACGAGTTCGCGCTGGCGAATGGCACCCTTGCCCTCCAGGTTCGGCGGCCGGCACTCGAGGCGCACCACGTGATCCTGATTGATGCGCAGTTCAGCGGAATCCTCAATCGTCACGATGCGCTCTGCCGGTGAGATGAAGGTCGAGAGCACGTTGAGCAGCGTCGTCTTACCGGCGCCGGTTCCGCCGGAGACCACGATGTTGAGCCGCGCACGCACTGCGCACTCCAGCAGGTCGAGCATCTGCTGGGTGAGCGCGTTGTGGCGAATCAGGCCGTCGGCCCGCATGGGTGTGCGGCCGAAGCGGCGGATCGAAATGGATGGGCCGTCAATCGCGAGCGGCGGAATGATGACGTTCACGCGCGAGCCATCCGCAAGGCGCGCGTCCACCATGGGCGACGACTCATCAATGCGCCGGCCCGCGGCGGAGACGAGCTTGTCAATGGTGTGCATCAGGTGGTCGTTGTCGCGGAAGACGATGGGCGTCTTCTCGAGAATGCCGCGGCGCTCCACGTAGACGCTGTCAAAGCGGTTGACGAGGATGTCATTCACGCCGGCGTCATGCAAGAGCGGCTCAAGCGGGCCGAGGCCGAAGATCTCATCGAGCACTTCATTCGCGACCTTGTCGCGGTCCGCAGCGCTGAGGGGTATGCCCTGCTCCGTAACGAACTGCTGCACGGTAGAGACGAGGCGTTGCCGCCCGTTGTCGCCCTCGCCGTTCATGGCGAGCAGCTTCTGCAGGTCGAGCCGCTTCAGGATCTCCGCATGCACGGCGGTCTTGAGCGAGCTGCGCGCCGCTTCGCTCAGCGTGGAGCTTCCACGCACCTCCGTCATAGGCGGTGGCGGAGCGCCCACGTTCATGGTCATGAAAAGCGGTGAGTCCAAGTTGGTGCTCCTACGGAAGGGTCGATGCGTCTTCACCTATGCATCGGCTTGGAACGACGTGGCTTTAGCAACGTCCATCGCTCTGAGTGCTGTTACCTACACTGCGTCATTTCGACCGGAGCGACGGCTCTTTCGTCGCGGAGTGGAGAAACCTGCTGTTTGCCCGGAGCGGCATCGACTCTCAAAGG
>CAXTJS010000024.1:3629-13158 GCA_964244605.1 uncultured Terriglobus sp. | reverse complement strand
CTCCACTACGCTGCGCTCCGGTCGAAATGACGCCTTGTAGAGGGCACCACATTGCGGCAGCTCAATTGTGGACAGCCACTCACGTGGCCCGCGCGACTACGCCAGCTTGGGCTGTCGCCAGAAGGGAAACTTTGGCATGCGCCTGGGTGCCACTACCACCGTTGTGGTCGTCGCTTCTTCTGCCTTCGCGCCCACGATCTCGTTGGTCCACTTCTGCAGCGCAACGTCAAAGAGCGTTTTGTTGCCCGGCGGGATCGGTTCGCCCTGGTTGATCGATTTCAGCAGCTCCAGAAAGTTATTCGGCACGGTGTGCGTTACGGGGAAGCGCACGATCTTGCGGATCTGCTCAGGCGTGATGGACTCGTTCGACGTGGAGCGGTTCATCACGATCTTCAGCTTGCCATCGGCATGCGGGCTCTGGCTGATGTGCTCCACCAGGCGCACCAGGTCGCGCAGCGACGCAACGTCAGCGGTAGAGACGAGGTACACGTCATCGGCCTGCTCGATGATGGAGTTCTTCGTGTTCTGGTACGTAATCGAGCTGTCGATGAGGATGTAGTCGTACTCGCGGCGCAGAAAGTCCATGGCGCGGTCGAGCTGGTCTTGCGTGGCCTCAATGGTCTCGTTGGCGACGTCGGGTGAGGCGAGTACATCCAGGCCGGTCTTGTGCCGCACCACAAAGCCACGCAAGAGGTCACCGTCAAGCCGGTCGACGTTGTGCAGCAGCTCGTCGAAGTGGTACTGCGTGTCTTTCAGGCCCAGGTACAGCGCCACGTGGCCGAGCTGGTGCTTGTGGTCGATGATGAGCGTCTTGCGGTTGTGCGCCATCACCAGGTGCTCCGCCAGGTGCACGGCCAGCGTGGTCGCGCCGACTCCGCCCTTTGCACCGAAGAAGGCCATCACACGGCCGGTGCTGTTTTTGGCCGGCGCGTCCAGCGTGAGGCTCTCGTGAAAACGCTCCAGCGACGCGATCGTCTCCGAGACGCTGATGGGCTTGCTCAGGTACTCCACGCAGCCAATGCGGATGGCGCGCAAGAGCGTATTCGCATCCAGGTTGGTGCCCACCGCGACCATGTGGATGCGCTTGAGGAAGATCTGGCGCAGGCGCTCTGCCGTCTTGAGCGCAAGCTCGGGCGCGGTGTCGAAGTCGATGAACGCAACGCAGCCGCTGGCCGCCTTCATGGTTGCGGGAAAGTGCGGGCGCTTCTCGGCCGTGATGTAGTCGCCGAAGGCCCCGGCGAAGAAGAAGCCGGGCACCTGTGCCGTGCAGTTGGCCACGGCACGCGTGACCTCTTCTCCGGCGGCGACACAGAAGGTCGCCTGCACGCCTTCACTGCCGGATCTTGCGTGGTTCTCCATAGCTTCTCCTTTCCAGGCAGCCCGTCTTGCGAGCCTGCCTGTGCGTCACAAAGTGTTACTGCACGGAAACGTTGTAGCCGGCGTCGCGCAGTTCCTGCTGGCGTGACACGGCGGTGGCGCGGTCAGGAAATGGGCCGACGCGCACGTGGTAAAGCGCGTCTTCTTTCTCTCGCTGCACCTGCGCGTTGTAGCCGAGGCGCTTCAGCGGACCAACCATGCGCGACGCCTCGTCTTCCTTCGGCAGGGCGGCAACCTGCAGCATCGTCGGCTGCTTCTTCGCGGGCAGCTTCTCGCTCACCGGAGCGGCACCGGGCTTGGCAAGAGGACGGCGCACGCTGGGGGTGAGGCTGCGGTCGAAGTCGTCTTTCTCCATGTTGGGGACTGCCATCTCGGGCTGCTGCACGCCCGCCTTGTCGGCCAGCGGGTCGACCACCGAAGCGGTCACGATCACCATCAGCTCAAGCACAGAGTGGTTCACGTTCTTTGACTTGAAAAGTTGGCCGAGGATCGGCACGGAAGCGATGCCTGGCGTCTTCGAGAAGCTATCGGTCGTGCGGTGATCCAGGAGGCCGGAGAGCACGAAGCTTTGACCATCCTTGATCTCTACTTCCGTTTCAGCGCGACGGGTAGAAAGGGCAGGCACGGTCGTGCCTGACACGGTCACGGAGTTGGTGTAGTCGAGCGCACTTACCTCTGGCGCGATCTTCAGGTGAATGGTGCCGTCAGGATTTACCTGCGGTGTGAAGTCCACTTTGACGCCGTAGGGTCTGTACACAATGGTGACGGCATTGCTCGTGCCGACCCCGCCCTGCACCACCGGCACGGGGAATTCGCCACCGGACAGAAAGCGCGCGGGCAGGCCGCTCAGCGTCGTCAGCGTGGGCTCAGCGAGTATCTGCAGGATCTGCTTCGTCTCGAGATCCTTGATGTTTGCGCCCAGGCCAAACTTGAAGTTATAGAGGAAGAAGTTCAGTGGGTCGGTGGTCAGCACGCTGGCCGGCGTTGTTTGCGTCGCGGGCGTGAGCGTGGTGGCGCTCGGAAACTGGCCCGTGCTGCTGATCCCCGCCGTACGACCGTTGCCCAGCAGGTTCACGCCAAACTGCTCAGCCTTCGCGCGATCTACCTCAACGATGCGGAGCTTCAGCTGCACCTGGCGGCCATGCTTCGGCAGCACGCGCAGGCCGTTCACCACGTTCTTGTTGTATGAGGCGGCAAGCTTGCCCATTGCATCGAGCATGGCGTCAGTGGAGACAGTGCCGGTGAGAAAGAGCCGTCCCTCGTGGCTCTCAAGCAGAAAGTCCGCCTCAGGAAAAGCTTCGCGCAGCGTGTTCGTTAGCGCAGCGGGATCATCGTCGGCGGCAACCGTGTAGAGGTACGACTGGTTCGCCTGATCCCACAACACCACGGTGCTCTGGCCCGGTGTCTTGGCCGTGAGCACAACTTCAGTCGGGCCGCTGTTGTAGCTCTGCAGCAGCTCGGGGTTGCCGATGAAAATGCGCTTCAGCGGACGGGCCGTGTGCAGCACCAGCGAGCGGCCTGCGACCATGTGCATCGTCTGCATGGGCTGCATGGCAGCGGCGGTCGCAAACGCGGCCACGGGCTCAACCGTTACCGACGAGGACGGAATGGCAGCAGCCGGCATGGCGGCCACCTGCGCACGCGCGCAAGGCACGGCAAGACAAAGGCCGGCAAGCGTTGCGATCTGATGACGGACGGCGTTGCGTGCAAGCATCATTGCCCCTTCTTTTCGGAGGTCGTGTTCACGATCGTTTCCACAGCGGACGATGTCTCAGCCGCATGTGCCGGACGTGCCGCCTTTGGCCGCGCCTGTGTTTGTATCGGCAGCGGTAGCAATCCGCTTAGCATCGGCATCGGTTGCGGTCTTGCAACGTTGCCGCCCAGGTCACCCAGCGTGGTGGGGTCGCTTTTGCTGCTGTTTTTGTCGGCGGAGTTACGCAGCACAAAGTGCACCGTGCCCTGCGTGCTGGCCAGCAGCGCGCGCTGTGCCTGCTGCGGCGTGAGCAAGAGCGTTACGACGGTAGCCATGGTCGGCTTGCCCTGCGGATCGGGCTCGGACTGCTGGCCCACAGCCAGTACCTCGGCATCCTGCAGAGCGGTTGCCGTCACGGCGTCGGTCGCGCCCTGTGCGCGAAAGGTCACCAGCATGTCCACGTGCAGGCCGGGGCTCAAAAAGCCGCCAACGCCCACCACTTCGTCCGAGCGAAGCGCGATGGCGCGCATGCCATCCGGGATTCTTCCGGCTAGGCCGGGTCCCGCACCGCGTGCACTGAGATCATGCTCCAGCACCGGCTGACCGGGCGTGAGCGGGTAAAGTGTGGTGCGGCCGATCGCGTCATCGACGCGCAGAAGCGCGCCCACCATGGGGCTGCTTGCCGGCCAGTCCATCATGCGCAGATCGCCTGCCTCCAGCGGTTTGCCTGCGGGGATCGCCCGCGCCGGTTCGGCGTAGCTGGTGCGCTGCTCGTGCGCAGAGACCGCGTGGCGCGCCATCGTGTAGCTCAGCAGCGCGGTGCATCCGCCTGAGAGCACCAGCGCAATCGCACTGGCAGAAAGAAGTCGTTTGGAGTTGTTCATGTCAGACCGCCCACAGCTGCGTGCACAGTGACACCAGGCAGCCCATCGCCATGGGCACGGCGAACGGCATCCGCAGATTGCCCGGCGTGTCCACGTTCAGTTCAGGATGAGGAACAAGACCGCGGTCGCCGTGGTGGTTGACCAGGGCAAAAGTGTTGCGCAGCATCTGGCGGAACATGCCGCGCTGTAAGGCAAACGCCACTGCGCAGGCCGAGCCGCAAAGCGCTGTCGCAATGAGCACCGTGCCGACTGAGCGCATGCCGACAAAGCAGCCGAGCGCGGCCATCAGCTTCACATCCCCCGCACCCATGCCGCCGGCGAGGAAGAAGATCAGCATCGCGCCACCGGCGCATAGACCCGCAAACGAAGCCGCGCCGAAGCTCTGCCATCCACTGATGCCGAAGTGCAGCGTAAGTGCGACGGCAATGGCAGGGCCGGTGAGTACGTTGGGGATGCGCCGCTCGCGCACATCGTGAACCGATGCGATCGCCGCGCACACAAGTGCCAGTGCAGAGAACGCAGCGTCAAGCGAAAGGTGTGGCATGAGCGGGCTCCTCAGGTCAGGTGCTGTCTGCAGTGGATGCGGCAGCGTTGGGGCCGCGGCGGACATCGTGATGGTGGAAGGTATGGGGAGGAGAAAACGGCGGGCGCTTTCCCCTCCCGGGAGTGAGGGCGGTATATGCGGCTTAAACGTTGTTGGCGAGCGAGTTGCCGACCGAGTTGAACGCGTTGCCGATGCTGTTCTTCAACGTCGTCATCGCGGTGATGGCACCAATCGCAACCACGCCGGCTACCAGCGCGTACTCGATCATGTTCTGGCCGTTTTCCTCGTTCATCAGGCGAACGAGTGTCGTCTTCAAATGCTGCATGTGAGTCACTCCAGGGGTAAGGTTCGCTTCACGACGAACGCTCGGGTAAACCGACCGCAGATCAGGAGGCGCTTGCCACCTCATCGGAACGTTTCCAAACAACATGAGCGCGCTATTGAACTTTGTCGCAAAGCCGATAAAGCTTTTGAAGATTGAGCCCGTGATATCACGGGCAAGGCCCTCTGCCGATGCTTGTCTACCTTGCTGTACTTGCTCCCGTGCTCGTGTTGTTCTGCGGCATCGCCGTGGACGTGAGTATGCTGCAGATGAATAAGCTGCGCATGCAGTCAGCCAGCGACGCAGCAGCCATGGCGGCCGAGCTCGAGATTGAGCGCAACACCGGCAACTACGCCACGGCCGCACAGAGCGACGCCAGCCTCAACGGCTTTGTGAACGGCACCAGCAGTACCGTGATCACGACAGCCATGCGGCCCACCACCGGCTCTTACGCTAACTTCTACGACGCCGTGCAGGTTTCCATCTCCGCACCGATCAACACGCTGTTCCTACGGCTGCTCGGCACCTCGGCGACCACAGTGAAGACGCAGTCTGTTGCCCTGGTAACGCCATGCATGTACATGATGGGCACCAATGGGTTGGCGACGAATGAACTCAAGGCCACTTCGTCCACAATCGCGTCGACCTGCCCGTATTACATCAACGACAGCGCCAGCATCGATGCGGCCAGCACTTTCTCCGGTGCCGGCGAGAACATAACCGGTGCGGCCGGCAGTTCGACATGGAGCGCTTCGACAACGACTCCGCCGCGTTACGGTGCCAAGGTGCAGACGGATCCGCTCAGCGCCATTGTGCAGCCTGCGCAACCCGCCGCAGGTAACTGCGCCGTCACGGGCAATACGACGATCAGCGGAGACTATACGGTAGGTCCCGGAACGTACTGCGACAATCTGGTCATTCAGAATGGCAACATTACGCTCTACCCTGGCTTGTACGTCATTGCGGGTAGCTTGTCCATTCAGGGATGTACCTTCAATACTCCTATGGGCGGCGTAACATTCTTTTTTACGAAGGATCCGAACACTGGGAGCTATGGAAAGCTCTCCATCACCAGCTATCCGACTTCGGGCGGTGCATCGGCCAGGCTGAGTATCCTGAATAGCTACGCTCCAGCAAATACTTCGAGCGGAGCTGTGCCTGGCATCCTCTTCATGACAGATCGTAGCTACACGCATACCGCCGCCCAGGATTTCATCATCGACCAGAGCACGACCATCAACGGTGACGGTATCTGGTATCTTTCCGGCACAGGAATGTCACTCGCAACCAGTAGTAAATTTCAGCCCACGAACTATGGCGGTGTGGTTGCCGACAACTTACTGATTCAGAACTCAACCTTCAAAAGCGCGAGTAACTTCTCCAACGTAAGTGGCGGTAACCCCTTCCGGCCACTCGGAGGTCTGGTGGAATGAAGTTACTTCGCTCAGAAGAGGGCAATGCCCTGGTCGAGGTCGCCTTCGCACTACCCGTGCTGGCTATGCTGTTGGGCGGAACCATCGATTACGCCATGTACGCGGAACGCAAAATCCAGGTGACTGAGGCCGCGAATGCAGGTGCCGGTTACGGCGCAATCGCCGGCAATCAGAAGAACAGCACCGGCATGCAGAACGCCGCGAAAGCGGCATCGCCCGCGCTCAGCAGCATGACGGCGACAGGAAGCTACTATTACGCCTGCACGCCAACAGGGGCCGCCGTGAGTAGCACGACCTCATGCACGGGTGGCACACCGATCCAGTATGTGAGAGTGCAGACCTCCGCAACCATCACACCGCCGCTTGGCGTCGTCGGCCTGCCCGGCAGCATGACCGTCACCGGCCAGGCAATCTACCGGGTAGCGTGGACCCAATGACAACGTTGAGCAGAGCTCGATGGGCTTCGGTACTGCTGGCACGCGTTGCGCGCCGGCCGCTGCAGCTGCGTAGCGAAGATGGTGGAGCCATCATCGAGACCGCACTGGTCATGCCGGTGCTCTGCCTCATGATCTTCGGCATCCTGCAGTTCGGTATCGTGCTGTTCGCTTTTGGCAGCGCGGCGTACGCCTCACGCGCGGGCGCACGGTACGCCAGCCTGCACAGCTCCACCAGCCTGGCGCCGGCTACAGCGACATCAGTGCGCGGCATGATCACGCCTTATCTGTGGATGGGCAACCAAGCCTCGAACACTGTGACACCCACGTGGACAAGCAATACCGTGGGCGGCACGGTGACGGTAACGGTGCAGATCACGTTCAACGTCGACCTGCCCTTCACCAGCATCCGGCAGATGACGATCAGCAGCGCGGCAGAGCGGCTAATTACACGCTAAGCTCTTTATTTCGTAAATCATGCCGTTGTCCGTAGCCTCGCAAGCGGCCCCACTACATCAAAGAGTTGCAAAGGAGTGAGCAGCCTGAGGCAGCGCGCGCACCCGCTCTACACGCGCCAGCACTTCGCGCTCAACCCCCAGCGCCACCACGCAAGCGATGTACGGGATCAGTTCGCCGAAGATGCGCGTTTCCATCAGCACGCCGTAGTGCAGCATGAACACACCCCACACCGGCAGCACAAGAAACCACGCCCGTAGCACCGGATCGGTGAGCGACCGGCGGTAGACCAGCAGCAGAGGTCCGCAGAAGGCAAAGCAGCTTACAAGCTGCAGCCATGACGTAGGGAACAGGATCGTCCACAAGTTCAGCAGCAAGCGAGGCTTCGACTCAGAAGGGTTGGCCGCGAAATGGTGCGCGACCCACACGTGCCATCCCGCCCACGAGGCGAGCAGCGATGACAGGAGAACGCCGTCCCCGCGTGACAGCCAACGAAGTGACACAAAGGCGCGAGCACCTGCGAACTTTGGACCTGCATCGGTCCACACGCGCAACACAAGAAAAAGAAGAAGGAACAGAGTGGTCTCGCGGTTGACCGTTGCAATCAGGAACAGAACCGCAAACCAGGCGCGCGGCTTGCGGAAGTAGATGAGCGCCAAGCCTGCAGCAAAGAATCCGAGGCTTGGCAGATCATAGATAAAGCGCAACCGATGCATCGTGCTGAGCGCGTAAGTGGCCGCGATCATCAGCAACGTAAGAGGGTACACAAATGGAGTAAGCAGACCCGTGCGGCTGCTGCTGCGGTAGATGGCTCGCGCGACGAATCCTGCAACCGCAACCGCGGCAACGTCGATCGGCAGTTCCACCAGGCTCTCCGGCCGAACGCCACGTGGAAACCAGCCATGCAGACCACTAAGCCACGTCGCCACATGTTGGCAAGTTATCGAGTGGTGCGCGAGCCGCAGCGGCAACATCATGAGCAGCCGGTATTGAAAGGGCGTACTGATACGGCCCTGCTCGTACTTATCGAGGTTCAAGTAACTGGGGACCAGCGCGATGTAAAACCAGACAAGTTGCACGGTGGCCGCAGCGTTCATTGCGAATGCCAGCCGGCCCTTGCTCTTCCGCTCTGCGCTCACGATCGTGCGCTCCGCTCGAGTAACACGGTCGTGGTGTCCTGGTATTTGACGTTCCATTGGCGGCTTGCTTCGAGTAACTTCACCAGCGGTGTCTCTCGCTCAAAGAGCACATAGCGGATGCCATGCTTCTGCAGCAGTGGTTCCGCATCCTTTAGGCGCACGATGTCGAGGTAGTCTTTCAGCGTTCCGTTGCGCTCGAAGATGTCGACGCGTGAATCGACGAAGACGGGCAAGTGGCGCACATGCCACTCCAAGTACCCGCCCCACAAGTACTCATTGAAGACCTTGCCTTCGGGATGGAAGTCTTGCAGATAAGTCAGGGCCTGCACCGGATATTGTGTTTCGCTATCGCGCATGGTGCCTGCGGATGGAAATCGCAAGACCATGAACGGTACCAGTGCGAGGACGACGCCGGCATGAAACCAGCCGTTCGCTCGTGCGGGCTGATGCGTGCGAGCACCGATGACCTGCGCGATCTGTCTGGCGAGCACCGGGCACAGCAGCAACCCACCCAGGAAGAGAAAGCGCGAGTATAGAAACGCGCCGTAGACACCGGCCACAACAAACATTAATTCGTACAACGCCCACTTCGACTTACGCAGTAACTGGATGACGAAGAGAGCAATCAAGCAAAGCAGGAAGGCCTTCGCCCGCGGCGTGTGGAAGTCAAGCGCACGCCACTCTTCCACGTTGGCGATGTTCAGCTTCTGCTTGAACGCGAGATCAAAGGGATACAGCACCAGCCGCCAGCCATAGGGATTGGCAAAGAGCGCAGCGAAACTCATCGCTGCTGCACGCAACAGCACGCGTGGACTACGCCCCGTCCACTGCACCACAGCGTCAAGAGCGCTTATGTAAGGCACGCTCTCGCATATAAGAAAGCCCGCCAGCAGGATCATGCCAATGAGCCATGACCCATGCAGATTTACCCAAAGTACAAACAGCGCCGGGAAGGCAAACAAGGCGGCGCGGTCGCTCAACTCGTTCTTGCGGTACAGGTCGAGAAGGATCAGCTCAACCATCAAGCAAAGCCAGCCGAACAGCAGCGTTCGAGGCCCGAAAGACACCGTGGCGAACATCGTTGCAAGCGCGGATGTTGCAAGCGCGATGACGGTGTTCCGCGAGACCCGGTAAGCCAGGTAGAACTGCAGGATCAAGACGCACTCCGTCACCAGCAGTGCGACGAGCAGCACCCCCTGCGGCCCGGTGCCGGCCAATCCATCGGAGATCCTCAACAGCCGCGAGTT
>CAXTJS010000024.1:0-3619 GCA_964244605.1 uncultured Terriglobus sp. | reverse complement strand
AAGCAGACGCCAGCCGAAGTAGAACGGCAGCTCTGCGAGCCATTCATGGTTCATCCACGGTGCGCCGGCAGCGCTGTAGGAGAAGACGTCGTGCGTGAGCCAGGTGTGATTGGCAAGCTGCAAGCCAGCATCGCGCAGGTGCCACCAGATGTCCGGGTCGGCCATGTCCTTCGGCAGCCAGCAGTACACCAGGAACGCGAGGATGCAGGCAGCGAAAACGGCCTTGCTCTCGATGAAACGCTTGAGTGCCTGCAGGGGCGCGGCACTCAAGACTGCTGGCTGTAACTCCAGCGTGGATGAAGCGTACACGTCAGCGTTCCCTCCGGGTCGACCTTCTGCTTATCGGCACTTCCGCGGGGAACCGCAGAGGCGATCGAAGGGCGAGGGAGGGACTTTGATAGGACAGGCTATCTGTCCTGGAGCGTCATCATGGGCGCAGCGAGGATGACACGAGTCAATGCATACGGAGTACTCAAGTCCGAAGAGAAGCAGCCGATAAGCTGCTTGTTCGCTAACTCATCGAGGTGCCCGCCATGCACACCATGTTCTTTACCGCTGTAAGCCTGACCGTGACCTGCGTGCTGTGGATGATGACACCGAGCCTCTGCGGGCCTGACAGGTAAAGTTGAATCGTTTTGAACTTACTTTTGCCACATTTCAAACGCACCGCGAATGGCGTTTGAGTTATCGCCGAGCGTCGTGTGCTCCGGCAACTTGTCCATGAACTTGGCATTGCCACCGCCAAGCACCACCGAGTCCACTTCAAACGCTGCGCTCAAGTCTTTTACGACCTGCCGCACGTGCTTGCGCCATATCTTCTTGCCGTCGTGCTCTAGCGCCTTGATGCCAAGAAACTCCTCATAGGTCTTGCCCTTCTTCCAAGGCAGGTGCGCCAGCTCCATGGCTTGCACGACGCCATCGACCACCATCGCTGAACCGAGCCCGGTACCCAGGCCAAGAAACAGCATGCGGCCACGCTTGTAGCTGCCCAGCGCTTGCATCGCGGCGTCGTTCAGCATGCGCACCGGCTTGTTGCCGAAGGCCTGCTTCCACCGAAACTTCACCCAGCCCTTGCCCAGGTTGAATGGCTCGCGCAATGGATTGTCATGTACTACCGGTCCTGGGAAGCCAAGCGAGACATGGTCGTAGTTCCACCCGCTTGCGTATTGCTCGATGATGCTCAGCATCTTCTGCGGCGTCATCTTTGGGCCGGAGGGCACGGCTGTGACGTCAGGGTGCTGCTGTGTGCAGAACTTCACGTGCGTTCCGCCGATATCGACAGCGAGAATGTTCATGCGCTCTCCAACGTGTGCCAGGCGTGGCCGTTCGCGGCGAGCAGGTCGTCCGCGGCCTTTGGTCCGGCTGAACCTGCGGCATAGTTCGGGAACGGCTCTGAAGGCGCGTCCTGCCACGCCTCAAGCAGCGGCTGCACCAGCTTCCAGCCCTCTTCCACAAACTCGGCACGCTGAAACAGTATCGGGTTACCCGTCATGACGTCGTGCAACAGACGCTCATAGCCCTTGCCGTGATTGCCGAAAGGTCCTGCCGGGAACTGATAGATCATGCAGTCGTGGTTGACGACCGTGTCCATGCCCGGTGCGCGCGCGCCAAAGCTGAGCTGGATCTGCTGCGCCGGTTGCAGGTTGAAGACGAGCTGGTTCGGTGACTTGTCACTCTGCTTCTTGTTGGGGAACAGCCGCATTGGTGGCTGGCGAAAGGTCACGATGATCTCGGTCACGGCGTTGGTTAGCCGCTTGCCCGTGCGCAGATAAAATGGCACGCCGGACCAGCGCCAGTTGTCGATCTCGACCTGCATGGCCATGTAGGTTTCGGTGTTGGAGCCGGGCGCGACGTTCGGCTCGGTGCGATAACCCTGCACGTCTTTGTCCGCGATCTTGCCCGCGCCATACTGGCCACGCACCGCATAGTTGGCCACATCCTGCGGCTTCAGTTTGCGGACTGAGGCGAGCAGTTCCACCTGCTTGTCGCGCATGTGGTCCGCGCTAAACGAAACAGGCGGCTCCATGGCGATGAGCGACAGCAGCTCAGCCATGTGATTCGGCACCATGTCGCGCGTCGCGCCGGACTTTTCGTAGTACCCAGCCCTACCCTCGACGCCGACGATCTCGGCCGCGGTGATCTGCACGTTATCGATGAGCGAACGGTGCCAGAGCGGCTCGATGATCGCATTGGAAAACCGGAAGACTGCGAGGTCCTGCACGGCGTCCTTACCGGCAAAGTGATCGATACGGTAGATCTGGGCTTCACGCAGCGACTTCTGCAGTTCCGCATTGAGCGCGATGGCCGATTGCAGGTCGTGCCCGAATGGCTTCTCAATGACGAGCCGGCGGAAGCAGCCACCCTCTTCTGTAAGCAAGCCCACGCGCGAGAGTTGTGCGGAGATGCCCGAGATGAAGCCTGGTGCCACTGCCAGATAGAAAAGCCGGTTGCCGCCAGACTTGGTCTGCTGTTCGACCTGCTCGACACGGCCTTTGAGCGCCTCGAACGAAGCCGCGTCGTCGAAGTTGCCCTTCTGGTAGTTGGCCCTCTGCTTCAGCCAGTCCACCACCGAGGCGTCGGCATCCGGTCCCCAGAACTGCTTGAGCGATTGGTCGATGTGGTCGCGGAACTCATCGTCGTTCCAGTCCTCCATCGCAACGCCAAGCAGGGCGAACGTGTCCGGCAACACCTTCTGCGCGGCCAGGTTGTAGATCGAGGGCAGCAGCAGACGCTTGGTAAGGTCGCCGCTTGCACCAAAGATCGTCATCAGGCAAGACGGTGTTGCCGGACTCGTATCCGCCACAGTTAGCTCGCCTTCTTTTCTTTGTGGCCGCCGAACTGGAAGCGCATGGCCGAGAGCAGCTTGTTGGCGTAGACGGCGTTGCCCTGCGAACTGAAGCGGGCAAAGAGAGCCGCACTGAGCACATCTGCCGGCACGCCCTCATCGATAGCGGCAAGCACCGTCCAACGACCCTCACCGGAGTCAGAGACGCGGCCGCCGTAGTCAGCCAGATCGGGCGACTCAGTCAGCGCGTTTGAGGTCAGGTCAAGCAGCCATGACGCCACCACGCTGCCGCGACGCCACACCTCGGCAATGTCCGGCACGTTCAGGTCGTATTGGTAGTGCTCCGGCTCGCGCATAGGCGCGGTCTCGGCGTCAAACTCAGACGAAGTCTTGCCTGCGTTTGCATGCTTCAGGATGTTGAAGCCCTCGGCAAACGCGGCCATCATGCCGTACTCAATGCCGTTGTGCACCATCTTCACAAAGTGGCCCGCACCCGCAGGTCCGCAGTGCAGATAGCCGTCTTCGGCGGTGCTTTTCTCAACCTTCTCACGGCCGGGCGTGCGGTCGATGGAGCCGATGCCGGGTGCAAGCGTCTTAAAGATCGGGTCGAGGTAGTCGACCGCATCCTTATCGCCGCCGATCATCAGGCAGTAGCCGCGGTCCAGGCCGAACACGCCGCCACTGGTGCCGCAGTCAACCCACTTCAGCCCGTCTTCTTTCAGTCGCTTGGAGTGGCGAATGTCGTCGATGTAATAGGAGTTACCGCCGTCAATGACGATGTCGCCTTTCTCGAGATGCTTCTCCAGATCGTTCAGCGTGTTCTCGACGACACCG
>CAXTJS010000023.1:15189-23136 GCA_964244605.1 uncultured Terriglobus sp. | reverse complement strand
GGGTTGAAGTGGTCGATGGCGTTGTAGGTCTTCAGCGGGCCGGTAAGGTCTTCCGCATCGAACCAGCCGCCCACCGTCATCACGGCCGTGTGTACGTTGAGCATGTGCGCGCTCAGGTTGCGCGGCTTCCAGTAGCTGTCCAGCGTGGTGTGTTCGATCTGGTCGCGGAAGAGCGTGGGTCCTCGCTTCTCAAGCAGCTTGGTCAGGTTGCTGGTGTTGTCGCGCAGGTAGAAGTCATACATGTCGTTGGTGCCGTAGTCGAAGCGGCCACCGCGCGGTGAGCCGGGATCGACCGGGTTCTTCTGCGGCGTAAAGCCGGTGTAGAAGCCGTAACCTGCGGCGAGCATGAAGGCGCCGCCATGATAGCTGTCGTCCGCACCAAGGTAGAGGTCAGTCATGGGTGCCTGCGGACTGGCCGCCTTGATCGCCGGGTGCGAGTCGATGATGGAGGCGGACCTGTAGAAGCCGGGATAGCTGATGCCCGTGATGCCGACCTTGCCGTTGTTGTTCGGCACATGCTTCAAGAGGAACTCCACCGTGTCGTACATGTCGCTGGCATCGTCCACGTCCTTGGGCGAATTCTTCTTATCGATGTGCGGACGCATCTCGACGAACTCACCCTCTGAAGCGTAGCGGCCGCGCACGTCACCGCAGACGAAGATGTAGCCGCTCTGCGCAAGCTCCGTGCTGTAGGTCACCGAGCGCGGGTACTGGTCCTCACCGTATGGGCCGCAAGAGTAGGGTGTGCGCTGCATCAGGAACGGGTATGGCCCCCCATCCTTGAACGCACCCGGCTGCGGCGCATAGATCGAGACGAACAGCTTGACGCCATCGCGCATGGGAATGCGGAACTCATATTTGGTGTAGTGCGCGCGCACCCACGTTTCGCTATCGACGCCATCGGGCGGCGGCACGGTGCGGGGCAGACCGTTGCCCTGGGCGTGCGCGGGCAGCGCAGTGTGCAGGGCGAGCAGAGAGGCAGCAAGGGCGAGCAGGGTGCGATGGGCGAGACGCAAGGCAGGGGTCCTTCTGGCTGAGATGGAGAAGTGTGTGCCGAGTGTATCGCGAAATCATTCGCTACAGAGGTCCGCCCCGCGGGGAAGGAGCAGCAGCTACGAGACGCGCGTGATGCCGTGGAAGCGACCGGTAGACGCCGGGTGCACGGGCGCGCAGCAGACCTGGTTGCGGCCGCCCTTCTTGGCACGGTAGAGCGCCGCGTCCGCAACCTCGATCAGGATGCGTCGCTCCATGTTGTGCGTCGGCACAACCGTGGCCACACCGCAGCTGACGGTAGCCCAGTTGGGGTTGCTGATGGGGCTTGCATCGTGGCGCGTGACGCTGGGAGAACCGGCGACCTCAACCAGCGTCCGGATGCGCTCAGCCACACGGCGCGCGGCGATCTCATCGGCATCCGGCAGCAGCACGATGAACTCCTCACCGCCGTAGCGAGCCACGAAATCATCTTCCTCCCGCAGGGCCTGCTGCAGGAGCGTGGCGATGCGTTGCAGGACGCGGTCGCCATAAGGATGACCGAAGGTATCGTTGATGCGTTTGAAGTGGTCGACGTCGACCATGATGGCCGAGAGCGGGGAATCGTCGCTGGCAGCCTCATGCCAAAGATCGGCGATGCGGTCTTCGTAGGCGTGCCGATTGGCAAGACCGGTGAGACGGTCCGTCGTGGAGAGGCTGATGAGCTCGCGATTCGTCTCGGCCAGCAGGCGGCCCTGAATGCGGCTGCGCGCCTGCTGCAGCCATGCGAGGCGGCGCTCCCGCGTCAACGCATAGTTCGCATAGCAGCTGAACACGCTGGACCAGAAGACACCGGCACCCACCGTGAATTTGAGCGATGGCGAGAACAAGGGATTGTTCAGCAAGAAGCACATCGCAGTGGCGTAACAGAGCGCCGAGGTGACAAGCGAATACACAAGCTCAAGGCGTAGCACGGCATTCATCGCGAGCAGCACGAGAAAGAAGCCCGACTCCGTTTGCACGCCGGAGGCAAGCCCGCTGTGTGCATGCAGGTACAGAACGCTCACGCAGCCCGCATAGCAGAGCATGGATGCAGCCAGGTCGCGGTACTTCATCGCGGCCTGGCGCGACGCAATCAGCGTGGTGAGCAGCACCAGGGGCGTGATGATGCAGAAGCGCACGATGAATGCGCGAAAGAGCTGCTGCGGCGACGCCATGTAGTCGCTGATGATGAACAGGTCGTAGATCAGCAGTGCCGACAGTCCCTGAATGCTCAGCTGCTTGCGACGCTTGGGCGCAATCTCCTGCTGAAAACGCTGCTCAAGGTTGCGGATAAAGCGCATGTGCGTCAGGCGCTTTCCGCTGAAGCGGACGATCTCCTGACCAATCTCGGTCAGGTCGCGCGCGGACGATTTTGGGCGATGGCTCACAGAGATGAGACTAAGCGCAGGGAGCAACGGGAAGGTATACCCTCTCCGTCGCGCAGCCATTCACTTTCGGGGTAGAAGTGTGTCCGGCGATGCGACACGAGGGAGTGCGCGTGTGATGCGCAAGGGCGCAGACCTTCGCGTTGTTCGTTACAATCGTGTTCACGTTCACTGTGTCGTTTGTGCCGGGAGAGTGCCTGTTTTGCTGCGATTTTCAACCGCCGGAGAGAGCCATGGAGAAGCGCTGGTTGCGCTGCTGAGCGGCATGCCCGCGGCTGTGCCCGTGGATGAGGCTTTCATCGCCCGTGAGCTGTGGCGCAGGCAGCAGGGCTATGGCCGTGGCGGGCGCATGCGCATTGAGACGGACACCGCGCACATCCTGAGCGGCGTGCGGCACGGCGCGACGATCGGTGCCCCCATCGCTCTGACCATCGCCAACCGCGACTGGAAGAACTGGGAAGAGATTCTGCCCGTCGGCGCGGGTGACGCTGCCAAGCACAAGGCCGTGGCTTCTCCCCGGCCGGGGCACGCGGATCTGGCCGGTTCGCTGAAGTTCAACTTCCGCGATGCACGCTATGTGCTGGAGCGCGCAAGCGCCCGCGAGAGCAGTGCACGTGTTGCTGCGGGCGCGCTGGCAAAGCTGCTGTTGCGCGAGCTGGGTGTTGCGGTGCTGTCGCATGTCGTACGTGTCGGCTCAGTGGAACTGGAACGGTCCTACGCCTGGCAGGAGGTCGTAGACAGCGCGGCGCGCGAGGCGGTGTTATTGAACTGCATCGACCCGGATGTGGAGCAGCGCATGAAGGGCGAGGTCGACCGCGCCCTGCGCACCGGCGATACCGTTGGCGGCGTCTTTGAGGTGGTGGCGCACGGCGTGCCTGTGGGCATCGGCACGCACGCCAACTGGGATGAGCGGCTAGACGGTTTGCTGGCGCAGGCCGTGATGAGCCTGCAGGCCGTGAAGGCCGTGGAGCTTGGCCGCGGCGTGACCGCGGCGGAGTCGATGGGGTCCACCGTGCATGACGCCATCGCGTATGCCGAGCAGCAGAACGGTAGCGACACCCGCTTTAAGCGCGAACAGAACAATGCTGGTGGCATCGAGGGTGGCATCTCCAACGGCGAAGACGTGACGGTGCGCGGCTACCTGAAGCCCATCTCCACGCTGCGCCGGCCATTGGCTTCAGTAAGCTTCGAAAGCCGCGAGCCGGTGAAGGCGGCGTATGAGCGCTCTGACGTATGCGTGGTGCCCGCCGCCGGTGTGGCGGCTGAGGCAATGGTGGCGCTCACGCTGGCGCGCCTGATGCTTGAGAAGTTTGGCGGCGACAGCCTCCCCGAGACGCAGCGCAACCTCTCCGGCTACCGCGAACAACTCCGAAACTATTAGGCGATTGCCGCCGTTGAAAGAACGACCATGATCTATCCCATCGTGAAGTACCCCGATCCCGTTCTCGCGCAGAAAGCCGCGCCCATCACGGTCTTCGACAAGGAAACGGCCAAGCTGGCCGACGACATGTTTGAGAGCATGTATGCCGCCGAGGGCATCGGCCTCGCCGCGCCGCAGATCGGCATCCTTAAGCGCATCACGGTCATCGACGTGTCCTTCGGCAAAGAGCCCAAGGACAAGATCGTGCTGATCAATCCACAGATCATTTCGCGCGCGGGCAAGCAGGTGGAAGAAGAGGGCTGCCTGTCCCTGCCAGACATCCGGGACAAGGTCTCACGTGATGCCACGGTGACGGTGCGCGCGCAGGATGTAAAGGGCGAGTGGTTCGAGGTGGATGGCGAAGAGCTGCTGTCGCGCGCCTTTCAGCATGAGATCGACCACCTGGACGGTGTGCTCTTCATCGACCGGCTCTCCCGGCTGAAGCGCGATTTGACCATCCGCAAGATCAAGAAGCTGATCCGCAACAACGAATGGTAGCGGGCGCATGAGGCTCGTCTTCTGCGGCACGCCGCAGTTTGCCGTGCCCACGCTGGAGGCGCTGGTCTCGGCCGGCCATAACGTTGCGCTCGTGCTCTCGCAGCCGGACCGGCCCGTCGGTCGCAATGCAGACGTGCAGCCGACGCCGGTAAAGCGCGCTGCGCTGGCCCACGGTATCCCTGTCGAACAACCGGAAAAGATCCATAACAATGAGCCGCTCCGCGCGGCCCTGCAGGCCATTGCGCCGGATGCCATTATCGTCGTCGCTTACGGGCGCATCCTGCCGCAATGGATGCTCGCTTTGCCGCTGCACGGCTGCATCAACGGCCACGCATCGCTGCTGCCGCGCTGGCGCGGTGCCGCGCCCATTCAGTGGGCCGTTGCCAGTGGCGACACGGAAACCGGTGTGACCACGATGCGGCTCGATGCCGGGCTCGATACCGGGGCGATGCTGCTGAGGCGCTCCGTGCCGATCGGCCTGGAGACGACCTCGCCGGAGCTGTTCGTGTCGCTGGCCGCGATGGGCGCAGAGCTTATGGTGCAAACGCTGGAGCGTCTCGGCTCCGGCACGCTCGCAGCGACGCGGCAGGACGACTCACAGGTAACGCTCGCACCCATCCTGAAGCGGGAGGATGGGCTGATCGACTGGTCTCGGCCTGCTGCGGAAATCCACCAGCGCTTCCGCGGCTTCCAGCCATGGCCGGGTGCGTTTACGACGTTGCGGGGCAAGAAACTGATCGTGCATGCGATGACGTACACGCCGCTTGTTTGCAGTTTTGGAGAGGCCGGTGCGATCGATGTGGATGCAGGACTGTTCCGTATCACCTGTGGGCAAGGTAGCGTAGTCCAGCTTGATGAAGTGCAATTGGAAGGCAAGAAGCGAATGAGTGCGACGGAGTTCTTGCGAGGCTTCCAGATCCGTTCGGTGGAGCGGCTGGGCTGACCGGTTTAGCGAGCGGCATTGGAATCTCACCTTGACCGCAGAGCGCAATGAAGATGTGCCACGTATACAAAGAGGCTCATAGAGCCGCTACCGCGTCAACCCTGTCTCAAACACCTGATCAGGCTTCGGCCCGAGCAGCCTATAAAGCGCGAACTGCCGCGTGCTCTGCCCGCGTACCTCGAACAGCAAGGAGGCACGGTTGCTGGCCTCGGCGTCCACAGCGTCCACCAGCCGGTAGCGGGGGACGCGGTCGAGGTGCTGTGCATCCGTCACAGTGCGCAGGCCGATCTGCAGGTTACCGTCCGCATCGCGCTGAGCGACGACCGTGACGTAACGGGCGGGTCCGCCCGCCGGCGCGGTGTGAGCGGTGTAGGTGTAGGTCACAGGCGCGCCGAAGCTGAGCGTGAAGGCGGAGAACTGCTCGTCGACAAGCGTTGTCTCGGCAGATGACGGAGTGGGCGCGTGAACCGCTGCCCGGCGTCGTGCCGCGGCTGTCTGCGGCGTGCTGCGAGCCGCCAACGTCGCATGCTGGCGCGCCTGGGTGGGCACTGCTGCCGTCTTGGCGAAGTCAAGGGCATCGGTGGCGAGCGCAGGGTTGCTCAGCACGGCCAGCGCGAGTTTGCGCATCGCGTCCGTGGCGGTCAAACGCTCCGCGTCGGAGGCAAAGGTGTAGCGGAAGTCGTGCTCCGGCCGCGTCTTCGAGTCGGAGACGGCCACGGCAAACTTGAGGTCCGGCCGCGTCGCAGCAGTGCTTACTTTTTGCGGCTCTGCCATCGCTGCACCGGCACCGGTCTTGCCGCGCCGCAACTCCGGGCGTGCGCCGTCGGCAAGTGAGGCATCGGCGGTCACGGTGCCCGCCTCGCCCTTCACGCTGCGTGCGCTGCCCAGTTCGCTTGGATCCGGCGGGATGTCGGAGTTGGTGCTGGCGGCGGTGTTGCGGCGAATGGTGGGGCGGTCCGGGTCGTCGTTCGGGCTGGGCGGCGCGCCGATGACCGATGCCGTCTCTTTCTGCTTCTTCTGCTTTGGTCCGCCGTTGGTGTCGGTGGCGCTCCGCTTGAGGGTGGGCCGCTCCGGGTTGGGCGCCTTGGGATCGCGATCGTCGTCGGGCAGGCTGATCTTGGTGGCGCGCTCGTCCGCCGGATCGACGTCGGCACCGCGGCGCGAGGAGGGCTTCTCTGCCGTGTCGGGCTTGGAGCCGAAGTGGGGCTTGCCGTCGTCCTGCACCTCATAGGCGTGACCCGTGCTCTTTGTGCTGCTCTTGGCAGCCACGGCCTTTGGCGCTTTGGGAACGATGAACCTGCCATAGCCGAACCAGCCGTCGTCCAGTGGCGACGAGGCCTCGGCCGTGTTGCCGCGGAAGTTTTTCGCGTAGGCCAGATCGAGCGCGCCCAGCGGCGTACCCGCGCTCTGCAGCTCGTACACGGTATCGGTCTGCAAGCTCAGCGGTATCGGCTGTGAGAGGTAGGTGCCCGCATCCTCAAAGTGCCCGCCTAGGTAGAGCGAAACAGGGATGAGCCGGGCAGCCGTGGGCTTCTGCAGGTCACCCAGGTACTCGTAAACCGCAACCGCGCGTGTGACGGGCTCAGACTTCTCGACACGGTGCGTCTGTGCACCCGCGCCGGAGGCGAGCAGGGCGCTGCAGGCAAGTGGGATGGCAAGACGGAGGCGGTTGGCAACGTTCATCAAGAGATTGGACGGTAGCGACAGGCGAAAGGTGGCGATGGCTTTGTCTGTGTGCTTCTGAGCTTCTCGACACCGCTTCTCGAGGACGCTGGGAGGGAGCAGTGGGCTTGAGCCACGGACAAGCGCGTTCCATAATCCCCCCTCCTTTCCGCCCGCCATCATGCGGATCACGCCGTTGTCGAGTTCGGCCTTCCGCTCGCCGAAGGCGAGCGGAAAGGAGGGATTGAAAGAATGACCGTATACCGCGGGCTGAAGCCCGCTGCTCCCTCCCAAACAGCTCGCCTGGACAGGCGGATGGCTTAGCTGTTGTAGAAGTGTCAAACGGCAACTTGAAAGGCTCAGGCCACGAAGACTACATCGCCCACCTGCAGCAGGCCGGGCGTCACCGTGCGCGCGTACACGCCCAGGCAGCCCTCGTGGTGGCGGTCGAGGTACTTCATCAGCCGTGGCTCCGGCTCTGCCGTCTCGGGATCAAGGGTGATGATGCGGCATCGTGGGTCGCGTTCGGTTACTTCCAGCACGGCACCGCCGATGTGGAGCGACTTGCCCACAAGATCGTCCTCAAGCATGCCGCGCGAAGCTACTTCCGCGTCGAAGCCGATTGCGATGTTGGCGCGAAACCGGCGCGCATCGATGGGCTCGCCATAGCCGGCGGCCAGTGCTGCGATGGCATCGGTCGAGAAGATGGCGATGGGCCGGCAATCGGTGAAAGGTCGATCGCAGTGCTGCAGCGTCAACCGATTTCCTTGCGGCAAGGCGGCTTCCATGGCTTTCACCAGAGCCGGGTCCTCGACGTGGAAGCGCTCACCTTCGGGAGCCTCTACGAACGTCTGCCCGCCCACGATGCTGGCCTGGTACAGCAGCATGGCGGCACGCTCCCGGCCGGTGAGCATGGGCTTGCCGGCAGGTGCGCCGCTGCTCTGAAAGGCGTAGCGGCGGTCGCCGGCTTCGCTGCGTGGATCGTCCGCGGCCAGCGGCGGCGGCGGAGTGTCGTAGCTGCGGCGCCA
>CAXTJS010000023.1:0-15179 GCA_964244605.1 uncultured Terriglobus sp. | reverse complement strand
GCGGCGGTCGCCGGCAACACCTTCCGGTACAACTTCGAGCGCCGCAACAGACTCGCCGCGCATGCCCTTTACCGGGTACCGCCAAAGCTCGGCAATACGCGCGATCGCTGCGGGAGCGCTCAAGCGGGATTGGCGTCCTGGTGCTCCTGCACTGCAAGCGAGCCCAGCACCGTGAGCAGGAGCAGGCCGAAGATGACAGCGAGTGAGGCTAGCGGCGACACCTCATACCAGTGCGCGACCAGCATCTTGACGGCCGCAAAGGCGAGCACGGCGGCAAGACCGTAGTGCAGGTACTTCAGCTTTTCAAGCGCGTGCGACAGCACAAAGTAAAGCGACCGCAGGCCCATCACGGCGAGGATGTTCGACGTATATGCGACGAAGGTGTGCCGCGTGATGGAGAGCACGGCCGGGATGGAGTCGAGCGCGAAGACGAAGTCGCTGAAGGAGATGGCCACCAGGGTGAGCAGCAGCACCGTGGGCGCACGCTTGCCGTCCCGCTCGACAACGAAGCCGTCCTGGCTTTCCGAGAAGGCCGTTCTGCGCTCGAGCCACTGCTGCCAGCGTGGCTTGGCCGCCTTGCCATGCTTCGAGGGCAGCACCAGCCGGATGGCGGCAATGAGTAGAAAGACGGCAAAGACATAGGTGACCCACTCAAAGCGCTTAAGCAGCGCGACACCGGCAACGATGAAGGCGGCACGCATGACCACCGCACCGAGAATGCCCCAGAAGAGCACGCGGCGCTGCTTCGTCCGCTCGATGCCGAAGCTCTGGAAGAGCAGAAGGAAGACGAAGAGGTTGTCGATCGAGAGCGACTCTTCAAGTGCGTAGCCGGCGAGGAACTCGGTGCCGAGCTTGTTGTCGAGCGTCAGGTAAACGAACGCCGTAAACGCAAGCGCGCCCAGCAGCCACATGGCCGTGGCGATGTAGCTGCGCGCCGGCGTCTGCTTGCGCAGCAAGAGGAACTCCGCGCCAAGCAGCACGAGCAGCAGAACGTGGAAGACGACCCAGTGAATGACGTGTGCGTCCGGCAGCATTGGCTCTCCGCGTTCGAGGGAGCGCTAGGCCCCTGACGTGTTTGGGATGCCGGCTACGCGGCCGCGGCTGGCTTTGGCTTGCGCCGCGCCGGGTGCACCGCATACGCGACGAGCACGCTTAGCGCGTAGAGCACCAGCATGGGCGCGGCGAAGAGGCACATGCTCAGCGGATCGGGCAGGGGGCAAATGATGGCGGCAATGACAAAGATGATCAGCACCGCGTAGCGCATGTTCTTGATCAGGAACTTGGCATCCACGATGCCGAAGAGCGCAAGGAAGAAGATCAGGATCGGCAGCTCAAAGCTCACACCCAAGCCGAAGATGATGGCCGAAAAGAAGCCGGTGTAGTCGTCAATCGTGATGATGGGGTGGAAACGCTTGCCGAAGTCGCCGATCAGCACGTGCAGGGCAGAGGGCAGCACCCAGCGGTAGCCGAAGTACGCACCCGCCAGAAAGAGCGAGATCGTCGCACCCATGAACGGCCACACGTATCGCTTCTCATTCGAGTAGAGGCCGGGTGAGATGAAGAGCCACACCTGGTACAGAATGTAAGGCGCGGCCAGCATGGCACCGCCGTAGAGCGCCGTTTTCAGGTAGAGGTTGAGACCGTCCGTTGGATGGGTAAAGTTCAGCTGGTAGTGCAGGGCGTCCATCGGGCGCTGCACGATGTCGAACAGCCGCTCGTGGAAGATGTAGGCGATGACGAAGCCGATCAGCAGCGCCGCGGCAGAGTGGAGCAGGCGGCTGCGCAGCTCCTGCAGATGCTCCATCAGCGACATGCCGGGCAGTTCGGCCCGGTCAGTCACGGCAGAACGGACATTGTCGAGAACGTCAGGCATGGGTGACACGCTTTCTATCCTCGAGCATCACGGGGTCGCTTCGGTTTACCAACATCGTCCACGCTAGTGCGATTGAGCATTAGGCGCTTCGCTATAAGCGACAAATCATACAAGACGAAGGGAGCCGCCAGAAGACATCCACCATACGACGTGATTTTGAGTTGATAGCTGAGATCAGTGAAGTTCAGGTTGCCTTCTGCTGGCCCGGAAAGGTGCTGGACGATGGTGAAGAGTTGTCGATGAATCGCGTATGCAGTCATGTAGCCGACAAGTAACGCCAAGGCGGAAGACAGCAATCGACTGCGTATTTCGCCAAGCTGTTTTCTGAGCAGCATTCGCGAGTTTTCGGCAATCTCAAGCATGGGTGGCGCGCTCACCTTCGCCGGCCATCACGGGCTGGCTGCGGTCTGGCGGAACCGGCTCAAACACCGCTTCGCTGAGGGGCTCTTCGCTGCTCATGCCTGCATCCGGTGCAGTCAGATGGTCACCGGCGATGGAGTGCTCTGGAATAGCCGGCGCCGTGTAGCTCTTGCCGCGCGCCGAGCTCTCCAGGGGCAGGCCGGTGGAGGGCGGCATCATCTTCAACTCGCCGGATTCGGCAATGGGCTGAACTGCCGGTTCAGCCACGGGCTGCAGGTCCGCGGAGTCATTTGCGAGCGCCGCGGGCAGGTGCGGGTGCGGAGGATCTTCGGTCGGGATACTCGGGTCTGGCACAGCCGAAGGCGGCGGCGCAAGCGCATCGACCTTCTTCTGGTGCTCCTTTTGCTCCTCGATGCGCAGCTCGTCTTCCATCTGCATGCGGAACTCGTTGGAGGCCTTGCGGAACTCCGCCATCAGCTTGCCAAGCTGGCGGGCAAGCTGCGGCAGCTTCTTCGGGCCGAAGAGCATGAGCGCCAGCATAAAGATAAAGACAGAATCGCCCAGACTCGGCATCGCTCTCCATCATAGCGGAGCGGCGAAGCGGTAGGCATCAGCGGCTAACGATCCAGCACACGGTCGCGCAGCGCGATCGTCGGGCGTTCCACGGCGAAGTAGAAGGCTGTCGAGAGCAGCAGGGAAGTGAGCAGGATGGTGCCGCTCTTCACCGGGCCTCGCGGCCAATTGCCGATCAGGATGCGGATGTCGGTGAAGAGCAGCGTGTGGAGCAGGTAGATGCTGTAGGACGCGAGCGCAAGGCCGTGGATCGCGTTCTTCACCAGCCGCAGCGTTGCGGAGGCCGGTTCCCAGCGCGCGTCGTAGAAGAGGCGCAGCCATGCAGAGTAGCCGAGTGCATACAGCAGAAAGACAACGGACTGGAAGCCGAGCGGCTGTTGCGGGTGCAGCTTCTGGTACGCAAGCAGACCGATGGGAAGGGCGCTGAGCAGCCATGCCGCAGCACGCAGCCGCTGCCACAGGGCGGCCCGGTCCAGAAAGAGGTAGGCGAGCCAGACGCCCAGTACCAGACCTTCCGCGTGCAGATGGGTGCGCCAGTACCAGTTTTTCGGCAGGCCGCCATGCAGCAGTGCCGTGGTGCGCAGGGCCTGGGGCACGAGCGCGAGCAGCGGCAAGAGCCACAGCAGATGCCGCCGCGCGCGAAGACGGAGCGCAAGGCCGCCGAGTAACGGCAGGGCGAGGTAGAAGTGCTCCTCCACGCAGAGGGACCAGGAGGGGCCGAAGCCGTCCATGCCGAGATAGTTCTGCAAGAAGACGAGGTAGTAGCGGTGCACCGTGTTGTTGTGGAAGCCCCGCTCAGCGATGGCGAAGAGCGCGAGCGCGGCAAGGTACGGTGGCAGCGTGCGGAACCAGCGGGCGAACCAGAACTTCCAAAGCGAGTAGCTGCCGGGGCGCTCATGCGCGTCGGCCTGCGCGCGCAGATAGATGCGGCCGATCAGGAAGCCCGAGAGGACGAAGAAGAGGTCGACACCGACGCCCAGCACCTCCAGCGCGGAAACGCCATGCGAGAGAAAGACCATGGCAATCGCGAGCGAGCGCGCGACGTCAAGGCCGAAGTTGCGGCGGGCGTGCATGTGTGTGGTGAGTGTATCGGCTGAGCTGAGTGCTGGCTTCAGCGACGGAGCGGAGCCTTGGAGTAAGGCACTCTGAGGTGGTCTTTGCCCGACCTTGGAAGCGTCATTTCGACCGGAGCGCAGCGGAGTGGAGAAACCTGCTTTCCTTGAGTACCCCAACTGCATGAGCAAGAAGCAGGTTTCTCCGCTCCGCGACAAGAAGCCGTCGCTCCGGTCGAAATGACGAAGTGTTACCAGCTCCGTCGAGGGATACCTCGCGAAGAGCTACCTAGTGGGGCCGTGTTCCGCCGGTAAAGCGGTCGTCCAGCGGCTGGCGGTCGTCAAAGCTTTGCTCTGCGGTGCGCCAGGCGCGGATGCTTGATTCCCCCTGAGTCCAGCAGAGCATCACCACGTCCTCCTCAAGCTGGAAGGGGAACTCAAGCAGGCCGGTGTGCAGGTCTTTCACCTCGACACCGATCTCGCCGATCTCGCCGAGGCTGTCGCGCGCTTCGTCGACGGCCTTGTCGTGCTCAGCCTTCAGGCGCGCCACGCGGGGCAGGTCGACCATCATGCCGCCCGCCAGAAAGATCGCCTGGTGCAGCGACTGCAGCGAGTGCTCGCGAGCCGTGGCAACGCCGGCCGCCTTCTGCGCACGCAGCAGCAGCGAATCAAGGACGGGCAGGAGAGTTTGCGCCTCTGGCAGGGTGAAAATCCGCATCGGCTCAAGTTTACGCGTTCTATCCGGCGTTACCGCGCCGCGTTCTGCTCACGGGTGATGCGCAGAATTTCGTCGGCTTCCGCCTGGCGGTACGGCTTGCCATCTGGATAGAAGACGTCGTGGAACCAGATCGGCGGTTTGCGGTCGGTGTAGGGCACCTTCCAGCTGTCCCACGGCAGGTCTGTGCGCATCTTGCCCTGCACCAGGCCCCAGTTAATGGCGCCCACGTGGTACTTGGCGGCGACCGGCAGGCTGCCGTCAAAGGTGGAGCCGTTGCCGCGGGCCATGTACTCCGTGCAGAGGATGGGCCGGTTCAGTGGCTGCAGCGAGACGATGCGCTTCTCAAATGTCTCAGGCCAGTCGTAGTTGTGAAAGCTGATAATGTCGCTCTCGGTGAGCTGGGTCTTCTCCGTTGCGTTCCACTGGCTGCTGTCGCCCCAGGTCTCGGCATGGTCCCACACGCCGCTGGTCAGCGGCTGCACCGGGCCCACCGAGCGCGCCCAGGCGAAGACCTTTGGAAGCATCTCGTCCATGAGCTCGACCTTGTTCTTCAGATTCGTGATGTAGTTGCCGCCACCGCCGTTGTCCGGCTCGTTCCACAAGTCCCACGCGAGAATGCGGTCGTCTGAGGCAAAGTGGCCGACGACGCCTTTGACATAGCGCTCAAGCCTGGCCTGCTGTGCGGGATCGGCAAGGGCCACGCCGGGGCTCTGCACCCAGCCGCTGTTGTGCACGCCGGGGATGGGCGGGTGTTGCGCGCCCAGCTTCGGTTCCGGGTCCCAGCAGCTGTCGAAGAAGACGAAGACGGGCTTGATGCCGTGGCGCTTGCTGATGGCGAGGAACTCGTCCATGCGGGTGAGCATGCCCTTGCTGTCCTGCTCCCAGAGCAGGTCGTGCAAGAAGACGCGCATGGTCGTCATGCCGATGCCCTGCGCCCAGCCGAGTTCGCGGTCGATCTCCTTCGGGTCCCATGTGGCGGCCTGCCACATTTCCAGCTGGTTGATCGCGTCCTGCGGCAAGAAGTTGCCGCCCACCGGGTAGCTCTGCTTCGCCATGTACGCGGTGGCCTGCGCCTCCGTCCAACGCGCTCTTGGCTTGTTGGCGGCAAGCAGTGACGGCGCGGCGAAACCAGCAACAAGGCAGAGGGTGAAGATGCGGCGCGAGAGGTGCAAGGGAGCTCCTGAGCGGCGACGGTCGCCAGCGCTCATCAGCATACGTGTGCGTGATAGGCGATGCCAATGGGGACACATGCACTATGTCCGGCTATGAAGAGCGATCTTCATAGAAAAAGTCGCTCGGTCAATCGAGGAAGACATAGCCTACCCTTCCCTGGGCTAGACGCACCGGCGCTTCGATGCTTGACACTGCCGATGCCGTCTTTTCTACTTAAGGGAGCAATGCAGGACAGCCCTTCCACCTTTCGAGCACTCTGCGCGGAGCACGGCATCGCCGTGACGCACCAGCGGCAGGTGCTCTACGAGACGATGCAGGGCATGTACGGCCATCCCTCGCCGGAAGAAGTGTATGCCGCCGTGAAGCAGCGCATCCCTTCGGTCTCGCTCGCAACGGTCTACAAGAACATCCACCTGTTTGTGGAGAGCGGCGTCTTTCGCGAGCTCTCTATGCACCATGGCACCTTGCGCGTTGAGATGAACAAGGAGCCGCATCACCACCTGGTCTGCTCGGTCTGCAAGGCGGTTATGGACGTGGACGATGCAGAGCTGGGCCTCGGTTCTCCCCGGCTGCGTCTGCCGAATGGGTTTGTGGTGGAACGTGTGTCGGTCGACGTGATCGGCGTTTGCCCCGCGTGCCAGACGCGCGCAAACTAGCCCGGGTATGACCGTGCGGAAGGTCGCTGCCCTCGTCCAAGTGTGTATGCCGGTTCTCTCCAAAGTACGTTCCTGTTCCCTTGCAGTAACCGCAAGTGCTTTGCTGCTGCTGTCAGGCTGTGACGGCTTCTTTACGGATCCAGCCGCGACGACGGGCACCGGTACCGGAACGGCAACCTCGACAAATCTCGCCTTCGTCGTCAACCCTGGAGCCAATACCGTCTCAGGTTTCGCGATTTCAGCGACCGGCACACTCTCCGTATTGCCCGGCGCTCCCATCACGTACACGACGCCGACACCTGTAACGGCGGCTGCCGTCTCTCGCGGGAACAAGTTTCTCTGGGTTGGGAACGCAACGCAGATCTTCGGGTACGCACTGTCGTCCACCGGCGCAATCACGCAACTGAACGGCGGCGCGGCGTTAGCCAACGCCAACTGCATTGACATGCAGACGACGCCGGACGGCAAGTGGCTGATGGTGCTGGACGGCACGGGTAACGACATCGATCTGTTCGCGATCGGCACGGATGGGAGCCTGGCTGCGAATGGCGGGGCTCCGTTCCAGACAGCAGCCATCGCCACGCCGCACGTGATCCGCTTGAACCCGGCGGGTACAGTGGTTTCCGCGGCACTGGGCTCGGCAGGCGAGCTCTTGTTCAGCTTCAACAGCGGCACCGGCCAGTTCACGTTTCTGAATCCGAATACGCCGTCTGCAGGCACGGGTGACAACGGCATCGCGTGGGACCCGACGGGAAATTTGCTGTATATCGTGCGAACCGGCACCGGTGCGGGGCTCGTCGTCGCGGGCGTGTCGAACACAGGCGTGCTGACGCCGACCACTAGCACCACCTACGCGACGGGTGCGCTGCCGTACTCAGTCACGCTGGACAATGCGGGCAAGTACGTCTACGTCGCCAATCGCGGCGACAACACCATTACGGCCTACAGCATCGGCGCGAATGCGGCGCTTACCGCCGTCACAGGATCGCCCTTCGCGTCAGGTACCGCGGTCAGCAACCTGGCGGCTGACAGCACAGGCAAGTACCTGCTCGCCGCTGCGTTCAACGGCACACCCGACCTCACCGTCTACGGCTTCGACGCAACCGTCGCGGGCAAGCTGAACAGCGTGACCACGTCCGCCACGGGCACCAACGCGAACTTCATCGCGCTGTCTCACTAGCTCCTTGCTGCTGGCCAACAGGGCACAACGCGCGATGCTACCCTGAACGTCGGAATGAACGTGCCCGAACAGCCTGCTCCCGCATCGCCCGCGCGCACATCCGGGGCAAGTTTCGCGAAGGCGCTCTCGTGCACGTTGATGGTAGCCCTACTGGCCGGCTGCCCCGGCATGAAGCCGAAGATGCTGACGCACTACGTCTACGTCACGGCCAAGACGACGTTTCTGCGCGACCGCATCGCCGCCGTCTCAAATCGCACAGGCAATGTGAGCAACGGGCAGCGGCTTGAGATTCTTGAGTCGAACAAGCGCTTCTACAAGGTCAAGACCGACAAGGGCGAAATCGGTTGGATCGACGAAAAGGCTGTTGCGACCGAAGCGGTGCAGAAGGAGTTCGACCAGCTTGGTGAGGCGCACAGCAAAGACTCCGCCGTCGCCAGCGGTGTGGTGCGCGACGACGTGTACCTGCACAGCAAGCCGGGCCGCGACACAGACAAGCTCTTCCGCCTGGACGAAGGCGAGAAGCTGAAGCTGCTGGCGCGCGCCAGCACGCTCAAGCCCGTCCCACCGGGAACCGTGATCACCGCCGCCAAACCGGCTGCGGAGGCGAACGCCATTGCCAACGGCAAGAAAGGTGCGAAGATCCCCGCCGCGGAGCCGGCGACCCCACCCGAGCCACCGGCGATGGAAGACTGGTGGCTGGTGCGCGACAGCCACAGCCACACTGGCTGGATGCTGAGCCGCATGCTCGACGTGGACGTGCCCGACTCCGTCGCAAAGTACGCCGAGAACCAGCGCATCGTCGGCGCCTACGTGCTGAACATGGTCAACGACCCTGAGATTGAGGGTGCCATCAAGGACGTGCCGAACTACGTCTGCGTGCTGAGCCCGTTCAAAGCCGGCTTGCCCTACGACTTCAACCAGTTGCGCGTCTTCTACTGGAACACGAAGAAGCACCGCTACGAGGGCGCAAACCGCGACCGCAACATCCTCGGCTACCTGCCGGTGAAGATCGGCGTTGACCCGGGCACCATCAATCCGGCCAAGGGCACGCCCTACATGGGGCCGGCACCGTCGTACACCTACACGGTGCTGGGCGCGGGTGCGCCGGTGCCGCAGCCCGATCCGCAGACAGGCATGTACGCACCCGGTGCGGCGAACCTGGTCGCGAAGACCTACCGGCTTGAGGGCAATAACACCCGCCGCGTGCTGAAGCCCGGCACGCAGCCACCCGCTGAAGCCCGCTTGCAGCCGGATGAGGAGAAGAAAGACAAGAGGGGCAAAAAGCGGAAGGAACCTGTCCGTTGAGAGTGCACGATCTCCTCGGAAGACTTATGGTTTTAGAAGCGGGGTCTAGGGGCCGATTATCCAGGCTGTCGACCGCACAGGCACGCGTGAGAAAGACCGTTTCTCCTCTTCGCTCCCCTAGTTGCTTTCGGAGCACCCCCGCGGTGCTTCCTTGGTGGCCAGCCTTGAATATATGTGGAGAAGATCACACACTCCAACTGTCGCGCATGACAAAGCCCTCATTCAACGCGCATCCTACGAAGCCATGACGATTACACGTCGCAAAGTTCTGCAGGGCCTCGCCACCGCGGCTACCGTCTCGGCCCTGCCGCAGTTCGCCTTTGCCGAGTTCCCGCCGCAGCAGGTCATCGACAACGACCCGCTGCGCCCGCGCTACCACCTGATGCCGAAGCGCGGCTGGATGAACGACCCGTGCGCGCCGGTCTACTTCAACGAGCGCTACCACATGTTCTTTCAGTACAACCCCAACGCGTCCGTGTGGGGAGACATGCACTGGTACCACTCCGTCAGCAAGGACATGGTGCACTGGACCGACCGGCCCATCGCTCTCGCGCCCACGCCCGGCAGCGCCGATGCCGCAGGTGTGTTCACCGGCAGCATGGTGCTCGATAAGGGACGCCCGGCGATCCTCTACACGGGCATCGCACACTCGTCCGCAGACGAGGCGACGCTTTGGAACTCGCACCCGCCGACCAGGGAAACGCAGAACCTGGCCACGCCATCGGCCAGCAACGGTAAGGATCCTGACGCCTCTCTCGACACATGGGACAAAGTGCCACAGCCGGTTATCACGAGCCCGCCGCAGGGCATGAAGGTCACGGGCTTTCGCGACCCCACGCCGTGGCGCGAGCAGGACGGCTGGTACATGCTGCTGGCCTCCGGCGAGAAGGGCAAGGGCGGCGACGTGCTTCTGTATAAGTCCGCCGATCTGAAGCAGTGGGCGTACAAAGGCATCTTTGCGCAGGGCAAGCCGGTCAACAAGCAGACCGAGGACACGGTCGACTCAGGCGAAACATGGGAGTGCCCCGACTTCTTCCCGCTGCGCGGTAAGCACGTACTCATCCACTCCACCGGCACACCCGAAGGCCGCCAGACACTGTGGCAAGTGGGCACGCTGAACAAGCGCACCATGCGATGGTCGCCCGAGAGCGAGGGCATCCTGAACCACGGCCCGTACTACGCGCCCAAGACACAGCTGGACGCCGCGGGCAACCGCATCCTGTGGGGCTGGATCCCCGAGGACCGGCCCGAAGCGGAGTTCGCCAAGGCAGGCTGGGCTGGTTGCATGAGCCTGCCGCGTGTGCTCACGCTTGAGGGCAATCAGCTTCGATTTGCAGCCGCGGAGCAGGCACATTCCTTGCGCAATGAACTCGTGATGGGTGACGCTGCTGCGCGGGATAGCGCGCAACAGTGGGAGTTACTGCTGGATGTCTCTCATGTGTCGCTTCGCTCGATGGGAGGGCCTGTTCCGCGCCCGTACCGCTTCCAGAGCGCGGCACTTCGCGTTCAGAGTGGTGCAATTTCCGGCACCGGTGGACTGCTGTGGGCCGGTAAGAATGTCCCGCTGAATGCAAAGCTGCCGGAGCAGTTCACGGTGCGCTGCTTTTTAGACCACTCGGTCGTGGAAGTTTTCATCGGTGATCACCTCGTGCTGACCCGGCGCGTTTATGGAGCGATGACTGCTGCAACCCTGCAACTGCCGGATGGGTACCAGGTAACCGGGACGCGCAGCTACGGGCTGAAAAGTATTTCGAGCAATGATCAGCAGGGCTAGAGTATTTCTCATGAAGGTGTAGACCGAAGGAGATGCTTGGGCCAGTTTTCACCAAGAAAACTGGCATTTGTATGCTCTGTCCGGCACCACATCATCAGGAGAAATGCTGCTAAGTTTTAGCAGTGTCATCCCGAGCGAAGCGAAGATCTCCGCCAGCGATCAGCCCTCCAAATCTAACGGCACAAGCTTTGGTTTCGGAGGGGCACGGCTTCAGCCGTGCCATCTCCCGCCTAGCGGAGGCGTGCGCGGTCAAGACTATAAGCAGGAGCGGCTGTTCCGTCCGCGCACTTTGGAAGAGGCACGCGGCTGGCCGCGTAAGCGCGCCTCTACCTCAAGCTAGTCCTCTGCTTACTCGATTCCGCGCGGAGCGACAGCGTCGTTCCTCATGGACGCAGAGGCCGCGCGGCATCGCTAGATTTAGGTAATCGGCACGGCTGAAGCCGTGCCCCTCCGATGACGGAGCCGTGCCCCTCCACGACGGAAGCCGTGACCCTCACATACAAGCAGGGTCTGCTCTACTGCTGGGTAAATGCAAGCCTTCCAACCTTCGCCTCGCTCGGGATGACACTGTTTGAGAGGAAATGGCTACAGAGAAGACCTATCGTCTAGACCAGCCCGGCCCGCAAGAGATCATGAATGTGCAAGATGCCCGTCGCGCGCCCATCCTCCACCGCGAAGAGGCTGGTGATGCTCTCCGCGTTCATCCGCGCAAGCGCGGCGGAGGCGAGCTCGTCCGGCGCGATGGTGCGCGGGTGGCGGCCCATCACCTCGTGCGCGGGGCACTCCTGAAAGCCGCGGGAGAACGCACGCCGCAAGTCGCCATCGGTGATGACGCCGACCAGCTTGCCTGCTGCGTCGACGACGCCGGTGATGCCGAAGCGTCCGCTCGTCATGCGCACGATGGCCGCTGCCAGCGTCGCGTCTTCCGATACCGTGGGGACCTCGTCGCCCGTGTGCATCAGTTCGCGCACGCGCTGCAGGCGTGAGCCGAGGCGGCCGCCGGGGTGGAAGTCGCGGAACTCGTCCGAGGAGAAGCCACGGCGGTTGAGGAGCGCGACGGCGAGCGCGTCGCCGAGTGCAAGCTGCATGGTGGTGCTGGTGGTGGGCGCGAGCGAATCGGGGCAGGCCTCGGCACTGCGCGGCAGCACCATCGCCACATCGGCAGCCTGTGCGAGGGCGCTTTCCGCGCGGGCGGTGCTCCCGATCAGCGGCACGGCGAAGCGGCGGGTGTAGGCGATTAGGTCGGCAAGCTCAGAGGTTTCACCGGACCACGAGAGCGCGATCACCACGTCTTCAGGCCGGATCATGCCGAGATCGCCGTGGCTCGCGTCGGACGGGTGCACGAAGTGCGCGGGCTTTCCGGTGGACGCCAGCGTCGCCGCGATCTTGCGGGCGATGTGCCCGCTCTTGCCAACGCCGGTGACGATGACGCGTCCTGTTGATGCCGCCAGCAGGCTCACCGCCTTGCTGAAGCGCTCGCCAAGATCACCGCGCAGAGAGTCGCGCAGAGCCTCAAGGCCGCTCGTCTCGCAGGCAACGGTGGAGAGGGCTGACGCGACATCCTTCGCGGCGTCGCTCATGCGCTTCGTGCCTCGGCCGCGTACTGCTTGCTTAGAGCGTCGAAGGCCATCAACTCGCGCAGCAGCGCTTCCATGCTGCGCAGCGGCATCATGTTGGGTCCGTCGGAAGGCGCATGGTCGGGGTCAGGATGTGTTTCGATGAAGACGCCGGCCACGCCCACGCTCACGGCCGCGCGCGCCAGCACGGGCACGAACTCACGCTGGCCGCCGCTGGCACCGCCAAGGCCGCCCGGCTGCTGCACGGAGTGGGTTGCGTCAAAGATCACCGGCGCACCCGTGAGCGCCATCGTCGGCAGCGCGCGCATGTCGCTGATGAGCGTGTTGTAGCCGAAGCTGGTACCGCGTTCCGTGAGCAGCACGCCGCCTGCCGAACTGCTCAGCTTGGCAACGACGTTGTGCATGTCCGTCGGTGAGAGGAACTGGCCCTTCTTCACGTTCACCGTGCGCCCGGTCTCTGCTGCGGCGAGCAAAAGATCGGTTTGCCGGCAGAGGAACGCCGGAATCTGCAGGATGTCCACAGCTTCGGCAACAGGCGCGCACTGCTGGCTCTCATGCACGTCCGTGAGCACAGGCAGGCCGAGCGTCTCGCGTATCTCGGCGAAGATAGGCAGCGAGGCGGCGAGGCCGATGCCACGCTGGGCCGAGCCGCTGGTGCGGTTCGCCTTATCGAAGCTGGACTTGTAGACAAGACCGATGCCGACGCTTGCGGCGATCTCTTTCAGGGCGCGCGCAGTCTCGAGCGCGTGGGCGCGGCTTTCCATCTGGCACGGGCCGGCGATGAGCGTCAGTGGCGCGTCGTTGCAGAATGCGACGTTGCCGACGTGGACGGTCTTGCTGGTTTGCAACACAGGTCCATGGTAGCGCTCTAAGCTTTGTGGCAGCTACCACGCCGTGCCCCATCCTTTGCGCATTTTTGCAAAGGGTCGGTTCCATTCGTACGAAGTACGAAGTCTCTTTCTTTCAGTCTGCCGGATGACGTTCTGGCAAACTTTACCCCACCCTAGGCGAAGAGCGCGAAGAATGGAGCACCCGCTTCAGAGGCGGTTCAGGAAGTCTGCGATAGCCTCAACGACGCGGTCCTGCTCATCGCGACGAAGCTCCGGGTAGATCGGGAGCGCGAGCACCTCACGCGCTGCGCGCTCGCTTTCGGGGAACTGGCCCTCACGGTAGCCGAGGTGCTCGAGCGATTTCTGCAGGTGTAGCGGCACAGGGTAGTAGACCTCTGACCCGATGCCGTGTGCCTGCAGGTAGTCGCGTAGCGCGTCGCGTCGCGGCGTGCGGATGACGTACTGATGCCACACGTGTGTCCCACGCGGGTCGGCGGTGGGCAGAACGATCGCAGCGTCCTCGACGTTGCCGGTGAGCCCTGCCTGCGTAAACAATTCTGTATAGCGGGCGGCGAGGTCACGCCGCTGGTCATTCCACTGGTCGATAAAACGCATCTTCACCAGCAACACGGCGGCCTGCACGGTGTCCAGACGGCTGTTCCAGCCGAGCTCATCGTGAAAGTAGCGGCGGCGCATGCCGTGGGCGCGCAAAGCTTTCGCGCGCTCCCCGGCAGCGGCGTCGCGCATGGTCGTGAGGCCGGCATCACCCCAGGCGCTCAGGTTCTTGGTCGGATAAAACGAGAAGGCAGCGGCGTCGCCGAGCGCTCCGGCGGGTACACCGTTCCACGCGGCACCGAAGGCCTGGGCAGCGTCTTCAATCAGCGCAACGCCGTGCTTTGCCGCGAGTGCGGTGAAGCTGTCCCAGTCGACGCACTGGCCGTAGAGGTGCACCGGCATGAATGCCTTTACGTCTGCCATGCCTGCGGCTCTTCGATCGAGAAGCGTAGCCTCCACGGCTGCGGCGCTCAGGTTGAACGACGCAGGTTCAATGTCGGCAAGCACCGGCGTTGCGCCCGCGCGCAGGATGCTGCTGACCGACGCGAAGAAGGAGAAGGGCGTGGTCACCACCGCGTCGCCCTCGCCGATGCCGAGCGCGGCCATCGCGAGCCATAGGGCGTCCGTTCCGCTGGCGCACCCGATAGCCGTGGTGCCGGTGCAGCGCTGCTCGACAGCACGCTCCAGGTCGGCGACCTCGCGGCCAAGGATGAAGCGTCCGCCACGGCAAACGTCCGCGACCGCCTGCTGAATGGCGTCGCCGGTTGTTTCGTATTGGCGCGCCAGATCAAGCATGGGGATGGGTGCGGCGGACGCCTGCGGAGAATCGATTACGGCGGAAGTCTTCCAATCACTTGCCATCTCATTCATCGTACTTGCGACTTCGAAGCAGGCGCGCGCGAGTGATTCCTTGCTCAAAAGAAGGCGCAACATGCCCCGTCCGCCTGCGTCTAAAAAGGCGGCAGGTATCTCCATTCCTTGCGTATCGACGCGCTTTTTTGTAGGGTGGGAGCCTTGAGGGGCAATGCACGCATGATGTGCCTTGCTTTCAGCTGCCGGGCAGAGACGCACTTCCGGTTCAATCGGCAAGGCTGCACGGTTTTTATCAGAGGCGGTAAGTACAGCGGGCCCGCATGAACGGGCCCGCAGTTGAGGAGATCGGCACTATGGATTCCAAGCCGGCACAAAACATTCAGGACACCTTTCTGAACACGGTCCGCAAGGACAAGAGCGCCATCACGATTTACCTGGTCTCCGGCGTGAAGCTGACCGGGAAGATCCGCTCCTTCGATAAGTACTCGGTGCTGCTCGAGAACAACGCGCAGGAGCAGCTGATCTTCAAGCACGCCATCTCGACCGTGGTGAGCATGCGTTCCGGCAGCCACACGGACCGGCCGCACACACCGGCGCGCAGTGGTGAGGGTGCACCGGCTGATCTGACGCCGCCCTCCGGCACGACTGGCGTTTAGCCCCGTTGGCCACAGCAAGGATTCCAACGCGACGGCGGGCTCCCAGCGACCGCAGTTCGCGTCTGCGCGACATACCCACCGGCG
>CAXTJS010000022.1:0-23257 GCA_964244605.1 uncultured Terriglobus sp. | reverse complement strand
GGTCCTGCGCGAGCGAGGTGATCTCGTGATTGGGCGCGGTGTACAGTGCAAAGGCCTTGCCGCCCGGTGCGATGCGGTAGACGATGCCCGCACCATCGGAGCCGGCGTAGATAGTACCGTCTTTCGCGACGAGCAGGGTGCGGATGTGCTGGTCGCCCGATTTGAAGAGCAGTTGCGGCTTCGAGCCCAAGGCGTGGGGCACACGGTAGATAGCCGCGGGTGCGCCCGCCGCCACCAGCAGGTCTCCATTCGCTTCTGTCGCAAGGCTCCAGAGATACTTCGGCTTTTCCGTGGTAGTTGCGGGATCGAAGACTACCTCAGGCTTAGCACCTTTGCGCACGCGATAGACCTTGCCATCCGGGGATGTGGCGACGAGCGCAGCACCATCCTTCTCGACCGTTACCGCCTGCACGTTAAGCTCCTTGAACTCCGCATCGACGGAACTGCCGCCCTTGCCGTCGAAGCGGAGAAGCTGTGAGCCACCCGTCGCGGCACCCGTGCCCGCCAGCGTGTTGCCGTCCGGCTCCACGGCAAGCGACCACAGGTAGGTGGCGTTGGTCGTCGCTACGGTGCGCAGGGCCGGCGCGGGCTCGATGCGGCCATCATTGCGGATGGCCACGTTCTGCGGTGTGCCGCGCTCAAACTCCTCAAAGCGTGTGGTCGTCCACTGGCGTGTGCCTTGGGCGCTCATGACACCGGTGAGCGTGGCGAGTACCGCAAACGACAAGGCAAATCGAGCAAAACGCAAAGGCATATCCCTTCGTGTGGCAGCAGGCGCGGCTGTCTTCATCGCACCAAAATCGTAAGCACTTGTGAGCCGGAGACAGCGGCATCCAGCGGAACAGAGCCGGCCTCACGTGCCGTCTCCGACGTGAATGACACCTCACGTGACTCGCGCAGCGGCTGCATCGCATTGGCCATCGACGGCGGCAGCGCAGGCAGTGTCGCGGCGGCCGTCACCGCCTGCGTCTCATGGTCCAGCAGCGTGACGTAGAGGCGCTCATTCGAGTGCGTGCGGTTGAGTTGCGCGACCGTGTCGGCAAGATCGAGCGGATGGGCGGCGGAGGCCGGCGGCGGCGCGAGCACGCGATCCAGCGTGGCGGCGTCGCTCACCAGGATGCGCAGCGGCCCGCTCTCAAGCGTCGTCGGCAGCGTCACGGGCACGCGCACCACGCGCGCCTCCGCTTGGTAGGGCCGCACCGTGGCTTCCACCGTGACGGTCTCGCCGGCCCGGATCTCATCCGTGCTCAGCCGCGCGGACTCGAGCTGCGCCGAGCGCCGGACAGGGATGACCTCCGCGTGCAGCTTAACGTTGCTAACGACAGGTTGCTGCAGGGGATTGCTGTAGATCCGCGAGAAACGCTGCGCCACAAAGACCGCGGCCTGTCCTGCGGCTGCGCCCTCGCCAGAGGAGAAGGTCTGATTCAGCTGCACGGGCGCGTAGCCTTCCACGTTTAGCTCACCCGTCACGCGCAGGCTCATCTCCGTGCCTGCGGTGTTGGTGCCACTCAGCGCCTGAAAAATGCCGGTGAGCATCACCTGCGGCGTCAACTCGCGATTGCGCAAAACCTCAAAGTGGATGGAGCGCGCAGGCAGACTCGTTCCCGCTTTCGGCGCAAGCTCTACAGCGACGGGGATCATGGGCGCGTTCTTGCCGAAGGTGCCGGCGATGGCGTTGGCCCGATCTTCCGTAAAAGAGCCGACTGTCTCGGTCGTGTTGACGATTTTGAAGGCGTTCGCGGGGGAGGGCAGTGTTGCCAGCACCTCAGCCTTGGTCATGGGCACGGCGATGTCGCCATACTGCGTAATGGGGTGCCCGCAGGCGAGCAGTTGCTTCGCGTCCACGTAGGTGACGGTGCAGGTGGCGGCGATGTTCAGGTCTCCGCGGGCCAGCGTTGCCGAGACGGCCGAGCCGGGCACGATGGGCTCTGGCTGTGCCTGCTCGGGCATCGCAGAGCCGAGGCCGGCTACAGGCTCCAGGCCCATGGAGCGGAAGCCGGCTCCGTAGCGCGCAAGAGCCTCGTCGGAAAAGCCGGAGAAGACCAGTGGCGTTGCGATCGCTGTGAGACGCTGGCTGCTTGTTTCGTCTGCGTGCGCGGCTTGTGCCTGCGGAGCGGCTGCCTCTGGCGGACCGCCTGGCAGATCGCGCACCTGGAACATCAGCGAGATCGGCGTGATGCCGCAGATCGGCTCCTTGCTGAACTGGCCGATGCGATAACTCAGCGATCCCAAGAGCTTGCCGTCGATGTAGACCGGCGATCCGCTCATGCCCGCGACCACACCGGTGAACTCAGGCTTGGTGCCGTGCAGGCGCGCCAGGATCATGTCCTGGCCCGGCCCGATGCCGTTTGGCATGCGGCCCAGAATCTCCACCTCCATCGGCTCCGGGTTGACGCCCTCGAAGACCGTCCACGCCGTACCATGCAAACCACGGTGCACGTCGCTCAGCGGGAAAATCGGTGCGTTCAGCGGGGGGCCCGCAGGCGGTGTCTGCGCAAGGCTCATGGCCGCGCGCAAACTCAATCCAACAGCCAGCAGGGTAGCGAGGCGCGGAGCCTTTCGCGAAGCAGTCACGTCTATCAGAGTAGAGTGGCAACGCTCCTGTGCCAACTACGCGGCTGCATTCGGTGTTGATGTGTTCACGCCAACGCTCCTGTGCCAACTACGCGGCTGCAGTCGATGTTGATGTGTTCACGCCAACGCTGTCTGCGGCCTGCTACGCCTGAACAGTCCGGCATCTAACCCTGTAAAGTTTCCTCTGTGAGGATTTGCCGAGTGAGTTTGCTCCGTCTTTGCCGTATCCCGCTCGCTGTGCTGGCGCTTTGCCTCTGCGCTGCCGTTCCTGCCTCCCTTGCGCAGACCACGACGCCACAGCCGAAAAAGCCGGCAGCCCAGCCTGATGACAGCGGGCCGGTGCAGGACAACGGGCCCATCGTGCTCAAGAAGAAGAAAGAGGGCGATCCCGAGCCCCCGCCCGCGCCAGCGGAAGAAAAAGTGCAGACGCCCAAGGGTCTTGAGAACTACTCCCTGCGCGTTGACGTGCCCGTGGTCACGGTGGACGTCAGCGTGCAGCTTGAGAAGACGCGGCAGTTCGTCCCCGGCTTGAAGAGCGGCAATTTTCGCGTGACGGAGGATGGTGCGCCGCAGACGGACGTACGCACCACGCAGGCACCGATTACGGCGGTGATGCTGCTGGAGTTTGCGGCGAACAGCTGGGCGTTCATCCAGGACATGCGCGAGTCGTCCTACGTCTTCTTCAAGACGCTCAAGCCCGAGGACTACATCGCGGTCATCACCTACGACCTGCGCACGCACATCCTCACGGACTTTACGCGTGACAAGCAGGTCACAGCGCAGGCGCTGCAGACACTCACCATTCCCGGCTTCTCCGACACGGACGAGTTCGATGCACTCTATGAGACGCTCGATCGGCTGAGCCGCATCGACGGCCGCAAGTATGTCATTCTCATTTCCAGCGGGCGCGACACCTTTTCGAAGATTACGCTGGACACGATGCTCAAGAAGATTCGCGACACGCAGAACATCTCCATCTACTGCATCGGCACCGGCCAGCTGGTGCGTACGCTCGCTGACAGCCGGGGCGGCATGGGCGGTATCGCACGCATGGACTACCTGCAGGCCGACAACCAGATGAGGACCTTCGCCAACATGACCGGCGGCAAGGCCTACTTCCCGGTCTTTCAGGGCGCGCTGCCCGATGTGTTCAACGAGATCAATGCGTCCATCCGCAACCAGTACGTGCTGACGTATCGCCCCACCAACACGGCGCAGGACGGCACCTATCGCAAGATCAAGGTGGAGCTTGTCGACAACGAGGGCATGCCGCTGCAGATGGTGGATGAGAAGAAGAAAAAGCTCAAGTACACCGTCACGGCGCGTGATGGCTATAAGGCGCACAATGCCGTGGAGTAGGTCTGCGGCCCTAGACGGTGTCGCGATCAACGACTAACACGTCTTCCCGCTCAGACGCAGCGAGAATAACCAGTGCAAGCCCAAGCACAAGCACCCCACCTTCGACCGTGGTGGAGAGCTTGTGCCGGGCCTCAAAGTCGTCGCGCAACGGAGAGCCGGGTAGCAGTGCCTCGATCTGGCCGCCGGCAAGCGCGCGGTCGTGCTCCATGGGGCCGATGATGAAGCGGTTTGACACGAAGGTCAGCACCATCATGGCGAAGACAAGCCCAATCTGTACCAACGGCAGGCGGGCGTGCTGCCGAAGCAGGCGCACAGCGACAATGATGGCGACGCCGCACCACAGGCCGGCACTGTGCAATGCGAGCAGGCAGACGCCGATGAAGGTGCCGAACTCCGCGCTCTTGCCGAGGATGCGAAACGCGTTGGGAGCGACAATCGCGCCGAAGAAGAGGATGCTGCCGAGCCAGAAGATCAGCGCGAGCGAGCGCAACGTGCGTGCAACAGTCTGCATACTTGCAGTCTAGAGGGAGGGGAACGAGGCTTGCACACAGCGGAGCAAGACGGCACGCGTCGCGATCAGGCCGAGTCCCTGCAAGCCCTTACGCTTGCACACTTCACAAAGATGTGGAGCATCCATCACTCGTGGAGCAAGGTGCTGGTGCTGGCAACGGGTCTTGGCAGGTCTGAGACCGCACTGGGCCTTGCCACGCTCGGTCTCGGCGGCACTTTCCTTGTGGTTGAAGGCGATGGGCAGCCGTTGCGGGAGGCGTCTCGCAACGGTGCCATTGATTTCACCGTCAGCACGGTGAGTGAGGCGCTGCGCATCCTCAAGAACGAGCTGCGAAAGGGATTGCCGGTGGGTGTGGGTGTCCAGTGCGATCCCTCAACCTCGCTGGTAGACCTTGTGCATCGCGGCGTTCAACCAGCCGCGGTGTTCTGCGAGCAGGTCCACCGCATGGGAGTCGCACCGCTGATTGAACGGGGAGCCATGCTGCTGCGTCGAACAGCGCATCCAGCTAGCCTCAAAGTGAGGCTTGCTGCGGATCTGCGTGCGCGGAAGCAGCAGGATGCCGAGCTCACCGCGGAGTTCGCGCGGAATGTGGCTCCGAGTTGCGCTGTGAACAGCGCGTGGCTTCGAGTAGCGCTACGCCTTTTCCCGCGGGACACGACTAGGGTCTACTGGAAGGACGAGGCCGCCGCATGCAGGGAGTAAGACTCGACAAGTGGCTGTGGGCCGCTCGTTTCTTCAAGACGCGCACCCTCGCGACACGCGCCTGCGAACTGAACCGCGTTCACGTGCAAGGCAGCGCTGCCAAACCTTCGCGTGAGGTCAGGCCGGGGCTACTAATCCAGATACGACTGGAAGCCAGCGAGCTAGAGATCGAGGTGCTTGAACTAAGCGAGATGCGTGGGCCCGCACCCGTAGCGCAGGCGCTCTATCGCGAGACGGACGAGAGCAAGAAGAAGCGCGAGTTTGCCGCCGAGCAGCGCAGGCTCATGCCTTCCTTTGAGGTAGTTGGTGAGGGCAGGCCGTCGAAGCGAGACCGCAGGCGCTATGACGACGTACGGAGCGGGCGCTAGCGGCTGCGCCGGGCGGGATTACGTAGCTTTGTGGACGCTTCGAAGGCCGGCGGCTTCAGCCGCTGAGATAGACAGATCAGGCTTGTCACAAGTGGCTTTAGCCGCTGGGATGACGGATCTCGGCGGCTAAAGCCGGTTTCCTGTCGTTCCCGGAATCTATCCCGGCGGCTGAAGCCGCAGAGTTCAGCAGATCCCTACAGCAGCGGCCTAGCTGTTGCCGCAGCCATGGTCGTAGACCACGGTCTTGCGCCACTCTTCGTCCGTGGCGAACAGGATGCAGGTGCTGCCCGTGTCGGTGTTCAGGCGCCAGGTGAGATTGCCCTGGCGGTACACCTGGAAGCGGCCAGTGCCGGCGAAGATCGTCCCATTTGTTGGGTTTGCCGGAACGGAGTCGGTTGCGGGTGCGGTCGTTGTCGCCGTAGCAGCCGGCTTTTGCGGCTCCACTGCCTGCTGGCGGGGCGCGGTGTCCTTTGTATCGGAGCGGCTTGGCGTGGCAATGACATCGCCGGTGATGGTGCCGTTGTCGCGCAGGTCGTTCGAGGTGAGCTCGCCATTGTTGTAGTGGCTGTAGGTCTTGTACCGCTGCCATCCAAGCACGGCAGCTACAGCCACAATCACGATCACCAAAAGAACAACTGTCCGCTTTGCCATTGTGTCTCGACGGTAGCATTGGCTGCGGCCCTGTGTCGCAGAAGAGAGGCAGGTTCACTCTTTAGTAAACATGCATGAGCTGAGTCCTGCTTCTCGCCTGGTCTAGTACGATGAAGAGGTGCCGAAGTACTCCATCGTCGTACCGTTCCACAACGAAGAAGAGAATGTGACTGCTCTTTACGACCGCCTTAAAGACGTCATGGAGCAGGTGGGCGACAGCTTCGAATTGATCTTTGTCGATGATGGTTCGCGCGACCGCACCTGCCGGCTGTTGGAAGAGATTGCCGCCGTGGACAGCCGCGTTCTGGTGATCAAGCTGCGGCGCAACTTCGGCCAAACCAGTGCGCTCGCCGCAGGCTTCGATCACAGCAGCGGGGACTATGTGCTGGCGATGGACGGCGACCTGCAGCACGACCCGGCGGAGATTCCGCAGTTCCTCGCGAAGCTTGAAGAGGGCTATGACGTGGTGAGCGGATGGCGCTCGCAGCGTGCTGACAACTTCGTGCTGCGGCGCATCCCTTCGCGCGCGGCCAACTGGCTGATGGCGAAGCTCAGCGGTGTAGATATCCACGACTTCGGGACGACCTTCAAGGCCTACCGCCGCGAACTGATCCAGAGCATCCCGCTCTATGGGCAAATGCACCGCTTTATCCCGGCGCTTGCATCGTGGTACGGCGCGGCGATCTGCGAAGTGCCGATCTCGAACCCGGCGCGGCTGCACGGCAAGAGCCATTACGGCATATCACGCACCTTTCGCGTCTTTTTTGACCTACTGACGATCCGCTTTCTGCTCAAGTACCTGACACGGCCGCTGCACTTCTTCGGCAGCTTCGGGGCTATTAGCATCCTGGGCGGAGCGCTGCTTTCGCTTTATCTGCTGGTGCTCAAGGTCTGGACGCGCGGCCATGTTCTGTTCGCGCATGGTCCGCTATTCATCATCGCCGCTGTACTCCTGCTGGCTGGTATTCAGCTGATGGGCGTGGGTCTGCTGGGTGAGCTGCAGGTGCGGCACTTCCACTCTGGGCCAAGTCGAACGCCGTATGCTGTGGAGCGCGTTGTCCGGCTCCGGTCGAGCGAAGAGTCGATGCAGTCTTAACGGTTCGACCAAGACGCTCTGGCGTCTATCCACATACAGCTTTCATTGTCAAGCTGCCGGAATTCTGGTAGCACGCAGCTTCAGCCGCTGAGATAGAACTGCCGGTAGGTTAGGAAAGATGGCTTTAGCCACCGGGATGATCATCCCAGTGGCTAAAGCCGCGTCTTTCCGCAGCAGACGCACTATCTCGGCGGCTAAAGCCGTAAAGAGCACCCACACTTTACCTGTAAGGGCAAGCTTTTAGCTCACGTGCACAATCGGCCGCTGCCCGGGATCACGAATGGCCCGGCGCAGCACTTCCTGCGTGAGCGGTGCGGTATCCCCCTCGCCCAAGAACAGGAAGCGGAAGATGTTCGTGACGGGGCTGACGCTCGTCCAGCGAAAATACACGTGCGGCACCTTGCCGGTGCGCCGGCCCACGTAAATCAGCATCGCTGCGAGGGAGTTCGCCACCACCGGGCTGTTCGCGGACAGGATACGGTGCCTGCCGACGGAACGGCCGGTCACGCGAAGCGTCTCGGAGAAGTCTGACGCGTCGCCGCGAACGACTTCGAAGAAGATGAGGCACTCCTCCGCAGACAGATTGTGGAAGAGGCGTGTCTTGCCATCGGAGAGGTCCAGTTCGGCGACATCGTCGCCCTTCTCCGGTCCGCGCGCGACGAGACGGATGAGCTGATCGTCGTCCTCCGCCAAAACGCGCTCGGCAGCTTCGTCTAGCTGTACATCGGTGATGCGCAGCTCCACGGCGCGCATGGCGCGCGAGAGCAGTGAGACGAGCAGGATCGTGGTGATGAACATCGAGGCGATCTTCAGACCCTCGGGCCGTTCCACGATGTTGACCAAGGTCGTGTAGACGAAGACCGCTGTGGTGATGAAGAAGGCGATGCGCAGCCGCAGGGTCTTCCACACGCTCAGCAAGACGGCGACCGAAGCGGAAGTGATGAGCACCAGCACGCCGGTAGCGTAGGCGCCGCCCTGCGCGTCCACGTCGGCGCGGAAGGCCAGCGTCACCACGGTCGCTATGCCCATGAAGACCAGCACCAGCGGACGCGAGGCGCGCGCCCATTCCGGTGCCATGCCGAACTTCGGCAGGTAGCGGGGGATCAGGTTCAGCAGACCCGCCATCGCCGACGCACCGGCGAAGCCGAGAATCAGGATGGTGCTGATGTCGTATGTGGTGCCCACCACGTTGCCGAGCAGGTGGTGCGCGAGCCACGCCATGGCGCGGCCGTTGGCATCGCCGCCCTTCTGGAACTCCTTTGCGGGAATCAGGACGGTTGTGGCGACGCTGGTCGCCATGAGGAAGACGCTCATGATGACGGCTGCGGTGATGAGCAGGAGCCGTGCATTTTTGATCCGCTCTTCCGTGTTCGCCGCCTTGATGAGCGGCATCACGGCCACGCCGGTCTCAAAACCTGACAGACCCAACGCCAATCGTGGGAAAAGGATGATCGAAACACCCACCATCTTCCAGATGCTGATGTGCATGTTCATCAAGCCGAGATGCCAGCCGTGCATCACGCCGGGCTGGTGCACGATCTGGCGAAAGGCCGCGAACACCACGACCGCGTTTAGGGCAAGGTACGCAGCTACCAGCACGGTAGCGATGCCGATCGCCTCCTTGAATCCCTTGAGGAAGATCGCGCTCAGCACTGCGAGGATGAGCAGGGTGACGATGATCTGGTGGTCCGCCCAGTGCGGCATGACCGGGTTGCCGATCAGGTGCGCCGCGCCGTCCGCGGCAGAAAGCGTCATGGTGATGACGAAGTCAGTTGTGGCGAAGCCAAGCAGCACCAGCACGAAAACCTTGCCGCCCCATGCCGGGAAGATCTTCTGCAGCATGGCGATAGAGCCCTGACCATAGGGGCTCTGCTGGCAGACGCGCCGGTAGACCGGCAATGCCGCAAATAGCGTCACAAGCACCAGCACAAGCGTTGCCATGGGCGACAGTGCGCCAGCGGCAAGGAATGCGATGCCCGGCTGGTATCCGAGGGTGGAGAAGTAGTCCACGCCCGTAAGGCACATGACCTTCCACCACGCACTTTGCGCTTCCGGTTGCTCGTGCGCGTCTTTTGCACTGGGAACTTCAAGATCCGCCAGCAGCCAGGAAGAGAAGCTCATAGCGTGTCGGACATGGATACTGTGCCGGGGGTTGGCCGATGCCTGCTGACTGATTTCATCGTCTGTTCGCAACAGTGCACGGGCGATACGCTAGGCTGAGTGCGATAGCGGCTCACCTGCCGCAAGGAGCCTCACCGGTTTGCCATCGACGCTATTTGTTCTGGAAGACGATCACGACATCGCACAGCTCGTGCGCGTAAACCTTGAAGCGGCAGGCTATGTCGTGAAGACCTTCAGTACCGCACTGGATGTTCTGCCGGAGGCGGAGCGCGAGGTGCCCGCGGTTTTTCTTCTGGACATCATGGTGCCGGGCGGCGGCGGCCTGGACCTTTGCAGGCGGTTGCGGCAGAACCCGCGCCTGAGCACGGTTCCGATTATCTTTCTTACGGCGCTGGCCGCCGAAGCCGACCGCGTGCAGGGCCTGGAGCTTGGCGCGGACGACTACATCACCAAGCCGTTCAGCCCGCGCGAGCTCGTCGCCCGTGTCAAAGCCGTGTTGCGGCGCTTTGAGCGGCATGAGTCGCCCGAGACCATCCGCTTTGGCGAGGTGGAGATCGATGGCAGTGCCATGCAGCTCCGCCTGCGCGGCGAACTGGTCACCACCACCGCCACCGAGTTCCGATTGCTGGACTACCTGGCGCGCCATCCGGGCCGCGTCTTCTCCCGCGACCAGCTGCTGGACGCCGTGTGGGGCGATGCCCGATTCGTTACGCCGCGGTCCGTGGACGTGTACGTTCGCCGCATTCGCGAGAAGATAGAGGACGACGCGGAGGCACCGCGCTACCTCAAGACAATGCGCGGTGCGGGTTACCGCTTCGAGCGCGTCGACCGGTAGGCGTCTCGCCTGGGCGCTTCGAGAGTTGGTTCTGTGCGAAAGATCTCCATCTCGCTGTTCGCGTTGCTGGTGGTTGCCGGTGTGACCCTGCCAGCAGCCGCACTGAGCCTGCTTTGGAGGCCGGAGCCGGCGGTCGTCATCGGCGGCCTTGCCGTCCTGATCGCTCTTGGAGTCTGGCTGATACGCCGGCGCGTCCGTGACGAGGCGGCCCAGCTTGAGGCCGTGATCGCCCATGCATCCCATGCGCCGCAGGTGACCCTCAGCCCCGAGTTTGCGGGCATCCCTCGCCAGCTTCAGCGCAACGTGGACGCGAACGAAGAACAGATCGCGCAGATGCGCCAGAGCCGACAGCAACTTGAAGTACTACTTGAAGGTATGCAGGACGGCGTGCTCGGTGTGGACGGCGCAGGCCGCGTCGAATGGACCAACTCCCAAATGCAACGCGTGATGGAAAAGCACGGCATGGGCGGTACCATCCGCATTGGCCGTTCGCTGGTGCACACCCTGCGTGACCCCGTGGTGCTGGCCGCCGCGCAGCTTGCCGTCGAGCAGCAGCTGGCCACGCAGGAGCGCAGCGCCACGCTGCTGCCGGGCCGCATCTTCGACGTGAGCGCCTCGCCGTTGCCTAACGGAGGAGCGGTTGTGGTGCTACGCGACGTAACGCGTGCGCAGGCGCTGGAGCGGACACAGCGCGAGTTCGTCGCCAACGTCTCGCATGAGCTGCGCACGCCGCTGACCTCCATCGTCGGCTACGTGGAAACGCTGCTGGATACGGAGCCATTGCAGTCGCACGCGCGCGCCTACCTTGAAACGGTCCTGAAGAACGGCAACCGCATGAACCGCCTCACCGAAGACCTGCTGGTGCTCGCGAAGGTAGAGGACGCCGACCGACGTGTGACCCCGGAGCCGGTACGCGCGGGCTACCTGCTGGAAGAGGCGCGGCGCGCCACCGCCGGCATGTACCTGGAAGACAACGTAGATTTTTCCGTAGAGGAGACGACCGCCACCCTCGTGATGGCGGATGAACTGGCGATCCTGCAGGTGCTCGGCAATTTGATGGAAAACGCCGCGAAGTATGCCGCCGGGCAGGACGGTCATCCGGCGCGTGTGGTGCTGAGCGCCGTGGAGGTGGACGGCGCTGTTGCCTTTCGCGTGCGCGACTTCGGCCCCGGCATCGCGTCGGAGCACCATCGCCGCATCTTCGAGCGCTTCTACCGCGTGGACAAGGCGCGGTCGCGCGAGAGCGGCGGCACGGGTCTCGGGCTCGCCATCGCGAAGCACCTCGTGGAGGAGCACGGCGGCGACCTGTCCGTGAGCAGCGTGCTCGGCGAGGGAAGCACCTTCCAGTTCACGCTGCCGATCGCACCGTCAGCCAAGTCTGAGGATGTAGACGAGCCCGCCATGACCGCGGAGGCAGAGGCATGATGGTCCGTGCGCGGCTGACCTGCGCCCTTGCACTGCTTGCGGTGTTTGCCGCAACCGGCTGCAAGCACCCCGGTGAGACGCACGCCGCACGGCCGGGCAGCATCAACGCCGCCGGCGCCAGCTTCCCATACCCGCTCTATGCGGAGTGGTTTGCGCGCTTCGACCGTGAGCACCCGGGCGTAGAAATCAACTACCAGCCCATCGGCTCCGGCGGCGGCATCCGGCAGGTGAGCGACGGCATCCTCGACTTTGGCGCCAGCGACGGGCCGATGACGGATCAGCAGATGGCCGCGTCGCCGGTAAAGGTGCTGCATGTGCCGACGGTGCTGGGGGCGGTGGTGCCGGTCTACAACCTGCCCGGTGTCGCGGGGGAGTTGAACTTCTCCGCCGGCGTGATGGCCGACATTTACCTCGGTACCATCACCAACTGGAACGACCCGCGCATCGTCGCGGAGAACCCGGGCCTCACAATGCCTGACCACGAGATCCTGCCTGTTTACCGCTCCGACGGCTCAGGAACGACGTTCGTGCTGACGGACTTCCTCAGCAAGTGCTCGTCGGTATGGGCCTCGCGCATCGGCCGCGCAACCTCGGTCAAGTGGCCTGTCGGCATTGGCGAAAAGGGCAGCGAAGGGGTGAGCGGCATGGTGCGGCAATCGCCCTACAGCTTCGGCTATGTGGAGATGAACTACGCCGCGCAAAACAATATGACGTACGGCCGCGTGCGAAACGCGGCGGGTGAGTGGGTGAAGGCAACAACGGAGAGCGTATCCGCCGCGGCTGCGGCGACGCAGGACGGCATCCCCGCAGACTTTCGTGTCTCCATTACGAACCCACTTGGCCGTGGCGTGTACCCCGTAACCTCGTTCACCTGGATGCTGGTGCCCATCCAACCCAAGTCTGTCGAGAACGGCCGGTACATTCGCCAGTTCCTGCAATGGATGTTGGCGGAGGGCGAAGACATGGCTCCGGCGATGCACTATGCGCCGCTGCCACCACCGCTGCGCCGCCGTGTTCTGGCGAGCCTGCAGGCGTTGAAGGGCTGAAACCCTCACCGTAAGAGCCTCCACTGTTGACGGTCCTTTCACCGGAAGGCATTACCCTGAGGTGAGAAGATGGCGACCGCTGTACCACCCCCGCTGAACCAGGAGTCCACGTTCGCCGAGCCGACTGTGGGACCGGCGCGTTCGCCAGCGGGCCCCATCCGCAGTTTTCTGCTGGAGCGGGGTAGCGGTTCGTCCGTCGATCGGGGCTTCGCGCTGGCTGTCGCGCTCTGTGCTTCCTCCATCTTCGGCATCGTGCTGCTGGTACTGAGCGTTCTGCTGGTTCGCTCACAGCTTGCTTTGCGTACCTTTGGCCTCCGCTTTTTTTACAGCGGCGACTGGGATCCGGTACACGGCAGCTTCGGAGCGCTGCCGTTCCTCTTCGGTACGCTGGCGACATCGCTCATCGCTCTGCTGATTGCGGTACCGCTCGCGCTTGGCGTGGCCGTCTTCCTGACGGAGATGTGCCCGGAGCGGCTGCGGACGCCGCTGTCGTTCCTGACGGAACTGCTGGCAGCGATCCCATCGGTCGTCTATGGTCTCTGGGCGATTGCGGTGCTGGTGCCGCTGATCCGCGACCGGGTTGGACCGCCGCTGCAGAAGTCTCTGGGTTGGACGGGATTTTTCAAGGGCCCGAACTTCGGCGTCGGCCTGCTGACCGCGGGACTGGTGCTGGCCATTATGGTGCTGCCGGTCATCTCGTCCATCACGCGTGACGTGATGCGGGCCGTGCCCGTTGCGCAGCGTGAGGCTGCCTTGGCGCTTGGCGCAACACGGTGGGAGATGATTCGCGTCGGCGTGCTGCGCAACGCGCGCATCGGCATTGTGGGTGCGGTCATCCTCGGGCTAGGCCGCGCGCTCGGCGAGACGATGGCCGTGACGATGGTCATCGGCAATCACGCAGCGATCAGCCGTTCACTCTTTGCGCCGTCATACACGCTCGCATCGGTCATTGCGAATGAGTTTACCGAGGCCACAGGCGATCTCTACGTGAGCGCGCTGATTGAGATCGGTCTTGCGCTCTTCCTGGTCACGGTCGTAGTGAACGCCGTTGCCCGCGTGCTGGTCTGGGCCGTAACGCGCAACAGCGCAACGGGTGCCCGCGCATGAGCGCCTACCGCAACGGCAAGCTAAGCTTCTCATCCAACCGGCAGCGCGCGCGCATGCAGGCTGACCGGCTGTTTACCGCGCTTGCAATCGGCTGCACGTTCGTCGTCATCCTGCCGCTCTTTGCCGTGCTGATCTACCTTGTGCTGCGCGGAGCATCCTCGCTGAGTTGGGCCTTCTTTACGCAGCTGCCGCGGCCGATCTCGCGGGGTGGTGGCGGCATGGCGAACGCCATTGTTGGCTCCGGTCTCATCCTCGGCGTGTCTTCGCTTATCGGCATCCCCGTCGGCATCGGCGCGGGTGTCTTTCTCGCGGAGTACGGCGCGGGCAGGCCCATCGCCACCTTCATCCGCTTTACCGCCGACGTACTCAACGGCGTGCCCTCCATCGTGATCGGCATCGCGGTCTACGCGCTGATCGTGGTGCCGACGAAGAGCTTCTCCGCACTGGCCGGCGGCATCGCGCTCGCCATCATGATGGTGCCCACGGTCACGCGCACGACCGAAGAGATGCTGGCGACGGTGCCGCACTCCGTGCGTGAGGCCGCGCTCGGCTTGGGCATACCCAAGTGGCGCACGACCTTGTCCGTCACCCTGCGTACGGCATCGTCCGGCATCATCACGGGCTGCATGCTGGCCTTTGCGCGCGTCGCTGGGGAAACGGCTCCACTGCTGTTTACTGCCTTTGGCTCGCAGTTCTGGCCGCGCTCCCTCACGGAGCAGACGGCCGCGCTGCCGCTACAAATCTTCAACTACGCCATGAGCCCCTATGACGAGTGGCGCAGGCTGGCCTGGGCGGGTGCGCTTGTGTTGATTCTGCTCATTATGGTTTCCGTCACGCTGGTGCGGTACGTCGCGGCGCGCGGCACGCTGCGGGGAGGGCACTGACGTGGGCGTATCCATTGAGGTGAACAGCCTGCATGCGTGGTACGGCAGCACGCACACGCTGCGGGACATCAACTTGCATATCGCCGCCAACTCCGCCACGGCGCTCATCGGTCCTTCCGGTTGCGGCAAGAGCACCTTTGTCCGTTGCCTAAACCGCATGCATGAGACGAACCCCGCAGCACGGGCTGAGGGCGTGGTGCGTGTGGGCGGCACCGACATCTACCGCGATGCGTCGCCGGTGGAGGTGCGCCGCCGCATCGGCATGGTGTTTCAGCGGCCGAACCCGTTTCCGACGATGTCGATCTACGACAACGTGGCGAGCGGGCTGAAGTTGAACGGCTTTCGCAACCGCGTGGTGCTTGACGAAATCGTCGAGCGCTCTCTGCTGCGGGCGGCGCTCTGGGATGAGGTCAAGGACGACCTGCGTAAGAAGAGCGGCGCTTCGCTCTCCGGCGGTCAGCAACAGCGGCTTTGCATCGCGCGCGCCCTTGCCGTCGACCCCGAAGTTCTGCTGATGGATGAGCCCGCGAGCGCGCTCGATCCGGTTTCCACCAGCAAGATCGAAGACCTGATCTTTCAACTGAAGAACGAATACACCATCGTGATCGTCACCCACTCCATGCAGCAGGCGGCGCGTGTGGCAGAGGAGACGGGCTTCTTTCTCTCCGGCAAGCTCGTGGAGTTCGGACGCACCGACAAGATCTTCACCAATCCAAGCGACAAGCGCACTGAGGACTACATCACGGGCAGGTTCGGATGATGCGCATGCGCTTCCACCAATCGCTCGATGAGCTGAAGGAGAAGCTGCTGGTGATGGCGGGCTTCTCCGAGCAGGCAATCCAGCGCGCCATCGAGGCGTATCGCACGCGCGACATGTCGCTCGTGGAACTGGTGCGACGCTCCGAGCCGGCAATCAATCGCCTTGAGCGCGAGATCGATGCCGCCGCGCTCGACCTGCTTGCGATGGAGCAGCCCATGGCGGTCGACCTGCGCTTCATCCTGTCAGTGATCCGTATCAACGCCGACCTCGAACGCGTGGGCGATCTCGCCGTCAACATTGCGATCCGCGCGCGTGAGATGACCGCGTTTGCCAGCACCGATCTGCCGGTCGACATCCCGCGTCTGGGCACGCTGGCTGCAGCGATGGTGCGCAAGTCGTTGGAGGCGTTTATCGATGGCGACGCCGCGCTGGCCGGCACGGTGCTCACGCTCGACCAAGAGGTCGATGAGATCAACCGCGCTGCCTTCCGCTCGCTGTCAGACCTCATCAAGCGCCAGCCGGATGTCACGCCGCAGGCGCTGAACGCCATCATGATCGCCCGCAATTTAGAGCGTGTGGGCGACCACGCGACCAACATCGCGGAGGACGTCATCTTCTGGGTGAGCGGCAGTGACGTGCGGCATAACGTGCAGGCGAGTTAATCCGCGATTGCCTCCGGCTCGTACGGCCAGTAGTCCAGATGAGGCAGCAGCGGATGATACAAGGCCAGCATGACACGTGTATCCGCAGGCAGTTCCTCCGCTCGCAGTCTTGCATAGGTCTCAAGCTGCCTGCGATACTTCTGCCGTTCTTCTGAGAGGAAGCGCTCCCGGTCAGCCTCGCTATGGTCAGCCGTCTTGTAGTCGATGATCCAAAGAACATCCTCACCCGGTAAGCCGGGGGCTTCGCCTGCGAAGAAGCTCCGGTCGATGCGGTAGCGCCGCAACTCGCCACCTACAAGTTCACTCATTTCGCTCTCGCTTGCCGCTGCCGTGTGCGGCTGCAGCAGCCAGAGTGCGTGAGTGTGCGTTACGGAGTTCCGAAGTGCCCGGCGCACGAGTTCAGAGGTTCGCTCCACATCGCGTTGCGGCAGACCGGCACCGCGCACAACCGCGTGGATACGGTGCTGCCATCGCGCCATCTGCTGTTGCCAATCACGGCTCGTTGCACCCGGGGACTGCGCCGCGATCTGAGCGGCCAGGTACTCCAGGAAGAGGTGCACGGCGTTGCCTAGTGCGCGCGCCGCGAACGACCCGGTTGGCCGGGCAAAGGCGACCTCGCGGCTGCTCTGCTGCATTGGCTGCGCCATGGCAAGGCTCTCTGCGTGTAGCAGTTGCTGCGGCGCAACGCTGAGCGGGAGCCTCTGCAGCACCGCAGGCTGCGCATCCGCCACAGCTTCACGATTGTTTGCTGCGAGTGAGTCGATGAGGCCCGGCGCCGCAAGCGAGGCAGCAGGAAAGGCAAGCGGCGCGATGGGCGGCACGGCGTCCGCTTCGCCGACGAGGTGCGGCTCGGCGACCGGCCGGGCAACATGCAGCAGCGTGTCCGGACGAATGAGGAAGCCTTCTCTGGTGCGTGCTGGCGATGCGAATAGTTGCAGTGAGGTGCGAGCACGCGTGGCGACCACATACAGTAAGCGCTTCAGTTCAGCGGCACGCTGCTTGTCGCGCGCTTTACGGATGTAGCGGTTCAGGCTTCCGGCATGGTCGCCGCGTGGTGGCACGGGTGCAAGCAAGACTCTCGCACGCCCGTCGTGACCCGGTGGCAGTTCGAGCCAGTCGAGCAGCGGAGCCGCGCCTCTGCCGCCGCCACGCTCAAGCGCAGGCACCAGAACAAGGTCCCACTCGAGGCCCTTTGCCTTGTGGATGGTCATGACTTCCACCGCATCGGGCGCGCTCTCGGGTTCCGCGAAGAGGCGCTGCATGCGTGTGGCGAGCCGCTCCGCAGTGAGCACCGCTCCGGTCTCCTCCTCCGCGCGAAGCAGGTCAAGGTAGCGGCGCACATTCACCTGCTCGGTCGCTGTCAGGGCAAGCGGCCCGCCCAGGGATTGCCATGTCCGCTCAACGAGCAGGGTTATGGGTTCACGGCCGCGTTGCGCGATGGCGGCGTCCACGATGTCGAGCAGCCGAGTGACACGCTCGCGTGCGTCGGGCTGCAAGTGGTCAAGCCGCTGCCGCATTGTGAGCCGCAGCGAATGCGAAGACTCCTCCACTGCATCCCCTGCCACCAGCGTGTGGATCGCAGCCATGCTGATGCCGCACCACGGTGCCCGCAGCAGCGCGAGCCACGCCACGCGGTCTGCCGGATGCAGCAGCGCACGCGTCAGCGCAAACGCGTCCAGCACTTCGGCGCGTTCGCCAAGGGCGTCCATCTCGACGGCACGAAACGGCACTTGGGCTTCTGCGAGCGCGCGCAGAATGATCCTGGCGTGGTCGCGCGTGCGGACGAGTACCGCGATCTTCCAGGGAGCTGTTCTGCCCTGTGTCAAAGGACGTTCTCGCCATGCCGCAGCGGCGTGCGCGATCGTCTCTGCCTCTTGCCGGGTGCTCCGTTTGCGTTCGCCTGCCCGCACGAGTGCATCCTGCGTGAACGGTAACGGTTCCGCATGCCAGCGAAGTTCCTCACCGTTAGCGGTCGGCCGCACCGGCTCCGCTGCCGTGTAGGTCACCGGGTCGGCAGGGTCCGAGAAGACGGTCATAAACAGCGCATTGCACTCCTGCACCAGCGTGGTGCCGGAGCGGAAGTTTGCGGTGAGTCGCAAGAGACCGAGTGGGAGGTCGCCGAGCGTGCGATGCTCCATCGCCTGCAGAAACCGCTCGACGCGCGCCTGCCGGAAGAGGTAGATCGACTGTTTCGGATCGCCGACGAGAAAGACCGTGTTGTTCGGTGCAGACCAACCCTGAGTGAGCCGCTCCAGCAGGTCGTATTGGCTTGACGAGGTGTCCTGCATCTCGTCGACAAGCAGGTGCTGCAAGCGCATGCCGAGTGCGGCCGTTACCCGGTTTAGACTGTCGGCTTCGCGCAGTGCCGCACGCGCGGCAATGGAGTGCTGCGTGAAGTCACAGACCTGCCTCTCCGCAAAGAGAAGCTGCAACTCAAGCAACGCATGGTGCAGCAGCAAGAAGAGAGCCTTCGCGACGGCCCACTGTTCCGGCGGATAGGTGCCCGGCGGCAGATCTTCGAGCGCGCACAGCGCCGCACGCAGTTCTTCGTTGCTTTCGAGTTCTTGCCACACAAAGCGAAGGCGCTTCTTCACGGCATCCGGAGTGCCAGCAGGCAAGAGGCCGCTGACAAAGGTCTTTCGCCACGTGCCGCCTTTTGTGAGCAAGAGATGCGCAAAGCCTTTCCACCGCTCAAGGTGCTCTGCTTCTGCCTGCGGAGCGCGCCGGAAGTCGGCGCATGCGAGCAGCGGAGAGTCGTCACCGATGCTTGCGAAATCATTGCCGAGCAGGTGCGCCAGTTCGGCAATGTCGGCCAGCAGGGCAGCCGGGAAGCACCGATGCAGCCGGTCCAGCACCGGGCAGATGATCTCCTGCAGGGTATGATTCAGCGCCGGTAGAACGTGGGCGTCCAGAGTGTCTTCACCCAACTCGCCTCGCGTGATTGGGACGAGCGTGCCCCACTGCTCCCGTTGCGCGAGCATGTCCGCAAGCAGCCGCTCGCAATTGTGGATGTCGCCATCGCGCAGAAGCAGCACCCGCTCAATCGCTGCATTCAACTCGGCATCCAGTCCACCAAATTGCAGAAACACAGCGCGTGCAGCGGCAGCGTAGAGCGGGCCAGCGTCCGGCTGCGGCTCAGCCTGGCCGATGCCGCCGGAGAGCACGGGAACAGCGCGGGCGATCGCACCGCAAAGGGAATCGATGGTGCGGATGTTTAGCCGATGCGTGTTCTCCTGCAGGTGCCAGCCCCTTAGGTTGTTCTGCAGCAGCGCCGCCCGCGCCAGGGCACGCGTCGTTCGCTCGAACGGCTCAAGTGGATCGGAACTGTCGTTACCAGCGGCTGTATCCAGCGCACGCAGAACGCGGTCGCGCATCTCCGCCGTGGCCTTGTTGGTGAAGGTGAGCGCCATCACGGCTTCCGGCTCGTCTACCGTGCCGAGCAGTTTGAGAAAGCGCTGGATGAGCAGGCCCGTTTTGCCGGAACCGGCGGGTGCCTCCACGATCCACGAGCGGCTGACATCAAGCGCCTGCTCGCGCCCGGCAGCGTCGGGTGGTGCCGCATGCCCGGGCGAGCCGGATGTGCTCTCAAGCACATCGAACAGCGATGGTGCGCGGTCTGCGCTCTCGCTGGCGCGGGCAGAGCCGGGAAAAGTGAGAAGGCTCAAGCCGGCACCTCAGCCTCGTCTTCATCCTCGGCAAGCGATGGAAGCAGTTCCGGGTTCAGCCGGCAGAACATGCGCTGCGCGCAGTAGCGGCAGGTGAACGGGTAGTCCTTCGGGTCAACCGCCGCCGTGCCCGATGCGAACTGTTCAGCGAGCGATTCCAGAGTCCGTTGCCAGGACTCAAGCTCGGCTTCGAAGGCGAACGGATCCTTCTCCTGCTTGCCAGCGCAGAGCAGTTTGCTGTTTGCCGGAAATGCCTTCAGTCCCAGGTACTTTTTGCCTGGCCGGACGACGCCGAAGGCGATGGCCTGCACGTTCTCAATGCCGGCGGCCGTCGCGTAGACGGGCAGCTGCGGCTCTGACGGGCGATCTCCCAGCCAGTCCTTCACGTCGGGCATGCCGGTCTTGTAGTCGACCAATACGCGTGCAGTCTGGCCGTCATCGTCGACTTCATCGACGCGATCAACGCGTGCCCGCATGCGCAACGGGCCGACTGCCACTTCCACCTTCTGCTCAGTCGCGGCCACCTTGAAGGGCGGCCGTCCTGCTTCATAAGCAAGCCACTGTCGCAGCAGCTTCAGCAGGCGATCGCGCTGCACCTGCAGGTAGGCCGCCGCCCAGGCGTCACCTTTGGGCGCACTCGGCAGCGCGAGGGCGATGGCACGCAGAAGAGCGGCGTCCACCTGTCCTTCAGCTTGAAGCTTAAGCAAGGTCTGCCGATCCTTCGTCTCAATCCAGAAGTGCTCCAGGGCTACGTGCAACGTGCTGCCGCGCTCACGCGCCTCAAAGCCGAGGTCACCCGTGCTGACATCGGAGGAAAAGAGCCGCTTCTCCGCAAAGGCACGGAAGGCACACGCAGCTTGGGATTGCAGCACGCTTACGCCACCGGGCACGCTGGTGCCATACGGCAAGGCCGGGAGAGGTTCCATATCGGTGAAGCTTTCGAGCTTTGGTTCAGTCTCCGCGTTCCCCGCGACTGCGGCGGTGCACCACTTCAGGCCAGGCAGACTCGTTACAAGTGAGCTGGCGCGTATGTCTCCATTTTCGCTCTGCTCCGCGTAGCTGAAGGTGCACTGCGCCGCACTGCGCAGCAGCCTGTCTGTCAGGGCTGCCGCGTAGAGACTGTCGGTCGCCGCGTCCGCGCCTGGCATGCGGAGTTCCTGCTGCAGTGCAAACGGCAGCAAAGGGTGTATGGATCGCCTGGCGTTCCAGCGCTCCTCGTCGGCGTGCAGGAACCAGAGAACGTCCGCGGTCGAGCCGGCGCTCTCCGGCACGCTCATGATCTGGATCGGAGCTCCGGTATGTTCCGGCGCAAAGATCGTGTCCTGCGCTGTCTGCTGCAAACGCACCAGCAGCGCCGGGTAGTTCAGGGGCCCATCCACCAAATCCAGAGCGGCAAGGGCATCCAGCAACTCATGCCAGCGATCCACAGCCTGGTACTCTTCGCTGGTTCGTTCGCGGGTCCCGGGCCAGCCCGCCCCGCACAACGTCAGCGCAATTACCTCAGACCACTCGCCATAGCTCTTCATGCCACGCAGCGCGGCCGATGCTTCCGCTGTAAGCGCCACCAGCTTTGTCTGCAGGCGTGGCAGTGAGCTTTCGACTCTACTGGCGACTGCGCCCATCGACCACTCCGGCCGAAGACGCCTTGTGTCGCGAAGCAGGGTGGCATCGGCCCTTGCCGCTGAGTCAGCGTCCACGTGAAGGTCGACATACGGCGACCGTAGCAGTTCAGAGACGTCGTCTACGGGAAGTGGCTGGATGAGCCAGCGGAGCAGAAGCATGGCATGCGCCACCAGCGTTACGGACGAGAGCGGCCGACCCTCTGAAAATTCCCACGGCACACTCGTTGAGCCAGCCTGCACGTCATAGGAGCCAGGTGCAATTGCACGACGCAAGTGCCGCTCCATCGCGTTCTGCGCCTTTGCCAGGTCGGGGACGATCACGGCGATGCGGTGCACTCCTTGATAGAGAAATGTGCGCATGCTCTCTGCGAAGTGACGGTACTCGTTCTCTGCGGTGGCTGCCGCCACCAGCAACGGCCCAGCGGACATCGCAACATCAGCCTGCCTCTCCACGACTGTCACCTGCGCGGACGTGAGTGCGCTCAGCAGTTCGCGTTGGGAGGGCAGCAGCCGGTCGAATCCGTAGACCAGACACGAGCTGATCTGGGTTCCGGGCACCTTGCCGCGATGCACCAAATAACCCGCGAGCGCCCCTTCCAGCGCAGCCGGGGAGATCAAACGCTCCTTCGTGCATGCAGCTTCGAAGTGACGGAGCCAGCCCGCAAAAACGGCAGCATCTGAACCGTCGTGCGTGTGCTGCGTTTGAAGCCGGTCCGTAGCCCCGTACTCACCGACAAGCCGGTGCGCGCTCATGCAGAGCTGCACCAGCGAGCGTAGCGGACGGATGGTCTCAGGTTGCGCCGCAGCCAGGGTGCGTTCCCAAACGACGGACGCCTGCATCTCGCTCATCAGGGCACGATCGTTCGCGCCATCGATCACGAATTGCTGCCAGAGGAGTGATGTCCACGCACGCCACGGCAGGATCGTGATGACCTTCTGGCCGGAGTTTTCAGCTGTGAGCAACAGGCGCTGCAGCTCGCGCGCGGAGCGTACGTTTGGCGTGAGCACCAGGTCATGTTCCATCAATGCCTGGTGCAGATGCTCCGGCGCCGCCATTCTCCTTTTATACGCTTTACCGGACTCTGAGTGGCCGTATAGACGACTAGCTTGTGGCGCTTTTGCTGCCGCTTCGAAAGCTAAGAAGTAGTAAGAGGAGCACGCCGCCGATCGGCAGCAGAAGACCGAGACGCAAGGAACCAGAGGCACCCGAAGTCTGCCCGACAAGCCAGGGCAACGCCGCGGCACCAAGGCCTGAGACAGCGATGACCCTGCCGGCCTGCGAAGCCGTTGGCCTTTCCGCAACCATCTGCGACAGCACCAGCGGAAACCATGGCGCCAGCGCTACGCCCAGCAATCCGGCGCTGCAGGCAATCAGCGGGGCGCTGTGTGCCAGCAGCAGCCCAGCAAGCGCAAACACCGCAAGCACCAGGCCCGAGCGAAGCAGCAAGACCTCACGCACCCGCAGCAGAGCCGCCGTCGCGATGGCACGGGACGACGTGAGGCAAATCCAAAAAGCGCTTGTGCTCAGTGCAACATGGTGCAGCAGGCCGTTGCCGTAGCGCAGGTCGTAGGTGGTGAGCCAGCCGCTCAGGCTCGTCTCCACGCCGCCGTAGAGAAAGAGCAGGCTGGCGTAGTAGACCCAGATTGGCATTGCGAAGCCGCTGGAGCTTAGCCCTGTCTGCGTGGTCTCTGTCTGAAGAGAAGCATCTCGCGGCAGCGTCAGCAACGTGGTGAGAAGTCCTACAAGCAACAGGCCGGCAAGACAAGCAAGCAGGACCGGCGCGGAGAACTTCTGCAGCAAGGCGAGCAGCAGCACCGGTGCCGTGAGCGCGCCAAGGCTCCAGGAGAAGTTCAGCAGCGTAAGTGCGG
>CAXTJS010000021.1:13329-23732 GCA_964244605.1 uncultured Terriglobus sp. | reverse complement strand
GAGCCGTGCGCGGGCCCATTCGACTGAGGCGGCAACGCAACGCGCATCGCTGCCCGACTCGGCACAGCGCTGGCCGAGTTCTTCGGCGGCTACTCCGATGACGTCGTGCAGGTCGACGTCGAGGTCCGTGAGCGAACGGAGCGACGTGCGCAGCAGCGCGAACGCACCCGTCGGTTTGAGACGTAGGCCCAGTACGCGTACGGGACGTCCGGTGCCCTCGATCGTCATCGCCGTCGTGCGGATCGTGGTTCACAGGACGGGCCGAAACGCGCTCCGCGGCTTCAATCTGGCTGCGGTAGAGGTCATCGGCGTCACGCAGGTGCAGGTCCTTGATTACCGCGCCGACGCTGCCCAGGCCGATGCGCTCCAGCAACTCGCCTGCAACCTGCAGGTCGGCACGCGTGGTCACGCCGCTCTCGTTCACCAGAATGGTCGCGTCGGTGCGCCGGATGGCGTACTCCGCCTCGGCGGATGCGGTGAGCGGCGGCGCATCGATCAACAGAAGGTCATAGTCCTGCTTGAGCCAGTTCAGGCGCGCCGTGGCATAGCCCTCGGAGCCTGCCTCGGAGTAGCGTGCAACCGCATCGAGCGAAGGGCCACGGCCGTAGGCCTCTTCAAAATCGCGCTCCGCACGTAAGAGCGTCTCCGCACCAATCCAAAGCGGCGCGTAGCCAAGCTCCTTGAGCTTGGTCTGCAAACGGAAGACGAGGTCTTCCACGTCGGTCTCTGCGTTCGGCGCAGTGAAGAGAAAGCTGCGTGCATGGTTCAGGCGGTATGCATTCTCGATGGAGGCGGCCAGCCGCAGCAGGTACCCCTCCGACACCGTCTCAGACACCTCGGCCGGGACGGGCAGCACGGCCATCGGCTTGAAGCCGAGTACCTTTTCCAGGTCCGAGCCGAGGAAGATACGGCCGTCACGCTGGTGCGCGAAGACAGCGGCAAACACACCCGCGAACAACGCCAGCGGCAAAGCCGAGAGCAGGATGAGCCGACGCCGCCCGGGCATCGGCTGTGTGGGCACAACGGGCGGCACCACCACGTGCACGCGGTCGGGGCTGTTCGCCTCAAGCGTGCGGGTGCGAATGGTCTCGTCAAGGTTGCCATCGCGCGTCTGCAGCCGTTCGATTTCAGCGCCGAGGCTTGAGTACTGCTGCAGCTTCGGCCCGGCGTTTATCGCTGCCTGCGTCTGTCTGGCGAGCTGCACTTGCAACTGCTCTTCCAGCCGGTTGACGCGGGCGAGCGTGGTGCCGCGCTGCTCATCGGCCAGCGCTTCTGTCTCGTTCCGGTAACGGCGTGTTGCGGCCAAGAGCTCGCGGTCAAGGCTCTGCAGTTCGACCTGGTCCTGCTGGTAAATCGGGTTGGCCGCTGTCATGCCGGACATCTGACTCTGCAGAATAGCCTTGCGTGAGTTGAGCCCGTAGATCAAGCCGGATGTCGTGTTCGAACCGCTACCGCCTTCGCCTCCACCGCCGTTGCCGCCTGCGCCGGGTATCTGTGTTGCGGCAAGGTCACCCGCATGGCGGACGTCGGCGATTTGCTTGCGCAGCTCGTCCACCGATGCGTCGAAGGGATTGCCCGAGTCCGCGGTCAGCCGCGCAACGCCGAGCGTTGCACCCAGCTCCGTCTGCTGCTGCCGCAGGTCGCGGATGTTCGCACGAACGCGAGCCTGCTCGTTCTTCAACACTTCCAGCTGCTCATCGTCCGCACCGGAGTCGTCGCGGCGCAGGGTGCGCAGAAATTGCTTCGACAGCGCATCCAGCGCTTCTGCCGTGTCAGCAGGACGTTGACCCGCAAGCGACACGCCCATTTGGTAGCTCTGGCCCATGCGCACTACGTTCAGCCCCGCGCCGAGACGTGCCGCGGCAACGCCGACCGGCTCGCCACGCTGCCGCCACACACCTTCGGGCAGTGAGCGCACCGCGTTCTGCAGCACGTCCTGCCGCTGCATGGTTTGCAGCAGTTGCTGAAAGGTGGAGTCATAGCGGGCAGAATCAAACCCCGCGGGTGTCGCCGACTGCAAGAGGTCCTGGTGTACCGCCGGCACATAGAACGTGGTTGACGCCTCATAGGTCTGCGTGCGCGAAAGCCCGAACGCAAGCACCAGCGCGAAGACGATGACCGTGGTCACCGCGGCCAGCGTGCGGTGCATGCTAAGCGAACGCGCAATGTCAAAACGGAAGGTCGGCGTTGCCGTGCCCGGACGCGGCCCCGCGCCTTCCATCACGTGCGGTTCGTCTTTGGCGCGCTGGAGTCCGTGTTGCATCGGTTCCGTTTCGTTTACTGCTTCAACAATGCGGCTGTGGTGAAGATGCTCACCAGTGGGGAGATACGTTCGAAGGTGTAGGTTGCGCTGTTGAATCCACTCATCGGCAGATACACGATGTCGCCTGAGTGCAGCGGAATCTCGGAGCCCTTACCGCCGAGCAGGTCTTTGAAGTCGATCTCGCGCTCTTTGCCCGTGGCGGCTTCATACACACGGATGTGCGGGTTCTTGCCGGCCTGTATCGTCGGCCCGCCCGCATCGGCAATCAGGCGCGCCAGCGTGGTATCGCGCTGCAGATATTGCGAGCCGGGCCGGAAAACCTGGCCGAGCACTGAGACGTAGCGGTCGGTGTTGGCGGGGATGTAAACCACGTCGTCACGCTGCAGGCGAAGGTTGGCGAACGAGCTGCCGCTTGCGATCAGCTGTTTGAGGTCGAGGTTGATGGCCGTCTGGTTACCGCGGTAGATCGTGCAACGATCCGGCAGCGTGCCCGCGCTGCTGCCGACGCCATACCCGCCCGGAAGACCCCCGCCGCCACCAACGCCTGAGCCGCCGCTGCTGAAACCACCACCGAAGCCGCCGTTACCGCCACCGCCGCCTGTGAGCAGGCCGGGGCCGGCTGTTCCCGCAGGGCGCGTCACCGAACCGCCACGCACCAGCACCTCAAGCAGTGTGGGCGGCCGGTCAAACACCTGCACGCCGGGCCGCTCCACCGAGCCGAGCAGCAGGATACGGTTTGACGTGTAGGCGTCAACACCCACCGTCACCACGGGGTTTGTGTAAAACTTCAGCAACGCCTCGCGGATAGCTGCAGCAGCCTGATCGCGCGTCTTGTCCACCATGCTGATGGTGCCGATCATGGGCAGCGTCACTTCGCCGTCAGGCCCGATGATCTGCTTGCCGGTGAGCTCTGGCCGGCCCTCTACGTTGATGGAAACGCTGTCACCGCGGCCAAGGTGATAGGGCTGGTCGATGCCGGGCTGGAACTGTAGAAGATCGCCGTAAGAGGATGCAGGCGCATCGGGCGAGGTGGCGGCTGTCTGCGCGATGAGGCTGTGTCCGCACACCATAGCGAGTGCCATCGCGGCAGAGCAGACGCTCCATACCGCGGTCCGCGCCGCGCACTGCCTGCCTTCTAACGACATGCCGTGATCGTAGTACCCGTGCACCGACGCGAACAAGACGCGGAAGCCGTAACGCTGATAACCAAAGTTGTACATTGCGTGCCACGTCTGCCGCATTGAAGCGAATCGCGGCCTCAAGTTGCGCTTTTGAGTGCCTTCCTCATGAGTCGTCATTTCGACCGGAGCGCAGCGGAGTGGAGAAACCTGCTTTTCCTTTGAGAGCCGTTGAAGTCTTATGCAAACAGCAGGTTTCTCCACTGCACGACGATAAAGCTGTCGCTCCGGTCGAAAGGACGCAGTTGCGGCGGGACGGAACTGAACTGTCGGCTTTAGCTCACCGAGATGGTGCGCACAGAACCCGACTTGCTGCGGAAGCTGTAGTGCTCATGTGCACCATGTGGCGCAACCGGCAGAAGTGAGTTCAGCGAGCCAGCGTTGACCACGCGCAGAATCGCGTCGGAGCCACCGACCACATACATGTTCAGGTCGTTGCGCTGCATGCTGCGGCGCATGTCAAGCAGGCAGCCCAGCCCGTCGGCCTCAATCCGTGTCGCTTCGCAGAGATCAAGCGTCACGTCGCTGCTCGCCGTAATTGCAGACGTAATGCTGTCACGCAGATCGGTGCAGAGCGGCCCGGTGATGGCGCCCTTGATGGAGATGACGCAGTGCCCCGCCTGCTGCTCCACGTGGAAGGCGCCCTTCTTCATGCGGCTCCATTGCAGACGATTCGCAAGGATTTCTCCGGGAAAGTGCCGCACCAGCGCCCACATGTCCTGCGCGTAGCGGGGCAAAAGGCGCGCGGGTTCCTGCAGCATGCGGAAGATCCACTCCAGGTGCAGGGCCTGCACGGCGCGCGGCGCGCGGCGCTTAACGCCGGCGATCATCTCAAGCGTTCCGCCGATGCCGATGGAGACGGGCACCTGTAGCCGGTTGCGGTGCTTGTGGATCCAGAACTCCTGCTTGGGATTGCCGAAGGCGACGAGCAGGATGTCAGGCTTGGCTGCGGCGATGCGGTTCAGCATCTCCTCATCGTTCATGTCTTCGAGCGATGCGGGTGGCGGCGCGTACTGGCCAACAAAGCGCACACCGGGATAGCGCTCCTCAAGGATGCGCATCGCCTCCTGCGCATTCTCGTCAGTAGACCCCAGCAGAAAGATGCCGTAGCCGTGCTCTGCCGAAAGCTTCGCGAGTTGCGGCGTCAGGTCTACGCCGGTGACGCGCTGCTGCAGCGGGCGGCCCAGCATGCGCGCGGCCAGCAAAAGTGGAAAGCCATCGGGCAGCACCATGGCGCAGTCGCAGATCACGCGGTGCAGCACCGGGTCACGCCGGGCATTTTTAACAAAATCGAGGTTTGCCGTCGCGATCTGGTACGTCTTGCCCGACTGGATGCGCGAGTGAATGCTCGCCACCGCGGTGCGCATGTCGACGTTGCAGATGGGCAAACCGAACAGCGCCACCACTCGTGAAGTTTTGCGGACCATGCTTGGAGAACCTCAAAGGCAGAGCAGAGAAAGTGGAACAGGGGATAGCGAATCGTCTCTTGTACTGGTCTTGAGTGTCATCGGCGCAAGACGACAGAGGAATACAACGATGGTCGAGGCGTCCTACAACTTAGGTAACGTGACCGTGCATTACTGTGCGATGAGCTCAGCAGTGGCGGACTCAATGCGAACGGAAGGGCACAGCTTTAGCTGTGCCGTAGAGAGTTGAATCAGAACGGGGCTTCAGCCCCCGAGGTTTGCTTTCGCTCTGGATGGCCCCTCACAAAGAAAGCTGACCTCGGCGGCTGAAGCCGCTCTGGGGTGCGAGCTCCATCGGCACAGCTGAAGCTATGCCTTCCAAGCACCTCAACTTTGTTCGTTCCGGTCAGCTCTGCATCAACGCAAAGAGCCGAGCTTTCATAGCAGGCCGCGAATGGCTTCGTCGCCGAGGAGATCCGGCGCGCTCACCGCAATGCCCGAAGGTGTACAGATGCAACCGACGTAGCCCTTCGGCGCAGCGAAGGGTCTTGCATGCAGTCCGGCGCGGACGTCTTTGTGCATCGCCTCCACAAGCCCGATCCCCAGGCACTTCGCGATCGCTTCCTGCTCCGTCCACAGTTCAAAGAAGCGCCGCCGTTGTGCCTCCTCCGATGGCATGCTGCGCAACTGCACAACGTCGCTTGCGGAGAAGCTGGCCGCCGCCACGTCCAGCACCTCGACGCGGCGATCCATCTTCTCAATATCGATCCCGACTGGCGCGTGCTGAGACAGGGCAAAGGCGACAAGCCCACCCGAGTGCGAGACGTTGAAGGCCATCCCGGCTGTCTGCAGCTTGCCGTGCTTTCCCGCGATCAGAGCCACCTCGGCGGCAGGCTTGTGCAACGCACGCCCAAGCAGCAGGCGCAGGCAGGCGCGTGCCATAACAAACTCGTCCCGCGTCTGCGCCCGCAGGTAGCGCGCCGCACGCGCTTGCTCGTCCGCGTTCAGCAATGCAAAGAGCTTGCCATAGTGAAGCAGCGCGTCCTGCACAAACAGCAGGAAGACGTCGACCGGTGCTTGTGGGGGCATACTAGCGTTCACACTTAGCCACGTACTGCCGATCTACAACAAAAGTGTCAAAGCCGTAGCAAAGCGGGTGCGGAGGCGGGCCGATGCCGGCGCGCGCCACGCTATGATCACGGCTGTTACCGCCTATGGCGATCCTTGCAATCATTCCGGCGCTGGTCTGCCTGGTCGCTCTGTTTCGCAGGTCGCTGCCGCAGGTCTTTCTCAACGTTTACCTGCCTATCTTCGTACTTTTTCCAAGCTACTACTACTGGAAGGTTGCGGCCCTGCCGCCGATCGACGTGGCGCAGGCGGCACTGTTGCCCATCGGCGGCGCGATTGTGCTCAAGCTGTTGCCGCGCTGGCGCTTCACCACCACTGACCTCTGGGTCGCTGCCTTCATGCTCTCCACTTTTGTGGCGGACTACCGCAACAACCTGACCACCGCCGCTATCTTCGACCTGTTCAACAGCCTCATCGAGGGCATGGTGCCCTACATGATCGGCAAGACGCTGATCGAGCAAGCCGGTATCCGCGTGCTGACGGCACGGCGGATCGTGATGCTGATGCTTGCGTGCTTCGTGATCTCGCTTTACGAGTACAAGATGGGCGTGAACCCATTCACCCTTCTGTGGGGGCGCTTCTTTCCGGACGAGTCTTTCGCGTGGAAGACGCAGATCCGCTGGGGCTTCGGTCGTGCCTCCGGGCCCTACGGGCAGTCGGAGCTGGCGGGCATGGTCATCCTGTTCGCCATCATGATGGCCGTGTGGCTGAGCTATAGCTACCCGTGGGCGAAGAAGTTTGCGTGGCTGCCGCAACACCCGTTTGAGAAGCGGACCATCATTCTCGTAGCGCTGGTCGGGTTCATGTTTATGACACAGGCGCGCGGGCCCTGGCTTGGCTGTGCCCTGGCGATTCCTATCGCGCTTATCGGTCGCACCAAACGCGTGCTGCGCAACAGCCTCATTCTTGCGTTCATTCTGCTGCCATTGGGTGCCGGTGCCTACGTCGCAGCCAAGCGCTACACGTCAGGCAATGTGGCCAACAGTGAAGCGCAGCAGAACGCGCAGTACCGCGCGCAGCTGCTGGACAACTACATTCCGGTAGCGAAAGAGGGCGGCGCGTTCGGCTGGGGGCAGGACTTTCCGCAGCAGCAGGGGCAGGGCTCCATCGACAACGAGTACCTGTTCGTCTGGCTCTTGCAGGGCTGGGTCGGCGTGATCTCGCTGCTACTGATCGCGGGAGAAAGCCTGGTGCGCATCGTGAAGGCTGCGATCATCAGCAGCACGCGCGCGGACCGCTTTTTTGCGTTCTCGCTCTTCGGTGCATTCGTCGGCATCCTGCTCACGATCACGACGGTCTTTCTCGGAAATCAGCCGTTTCAACTCTTCTTTCTGATCGCCGGTTGGGCGCAGGTGCTGAACCGCACCAATCCTGAAGAGAAGCGGTTCGAGTTCGGGCATGTGCTTGCATAGTGCTCCGCCAGATCTTTGCAATGTTGGTTCCCGCACCGCTGCGTCATTCCGACCGGAGCGCAGCGTAGTGGAGAGACCTGCTGCTTCTTCCATAGCCACGGCGTCTCGAGCAAACAGCAGGTTTCTCCGTTCCACCTTCGGCTCCGGTCGAAATGACGATTCCAGGGCGCAACTGCGTAGAGTCTGGGCAGCGCTCTTTGCAACGATGCTCTTTCCATTGCTCTGCATCTGTCCTCTCGCTGCGCAGGTGACGCACATCACCATCACACCCCGGCCGTTGCAGCGCAACGTGAAGCGCTTCGGCATCAACCTGAGCGGCCAGAGCTTCTACGACTCAGGCCAGATGCTGCGTAACCTCATCGCCCGCAACCCCGGCTTTGAGGGCGGAACCTGGCAGACGATCCTGCGCTGCAAGCGCTTCACGCGTGACACCTGCACCGATGCCAATCCGTATACCGTGTGGCCCGCGCACTTCATGGACGGCGCGCGCTTTGAGGTGCTGAGCGGCCCCGCCGCGGGCACGCGCGGCACCGTGACCAGCAGCGTTGCGGCGGACGACCCGACCGGCTTTGAAGTGCACTTTCCGTGGCTCGACAAGACGCCGAAGAACGATGACTTTTTGCTGGTACGCATCGATAAGCCCGGCGACCCAAACGCCGGCTGGTGGAACGGCTACCAGTGCGGCGCCACTGGCGCAGCGGAGCGCAAGGACCTGCCACCCGGCTCACCCTCGCACCAGGCGTTGCGCGTGGACGCAGCCCAGCCTTGCCAGCACGCCGACGTCACTTCGTACTTCGACTCGCTGCAGGACCACTCGTTCGTGCACCTGCACGGCATGTACACCTTGAGCTTCCGTGCCAAGCCGTTGCAGGGCGCAAAGCAGCTGCACGTAAGCCTGCAGCGCCTCGACACGCGCAACGGCATGGCGCGCTTTCTCGATAAGGTGCAGCCGCTCTCCGACGGCTGGCGCGAGTACAGCATCCCCATTCGCGCGGACGACCGGCCGGGCGCATACGGCACCGTCGCACTGACCATATCCATTGAAGCTGCAAGCATCCTGCTCGACGATGTGAGCCTCTCGCCCGTGCCCACACGCGGCAACCCAACTGCCTTTCGCGACGAAGTCGTGCAGACACTGCGCGACCTGCGGCCCGGCATCCTGCGCTACATGGATAGCGGCGGCAACTTCGGCAGCTCGCTGGACGACCTGATCGCCCCCGCGATGGGCCGGCAGCGCACCGGCTGGAGCACGCAGGGCAAGTTGCAGGAGGATGTTGCGCTTGGCCTGCCGGAGGTGCTGCAGCTGTGCGAAGCCGTCGGCGCGGAGCCTTGGATCGCACTGCCACCGGGCTTCAGCGTGGAAGAAACGCGCGGTCTCATCGAGTACCTTTCCGGTCCGGCAAGCACGCCCTACGGTGCCAAGCGCGCGGCTGCAGGGCATCCGAAGCCTTGGGCCGAAAGCTTCAGCACCATGCACTTAGAGCTGGGTAACGAGCAGTGGAACAACCGCTCATTCGCGGGCGCCACGCTGCACGATCCGAAGATCTACGGCGAACGCGTAGCGCTGCTCTTCCGAACGGCACGCCAGTCGCCGTGGTTCCGGGCGGCTCGGTATGACCTTGTCGCCGGCTCGTGGTTTGGCGTGCCGTGGTGGACGGAGAACGAGGCCCGCGCACTCGGCGGCGCGGAGGACTCGCTCTCCGTCGCACCGTATCTCTTCTCGGAGTACAACGAGGCGCCGGGCGCGGAGGGTGTCTTCGGCCCCATGTTCGCGCAGCCCGAACAGCTTGACGCAACGCCGGGCGGCACGATGGTGCTGCAGAAGAACACCGTCGCAAAGTTCGCGCCGGGCAAGCGGCTCTCCATCTACGAGGTGAACCTCGGTACGGCCACCGGCTCGGCAGCCATCACGCAGACCGCCATTGACCGTACCGTACCCTCCGTCGGCGGCGGCATCGCCGTGGCCAACCACATGCTCATGATGCTGCGCGAGCTTGGCGCAACGGACCAATGCTTCTTCGCCCTGCCCGAGTTCAGCAATGGTTTCACGAGTACAAGCGGCGGCCCCGGACCGAAGCGCGACGTGCCGCTGTGGGGTGCCGTGGTGGACATGGGCGGCCTCACCAACCGCCGTCGACCCGGCTTTCTGGCCCTGCAGGCAATGAACCACGCGGTGTTGCCGACGCTCTACGCAACGGAACACACCGGCACCAACCCGACGTGGAACCAGCCGCTCAGCCCCAACGACAAGATCGTGCTGCCGAACGCGCACCTTCTGCAGAGCTACGCCTTCGCAGACGGCAACCGCCGCTCGCTGATCGTCTTCAACTTGAGCCGCGACCACGCCCTGCCCGTCGTCTTCGACGGCGAGAACGCGCCGCGCGGCACGGTAACGCAGATGGTGCTCACCGCACCGCACATCGAAGACAACAACGAACACGCCGAGAACGTGAAGCTGCAAACGGCAACGGTCCCCATGAAGGCCGGTGCGCCGCAGAACCTTCCGCCGTTTTCCATGACGACCTTCAGCTGGATGGTTAAGTGAGTCTCTTCGATCAGCTTCCTAGACCCGTTTACCGGCGGGCGTAGCTCGGGCCCTCTTCAGAGCGTCATTTCGACCGGAGCGCAGCGTAGCGGAGAAAGCTGCCCTTTGCCCGCTGCGCCACATCTTCTATGCGTTGCTTTCGGAGGGTCACGGCTTCAGCCGTGCCAACTCATGCATCTGCACGGACTCGCGGTCAAGGCTGCTTGGAGGAGAGGTCTTTTTCGTCCGCGCCCTTCGACGAAGCGAGCGGCTGGCAAGGGTGAGTTTGGCTAGAAGGCGGTGCATTCAAAGTTATCCGCTCTCGGAGGGGCACGGCTTCAGCCGTGCCAAATAGCTCCGTAAACGACCGGGCGCGCCACGGCACTTCGTAGGAGGAGTGTGCGTCCGTCCGCGCCCTTTGACGAAGCGAGCGGCTGGCCGAACCGAGCTTTGACGAGCCGACCCAGACAGCCGCTGGCACCCGAGATCCGC
>CAXTJS010000021.1:0-13319 GCA_964244605.1 uncultured Terriglobus sp. | reverse complement strand
CCCAACTGCATGCTCCTGGACAAGCCCGTGACCGCGCGCGATCTGTGGGAGAAGCCTATTGGCACGGCTGAAGCCGTGCCCCTCCGAGTTGCTTACCAAGAGCAATGCGGCATCTTTTATGGACAAGGTGGTGTCTGACAGGGGAAAGAAGCGCAATCAGGAGGGAGCGTTGGCCTTAGGCCACTGCTCCCTCCGACTTCGATTCGTCAGAAGCTACCTGCTCTATCCTCCTGAGCGGTACCACGCCGTTCTCCGTTCACGGGGACCAGCAATGCCCCGATCTCCTCAAGCAGCGCACCTTCACCCTCGCCGAAGTGATAGAAGTGTCCACCCGGAAACACCTTCACCTGAAATGATGAAGTGGTGAGCTGCTGCCATCGCCACATATCCTCTGCGCTGACGCTCGGGTCAGCATCGCCACACGCAGCTACCACGTCAGCCTCGATAGAAGCACTGCCAACCATGAGGCTCTCCACCACCTGAAGATCGGCTCGCAGCACCGGCAGAAACGCCGCACGCAGCTCGGCGTCCTGCAAGAGAGACACGGAGCTGCCGCCAAAACGCTCGTCGAGCGAAGACAGCAGCGCGTCGTCATCTGCCGCGAGCCAAGCGGCAGCACTTACACCGTTACGCCGCCGAGGCGCACGTGCCGACAGGATGACCGTGCGTGGCGCAGGCAGACCCGCCTTCTGGATCAGTTGCGCCCAACGGAACGCCAGCAACGCACCCATGCTGTGCCCGAAGATTGCGTAGGGCTGTTGCAGATGCTCCCGTGAAGCCTCATGCAGGGCAGTGGCAAGCTCTTCACCATCGATCGTTAGTGCTTCATCGCGCCGCGAGTCGCGACCGGGCAGGTGCACCGGGCACACGTTTACGGACGTCATCAACCGACGCCATCGATAGAAGCCCGCAGACCCGCTGCCCGCGTGCGGCAGGCAAAACAGCCGCGCACCTTCTGCTGCAAGGTCACGCGCTCGAATCCATTCCGATGAGCCCAACGTAACTCCTCTGACGAAAGCTGCCGATAAGCAGAAGGCTACGTCTAGAATCGGCTTGGCTCCACCACAACTGCATGCTCTTGCACATCTTTTTCGTCGCGCTCGCCCTGGCACTGCTGTTGCCGACGCTTCCGCTCGTAACGGAGTTGCTAGTGTTGTCCATCGCCGCGCTGGGTAAGCCCAGACAAGCGGCGCATGTTCAATCAAGCCCGCTTCGCCTTGCCGTCGTGGTGCCCGCACACAATGAGCAGCAGCTGATTACGCGCTGCGTTCACAGTCTTCGCGCGTCGCAACTTCCGCCAGCAGAGATCTTCGTCGTGGCCCACAACTGCACCGACGCGACAGCGCAAGCAGCCGCAGATGCGGGCGCAGTTGTGCTGACCCTGCAAGATGATGGCGCGCGCGGCAAAGGTGCGGCCCTCGACTTCGGCTTCACGCATGCCCTGCAGCATGGGGCGGACGCGGTGCTCGTCATCGACGCGGACTCCTACGTGTCGTCAACCCTCACGCAGCAGACCCTTGCAGCCTTTGCGAAGGGCGCGGAGGCAGTGCAGGCGCGCTACATCGCCGAGAGCACCGCAACTGGCGAACGGGCGCAACTGCTCGCGCTCGCCTTGTACGGCATGAACGTGCTTCGCCCGCGCGGACGCAACCGGCTCGGCCTTTCCTGCGGCATCTTCGGCAATGGGTTCGCCGTCTCTGCCGCGACGCTGCAGCGCATCCCCTACACGGCGCACTCCGTTGTGGAAGACCTCGAGTACCATCTCGCACTCGTACGCAACGGCGTACGCGTGCGCTTCCTTGACGAGGCTCAGGTCTTCGGCGAGATGCCCGACAACAGCCGCGCCGCAGGCACGCAGCGCGCTCGCTGGGAGGGCGGCCGCGCCCGCATGCGCCGCGAGAATGCGCTGCCATTGCTGGCCGCGGTGCTTCGCGGCAGGCTCTCGCTGTTGGAACCGCTCTTCGATCTGCTATCGCTGCCCATCGGCACCGTCGCCATGCTGCTTGTGGCTTCCCTGCTCATCCCGGTCGCTGCAGCACGCGTGTACGCGGCGACGGGCCTGCTTAGCCTCGCGCTCTACGTCGTTGTCTCCGCGATGCTCTCGCCGGAGCCTGCGCGCATGCTGCGCGCAGTGATGGCCGCGCCCAAATACCTCTTGTTCAAGATCCTGCTGATGCCGGCAACACGGCGAGCCGCGAAGAAGCGGTCGGCCTGGGTGCGCACGGAACGCAACAGCGCCACGGCTGCTGCAGCGCCAGGAGCAGCGGGACGTGAGTGAGTCGCTGAAACCGCATTCGCCAAACTTGCTGCAAAGCTTCGGCGCGACGTACCTGCTGAACCTGCCGGAGCGCACCGACCGCCTGCGCAACGCGATGCGCGAGTTATGCAAGGTGGATACGGATGCGCCAGCGTTGGTTCGCATCTATCCAGGCCAGCGTTCTCCAGAGGCGCATGGATTCCCTTCCCCGGGTGCGTACGGCTGCTTTCAGGGCCACCTTGGCATGCTGCGCGCCGCACATGATGCAGGTGTGGCAAGCGCGCTTTTTCTTGAGGACGACGTGCGCCTTCTGCCAGACCTCACGCAAGACTGGCCGAAGATCGCGGCAGCGCTGCAGCAACAACCTTGGGGCATGCTGCATCTCGGCTTCGACCTGCGTTACGACGACACGGCAGTAAGAGCCGCGACACCAGACGGCTTACTCGTTGAGAGCTCCGGCCCGTGGATGCTGGCGCACTGCTACGCCGTGAACGGCCCTGCGCTGCCGGATCTGATCGCCTTCCTCGAAGCGCTGCAGCAACGCGCGCCCGGTGACCCCGCTGGTGGACCGATGCACTACGACGGCGCGCTGTATCACTTCAGCCAGGCGCATCCCGAGCACCCCCGCGTGCGGCCCGTACGGCCCGTCGCAGGGCAGCGCTCATCACCCAGTGACATAGCCGGCATGCAGTGGTTCGATCGCAATCCGCTCACGCGGCCAGTGGCTGCACTGTTGCGGTCCATGCGTGACCGTGCATAGGGCGTGTCGACCAGAGTCGGCGTGATGGAAAGAAGCTAAGTGTTTTGGGAGGAGCACAGCTTCAGCTGTGCCAATATCTGCTGGCCTGTTGAGCAGCTTCAGCCGCTGAGGTCAGCTTCTTTCTGCCAGCTTTCGCATCAGAGAGCGACCTGCCACAATGGTGTTGTTTTGACCGTCGCAGTGTCGAGGTAAGTGCAATGGCTGAGTCCGTCTTCTCCCCTTTTACGACCGTCCGCTATGAGGGCCCGCAGAGCGATGCGCCGCTCGCCTACCGCTACTACGACGCGAACGCGACGGTGCTCGGCAAGCCGCTGAAGGAGCATCTGCGCTTCGCTGTGGCCTATTGGCACTCGCTCGCCATGAACGGTAGCGACCCCTTCGGCGCCGCGACGATTCAACGTCCGTGGATGAGCGCCGGTGACCCGATCGCGCAGGCAAAGCTCAAGGCTGACGCCGCGTTCGATCTCTTCCGCGTGCTCGATCTGCCCTTCTTCACCTTTCACGACCGCGACATCGCGCCCGAGGGTGAGTCGCTGAAGCAGTCGCTCAGCAACTTCCACACGATGGCGGACTACCTGCAGAGCAAGATGGAGTCGAGCGAGGCAAAGCTCTTGTGGGGCACAGCCAACCTCTTCTCGCATCCGCGCTTCATGGCAGGCGCGGCAACAAACCCGGATCCCGCCGTCTTCGCCTACAGCGCAACGACCGTGAAGCATTGCATGGACGTGACCAAGGCGCTGGGCGGCGCAAACTACGTGCTGTGGGGTGGCCGCGAAGGATACGAAACGCTGCTCAACACCGACCTTGCGCACGAACTCAAGCAGCTGGGCCGCTTCCTCTCGCTCGTGGTCGACTACAAGCACAAGATCGGCTTCACCGGTCAGATCCTGATCGAGCCCAAGCCGAAGGAGCCGACGGCGCACCAGTACGACTTCGACACCGCCACCGTCTTCGGCTTCCTAAAGGAGTACGGCCTCGAGAAGGAAGTGAAAGTGAACCTTGAAGCCAACCACGCGCTACTGGCGGGGCACAGTTTTGAGCATGAGATTGCAACGGCAGCCACCTTCGGCATCCTGGGCTCGCTGGACATCAACCGCGGCGACCCATTGCTGGGGTGGGACACGGACCAGTTCCCCGCGGACCTCTACAGCATGACGCTCTCCATGTACCACGTGATCAAGGGCGGTGGCCTCGGTGTAGGGGGCATGAACTTTGACGCCAAAGTGCGGCGGCAATCGTTCACGCCCGAGGACATGATCCACGCGCACGTGGGCGGCGTGGATCTGTGCGCACGCGCCTTCCTGATCGCGGCAAAGATGGCAGAAGACGGCAAGCTGCAGGCGCTGGTCGACGAGCGCTACGCGGAGTGGAATTCGCCGGTAAACGCGGACATGCTCGAGGGCAAGCTGTCGCTGGAGGAGATCGCCGCCAAGGCCGAGGATGACGCGCTCTGGCCGGCACCGCGCTCCGGCAGGCAGGAGCAGTTCGAAAACCTGGTGACGCGCTACCTGTAACGAGCCCTTTGGTAATTCTTGTTTGTCATTCCGTAGCGCAGATGTCTGCTTCTGCATCGCCACCACGTCGTCATTTCGACCGGAAGCCGCGCTTTGCGGCTGGAGCGGAGAAACCTGCTTTCTCCTTGAGGGCCGAGGCGCTACGGGCGAACAGCAGGTTTCTCCACTCCGCTGCGCTCCGGTCGAGATGACATAGTTAGGTGCGCGAGCATTATGCCATCGGCAACCTGCGGGATGTACTTCTACCCGGAAGACGTGAAGGCGCGTGCCGAGCGGATCTATCATCCGGGCGAGCAGTCATGAACCGTCCCGGCACTTACATCGAGTGGCGCGTCTAACGGAGGCGGTACTCTCCACAGAGGCGGCCTTTTGAGCACACCGGTTTTTCTGCAACGCATCGCCACCGCCGTGCCCACGCATGACGTGCACCAGGCGTTTGTCGATTTTGCGCAGGGCATGCTTGAAGACGAGCGTACGCGCACCCTCTTTCTGCGTATGGCCGCGCGCTCCGCGATTGAGCGGCGTTACTCGTCCTTGCAAGTGAGCGGCGCGCCGGAGCAGGGCGGGCAGAACGCCTATGAGCTTTACCGGCGCGGCAGCTTTCCTGCGACGGCGCAACGCATGCAGCTGTTCAAGCGGTTTGCGCCGGTGCTGATGCGGCAGGCGCTCGACAAGCTTGCGCTTACCGAGGAAGAAAAGAGCAGCGTTCGTCACGTGATTGTTACGTCATGCACCGGCATGTACGCGCCCGGCCTCGACTTTGCGGCGATGGAGTACCTCGGCCTAGATCCCTCGACCGAGCGCACCATGATCGGCTTCATGGGCTGCTATGCCGCGATCAACGCGCTCAAGCAGGCGCGGCACATCGTGCGCTCAGAGCCGCAAGACCGCGTGCTGGTCATCAACCTTGAGCTTTGCACACTGCACCTGCAGGAGACGCAAGACCTGAACGAGGTGTTGTCGTTCCTCGTCTTTGGCGACGGCTGCGCTGCATCACTGATCGGCAGCGAGCCCGTCGGCTTCTGCATCGACGGCTTTCGCGCGCTGCACCTCAAGGGCACGGAGGACCTAATCACGTGGCACGTGGGCGACCAGGGCTTTGACATGGTGCTCTCAGGCCAGGTGCCCGCGGCGATTGGCCGCGCTCTGCAGCAATCGGCAGACGAACTCGGCAGCACTGAAGACGTGGCACTGTGGGCTGTGCACCCCGGCGGCCGCTCGGTGCTTGACGCCGTGCAGGATGCGCTTGCGCTACCCGTTGACGCGCTCTGCGCCTCGCGCGAGGTGTTGCGCGACTTCGGCAACATGTCGTCAGCTACCGTGATGTTCGTGCTGCAGCGCATGCTGGCAACAGCGCGTCCCGGCCAGCGTGGAGTGGCGATGTCCTTCGGCCCCGGTCTCACGGCAGAAACGATGCAGTTCCATGTCGCAGGCTGAAGCATCAGCGCAACTTGACTTCACCCATCGCGCGAATCTAAGCGAGTGGATGGACGAGCCGTGCAGCTACGAAGACTTTCGGAGTTGCCTGCGCGATCTTGCCGTGTCAAACCGGCTAACGCTGAACAATCGCCCGACGCTGCGGTGGCTCGAGCGCCTGCCCATCCCTGAAACGACTCCGCTGCACATCGTGGATGTGGGCAGCGGCGGTGGTGACATGCTGCGGCGCATCGAGCAATGGGCACGCCGAAACGGTAGAGCCGTACGCCTCACCGGTATCGACCTGAACCCGTATGCGGCACGCGCCGCACGTGAGTTCACACCGGCCGGCAGTGCTATCGAGTGGATCACAGGCGATGCCTTCTCCTACATACCCGATCAGCCGATTAACATCGTGATCAGCTCACTCTTCACGCACCATCTGCCTGAGGCGGAGATCATCCGCTTCCTGCAGTGGATGGAGCATACCGCCACGTGCGGTTGGTTCATTAACGACCTCCATCGCGACGCAGTGCCGTACTACGTCTACCGCGCGCTCTCGACGGCAATGCGCTGGCATCGCTTTGTGCGGCATGACGGCCCGGTGTCGGTGCGCCGTGCTTTCCGCGCAGAGGACTGGGAGCGCATGATCGCCTCTGCCGACCTGCCGTCGAATGAAGCCAGCATCTACGGCGTGCGCCCGGCGCGCCTGTGCGTCTCGCGTGTGAAGCGATGAAGCCACACGAGATAGCCGTCATAGGCGGTGGCCTTGCCGGAACGCTCTGCGCGCTCAAGCTGGCAAAGGCAGGCCGCGAGGTCACGTTGCTTGAGAAGAGCACGGGCGCGCACGACAAAGTCTGCGGCGAGTTCCTGAGCCGCGAAGCACTCCACTACCTCCACGGGCATGGCATCAACGTCGCCGCGCACGGGGCTGAACCGGTCCGCACCGTGCGCCTGGCGGGCAACGGTTTCTGCACGGAAGCAGCGCTGCCCTTTCCCGCCTTCTCGCTCACGCGGCGCTGCCTGGATGAGTTGCTGCTGCATGCCGCAGCAAAAGCGGGCGTAACTGTACGGCGCGGTCACGCCGTCACCAGCGTGGCCCGGCAAGGCAGCGGATGGCAGATCAGCGTGCGCGATGGCGGGCCTCTCACGGCGGCTACGGTGTTGCTGGCCACGGGCAAACATGACCTGCACGGCCTGCAGCGGCCACCCGGCAGGCACGCCGGGCTGCTTGGCTTCAAGATGTACTTCCGCCTTTCGCCGCAGCAGCACGCAAGGCTCGGCGACGCGGTGGAACTGATCCTCTTCCCAAGCGGATACGCCGGGCTGCAACCGGTGGAGGGTGGCCGCGTAAACCTGTGCCTGCTTGTGCGCGCCGATCAGTACCGCACGTGCGGTGCAACCTGGCCGGCGTTGCTTGCGCACATGACGACCGGCTCTGCGCACCTGCGCGAACGCCTTGATGGTGCCGTCGCGCTGCTGCCTGCGCCACTCAGCGTCGCTTCCATCCCGTACGGCTTTGTCCGGCAAGCGTCGGAGGACGGCATTTGGCGGCTTGGCGACCAGGCTGCCGTGATCCCATCGTTCTGCGGAGACGGCATGGCCATTGCCCTGCACAGCGGAGCGCTTGCCGCCGAACGGCTCTTGCAGGGCCGCTCCGCAAGCCTCTACCAGCAGGAACTCGCGTCGCAGATGAACGTCCGCCTGCGCCTCGCAACCGAGTTGTCAAAGCTGATGGTGGAGCGGCCATGGGCAACAAATCTCGCGAGGCCGTTTCCTAATCTGCTCACGCGCATCGCACGGATGACACGCATCCCGGACAAGTCGCTTTTGTCCCGGTAAACAGCGGACCGGTACACTCGCCTCAGCGACGCAGCACTGGCTGCTTCCGCAGCAGGAGAGGGCAGCATGGACGAGATTGCACAGGAGTGTATCCGCGCCATCTCCGCGGCAAAGGGCATACCGGCCGAGGGCATCACCACGGCCAGCACCTTCGAGGAGCTTGCCCTGGACTCGTTGGATCGTGTGAGCCTCTCCTTCGATCTTGAAGAGAAATACAACGTCGAGATCCCGGAGCATCGCCTCAACAGCATCAAGACGGTGGGCGACGTGGTGAATGAAGTGCACCAGGCCATCCTGCGCACCAACCGGCAGCCCGCGGAGACCCCCGCGCCGTGAACCGTGTGGTCATCACCGGTGCGGGCTGCATCACCGCCATCGGGCAAAGCGTCGCCGAGTTTCAGGGGAGCCTCTTCGCGGGCCACACCGGCATACGGGAGATCTCCGAAATTAAGCCGGGCGATCTGCGCTTCACGCGTACCGCTTCCGTGCCGGACTTCGACAGCAAGCAGTGGCTCACCGCGGCGCAGAGCCAGGTCGCGGAACGCTCCGCCGCCTTTGCGATCGCAGCGGCACGGCAGGCCCTGCAGCAATCAACGCTGAGCGCGGCATACGCCGGGGAAGACATCGCGCTCGTCTTTGGCTGCTCCACCGGTGGCCGCTCGGCGGAGGAGCCCGAAACCGCCAAGCTTTACACGCGCGGCGGCCGCGTACACCCGCTTACGGTGCCGCGCTCCATGGGCAGCGCGGGCACCAGCCTGGTCTGCATGGAGCACGGCATCACCGGTCCGGCCTACACCGTCACCACAGCATGCGCGTCCGCGACGCATGCCATCGGGCAGGCGTTTCACCTTGTCCGCTCAGGGTCGGTGAAGGCCGCGGTGTGCGGCGGTCACGAGGCGCCGCTCACCTACGGCTTCCTCAAGGCGTGGGACAGTCTGCACGTGGTCTCGCCCACCGCATGCCGGCCCTTTTCCGCAGACCGCGACGGCATGACGCTGGGCGAAGGCGCCGCCATGTTCACACTGGAAACGCTTGAGGCTGCGGAGGCGCGTGGCGCGACGGTGCTTGCGGAGATCGCCGGCTTCGGCATGTCGTCAGACGCGCACCACATCACGCAGGCGCAGCCTGCCGGCCCGGCTGCGGCCATGCAACGCGCGTTGAAGGACGCAGGCGCGGACCCGGCAGACGTGGAATACATCAACGCGCACGGCACCGGCACAGCCGTAAACGACCGCGCGGAAGCCGAGGCCTTGCACCTCGTCTTCGGCGAACGGGCTTCGACGCTTCCTGTCAGCTCGACCAAGGGCCTGCACGGGCACGCCATGGGTGCGTCCGGCGCGATGGAGGTGCTGGCAACCGCGCTGGCCCTGCAGGCGGGCATACTGCCCGCGAACGCCGGAACGGCCCACGTCGACGCCACCCTGCGGCTTGGCAACGTGCTGCTGTCGAACAGTCCAGCAGAGGCGGCGCTGGCTCTCTCAAACTCGTTCGCCTTTGGCGGATTGAACGCGGTACTTGCCCTGCGCCGTTACATCACGAGCCGCCCAATGGAGCACCCGCAAGGAAAGCCATGAAAGCACGCATTGCCATCTTCGCTCTCACCGTTGCAACAGGCCTGGTCTGCGCAGAGGCCACCGCCCAGGCCAGCCATGTACTCGGCTTCTGGCAGGAGCCAACCGGCTCCGTCATCCACGTGGAGCGGTGCGGCGACAGCATCTGCGCCAGCCTCGTGCAGATCAGCAAACAGACGCCCTATAAGATAGACGGTCAAAACCGCGACCCCGCCCTGCGCACGCGGCCCTTGTGCAACCTGCGCATCGGCGAAGGCTTTCACGCCACCGATGAGAACAGGGCAGAAGGCGGCATGCTCTACGACCCCAAGTCCGGCAGGAGTTATCACGGCAGCATGACCGCGGAAGGCAACACGCTCAAGCTGCGCGGCTTCATCGGCATCAGCGTCTTTGGGCGAACAGAAACGTGGACACGGGCAACGGCTCCCACGACGCCCTGTTCGCAATAAGTCAATGGAAGGAAAGTATCTTTCTGCGGTATAGCTCAACCTCTCTTGAGAAACGTCATTTCGACCGGAGCGAAGCGAAGCGGAGAAACCCTGCTTCTCCTTTGAGGGCCATCGCAGCCACGAGCGAACAGCAGGTTTCTCCACTGCACGACGATAGAGCCGTCGCTCCGGTCGAAATGACGCAGTGTCGGTTGGATCGGCAAAAGCGTACAGATGTGCCGATCGCTTTACGTTCCGCAGAATGTCTGCAACACACGCTCCTCCGGCTGCGCAGGCAGAGCGTAGCGCTCGAATCCGGGCCTTTCCTCGTAGGGCCGTGAGGTGACCTCCAGAAGCTCGTGAAAGGGTGCAAAGTCGTTGCGCTCCACGGCGGCTTCAATCATGGCCTGCACCCGGTGGTTACGCGGGATGTATGCGGGATTCACCTGCCGCATCGCGGCTGCGCGCGCCTCCGGCTCCGTGCGCTCAAGCGCAAGGCGTGTACGCCACGTTACCAGCCATGCCTCACACGCTGCCGGATTGTCGAAGAGAGAGCGCAACGCTTCGTCTGCACCGGACGAGGCAGCGGCATGGCATAGCCGGCGGAAGAACAGCGTGAAGTCCGCGCGGTTCTCGGCCATGCGCAGCAGCAGATCTTCCGCGAGTGCTTCATCCCCTTCGCGCTCCGTCAGGAGGCCGAGCTTGCGGCGCAAGCCCGCCAGACGCGCGCCTTCATAGTGCGCTGAAAAGGTAGCGAGTGCCTCCTGTGCCGATTGGAGCGCGCCCTCCTCGCTTCCCTGCTCCTCGATCAGCAAGGGCAGCAGAGTCTCGGCAAGCCGTGTCAGGTTCCAGTGCATCGCATGGGGCTGGTTGCCGTAGGCGTAGCGGCCGCGGTAGTCGATGGAGCTGAAGACCGTCTCGGGGTCGTAGCTTTCCACGAAGGCGCACGGGCCGTAGTCAATCGTCTCGCCGGAGATGGACGTGTTGTCGGTGTTCATGACGCCGTGCACGAAGCCGAGCAGCATCCACTGCGCCACGAGCCTCGCCTGCCGCGCGATTACGCCTTCCAGGAACACGCGGTAGCGCCGCTGCGATTGAAGCGCCTCCGGATAGTGCCGCGCAATCGCGTAGTCGGCGAGGATGCGCACACCCTCCACATCGCCGCGCGCGGCGAAGAACTGAAGGGTTCCCACGCGCAGGTGGCTGCTGGCGATACGCGTCAGCACCGCACCGGGCTGTGCCGTTTCGCGGAAGACGCGCTCGCCCGTGCTGACGGCCGCAAGCGCGCGCGTTGTCGGCACACCGAACGCGGCCATGGCTTCGCTGACCAAGTACTCGCGCAACACCGGCCCAAGTGCGGCCCGCCCATCACCGCCCCGCGAAAAGGGCGTGCGACCTGAGCCTTTCAGCTGAATGTCATACCGTCGACCATCCGTGCCGACGACCTCCCCAAGCAGGTTGGCGCGGCCGTCGCCAAGCTGCGGCACAAAGTTGCCGAACTGGTGCCCGGCATACGCCTGCGCCAGCGGCTCAGAACCTCGTGCAACGCGGTTGCCCGCAAGCACCGCCACACCCTCTGCGGCAGCAAGCGCTTCTGTATCGACCCAGAGCTGCTGCCCGAGCGGCGCATTGATTGCGATCAGTTGCGGAGCCGTGACACGCATCGGTTCGAGGCGAGCGTAAAAGCGATCGGGGAGCCGCGCGTACGTATTGTCGAACGGAAAGAGCTGGGTGTGGTCCGCGGAAGCCGCAGCGGTTGTTCCATCCGGAGAAGACATACGCATTGGATGTGCCGGGACGGCTTACGTACCGTGCCGTGAAGCGACCTCGACGGGCCTGCGGCCCCGTGCTCTTACCACTCGACGCACAGTGGAGTCTCCATCCAGGGCAGGCGGGTTCCGGAGAAGCTCCATGGTGCCTTGTCGATGAGGACGTCCACGGTCTTGCGTGGAACACGCAGCGTCCAGCGCTCGCTGCCGGCCTGCAGCCGACCTTCACGTTGCAGAAAGGTCTCGCGTAAGGCCGCAGCGGTGCTCTGACGCACCGCATCCCAGCTGGTCAGCATCGCGCGGAGGAGTAGCTCCACCCCGTCGTGTTCTGCAGAGGAGAGGTCAATCCCACTCTCAAGCCGCAGGTGCTCCGGTGTGCCGCACAGCAATCGATTCAGGGCCAGGCTGTCGGCTGCATCGTGCCTGCCTGCAACGATGGCCTGCAATAACATCGGTGCGCGCCGCGCAGCTTCTTCACTGACCCAGGCGGTACTGCCGTGCTCGACGGAGGTCATTTGCAGCAGATGGAAGAACCTTGGCAGAAAGGGCGAAGCCAGCACCAGACCGGCGTTGCCCACTTCCGTCACCTTTGCTGAGCCTGGTGCTCCGTTCGTGACCGCACTCACGATCAATCGCCGATCTCCACAGTGGGCAGGCCGAACGCGATGGTGCCGCCATGCGCCGTAGCGTCACCCATGCGCGCCGCGGGCATGCCTGCAATGAGCACGGTCGTCGAACCCTGCACGATTACATCTGGCGGCCCTACACACATGGCCACATCGCCGACGCGGGCTGCCGGCAGGCCGCCAACCAGCACCGTTGGCGCGCCCGGCCCCAGGATGGGTCCGCCAACATGCGGGATGGGCGCAGGAGACGCGGGTGTCTGCTGAGGGCATTGGTGAAAGTCGGTCAGGCGGGCAGCAGGTGGCATACCACTCCAAAATCTTTAGTTGATCTTCACCAGTGTGCCCTGCACAGTGACGATGCCGGACGCGGTGAGTTCTGCCGCGCCCGCGGCTTTGAGGGAGAGCGAAGCATCTGCGGCGAGCACCACGCCAGCGGCCTGCACGCTTGCGGTATTACTTGCCGCTACCCTGAGGCTCGACCCCGCGTCCAGCACGATGTCGCCATCCGCCTGCAGCAAAAGGTCGCTCTTACTGCACAGCTGGATACCCGCCCTCGACAGAGTAATGGTGTTCAGGGACGAGTCGCGCAGCGTGATGGAACCGGCCCGGTCATCGACCGTGACGCTCTGACCAGCGGGCGTGGTCAGCTGAACGACCCCGGTTTCGTCATCAAGCCGCAACCGTATGCCGCGCGCGGTGACGAGTTCCTGCGTGTTCGGCAGTTCAGGCTCTCGTGCGGGTGTCGGCACTGCAGCCTCATCGGGCAAGTCAAGCTTGAAGGTGGTGGTCCACTGCGCACCCGAGATCGCATGGTGCACCGTGCGGACGAATGCCGGCCCGTCCACACCTTCTCCCAGCCCGGCGAGCGTGATGGTTGCGCCCGGGCCGGCGGCGGCGCTGCCCTGCACGGCGACGCTGCCGGCGACCTTGGGTGGACTGCCTGCATCCGCCACCTCCACCGCCATGTGCAGAATGGAGACACCGTACTTCGCCACAAGGGCCGGTGTCACGGTGGAAGCTGCAACTTCGCCGTCGGTCAAATCTGCGCTCGCGTCAACGACCTGGCAGAGGCCCGCGGCTTGCGCCAGCCGCAGGGTATTCCGGGCAACGGCTCCACGAAACAGCGTGCGGAGCAA
>CAXTJS010000020.1:0-24237 GCA_964244605.1 uncultured Terriglobus sp. | reverse complement strand
GGCCTGCCTACGCATCGTCATTTCGACCGGAGCGACGGGCTTCATCGTCGCGGCGCGGAGAAACCTGCTGTTCGCCCGGAGCAGCAACGGCCCTCACCCGGAGCAGCAACGGCCCTCAAAGGACAAGCGGGTTTCTCCACTACGCTGCGCTCCGGTCGAAATGACGCTTCATTAGAGGCTCACAGCAGACCAGCCTCCCGCAACACCTCGCGTGCACCCCGCACATCATGCACCCGCAACACCTGCGCCCCTTGCTGTACGGCGCGTATGCCGGCAGCATGCGTAGCCGCATCGCGTTCCGCAGCGACGTTACCACCAAGAAAACCCTTGCGCGACAATCCAATGACCATCGGCAAGGCGATCTGCCGAAGCTGCCCGAGGCCGGCGAGTAGGGCATCATTCTCAGCGCCACGCTTGCCAAAGCCGAAGCCCGGGTCGATCGCGATACAGTCCCGGTGCACACCGCCGCGGGCCACCGCATCCACACGAGCCTCTAACTCACGTGCGACCAGCGGTGCCACGTCCGCAGCGGCCATCGCCGGTAGCGCCCGCCACTCCGACGGACGCCCACGCGTGTGCATCACCACCACGCCGCATGCAAGCGCCGCGCATGTCGCAGCCATCGCGTCATCCCAAAGCATGCCGGAAACGTCATTCACGATCTCAGCGCCTGCCTCCACGGCGGCGCGTGCCGTACTCGCGCGGTATGTATCTACGGAGAGAACAACATCCGGCCGCGCCCGCACCACCGCTTCGATCACCGGCAGCACGCGCCGCTGCTCCTCCGCCGCATGGATTGACTCAGAGGTCGCAGCGAGCGAGCCGGGCCGGGTCGACTCACCGCCCACGTCCAACAGGTCGGCTCCATCGTCCAGCAACTGCAACGCGTGCGCGACCGCTGTTTCCGCCGAGAAGAACGCACCGCCGTCCGAGAACGAATCCGGCGTCACATTCACAATGCCCATCAGCAGCGGACGCTCGCTGAGCGCAAGCGTTCGCGTCTTGAGCTGCCACACCCGCGGCATCACCGGCGCGCACGCTTTCCACACAGTGCCGCGCCGCCGCCGTGCATCGCACTCTCCATGTGGACGGTCCTTCTACTCATCGGCTCCAACATCTTCATGACCTTCGCCTGGTACGGCCATCTCAAGTACCGCGACGTGCCCCTTTGGAAAGTCATCCTCGTCTCATGGGGCATCGCGCTCTTCGAGTATTGCCTGCAGGTGCCGGCCAATCGGCTCGGCGCCAAGACCTTCACGCCCGCACAGCTCAAGGTGATGCAAGAGGTCATTACGCTCGCCGTCTTCGGCGTGTTTACCACCTTCTACTTCGGCGAGAAGCTGCACTGGAACCACGCCGTCGCCTTCGGCTGCCTCATCGGCGGAGCGTTCTTCATGTTTCATAAGTTCTGAGCCATTCCGTCGGCTACAAGCTTGTTCCGTTGTACCCGACACAGCGTCATTTCGACCGGAGCGACGGCTTTATCGTCGCGGAGCGGAGAAACCTGCTGTTTGCCCGGAGCGGCAACGGCTCTCAAAGGAAAAGCAGGTTTCTCCGCTACGCTGCGCTCCGGTCGAAATGACGCCTCTAAAGAAGGCCTGACCTACGTTGCAGGGCCTGATGGTCAAGGCAGAGGCTACGCGGCGATCAGGTCGCGCACCGCCTCCAGATCGTGCAGGTAATCCTCAGAAGGGATCTCCTCGAGCACGCTTTGCAGGTCGCGCAACAGCGCAGCGCTCACTTTACCGGAGCGCTTGATCGCATCCTGCATGGAGCAGAGCCGCTCTTCGTAGCGCTCAATCTGATGCATCGTGTGCAGCAGCGCATGGATGCGATGCGCAACAGCGGCGTGATCTGCGCTGGCGGACGCAACAGGCGCACACGTCTTAGCCTTGCCCGTACCTGCTTTTGGCTTTGCCTGCAGCGGCGTCTTTGCGGCAATCTGCCGCACCGCCGTACCGGACTTCTTGACCATCGGCTTTTGCTTGCTCTCCGGCTCTGCCGACGCTTTTGCGCGTACCGCCTTCGTCACCTTTGCTGTCGTCGTTACCGCTCTCGCGCTCATCGTCTCTCCTGCGTCCTTACTGTGATGCGGCAGTGAAGCATGTCGCAGTTCTCGCCCGGGCAGGACATCAGCTCCTGCGGAGGAGCTGATAGAGAACGCCAAGTCTCAGAAGTCTGAGGGGCACAGCTTTAGCTGTGCCGGGAGAGGCGCTTCGGCATGGCGGCTTTAGCCGCTGAGGTCTGCTTCCACTCAGCCGACGTCATCGGCTGCATGGAAGGGCACCGCCGAAGCTGCGCTCCAACGCCGCTGGTATCCTGCGCGCATGCCGCTCTCCCGCGTCCTCTGCTGCCTTTTGCTCGCTACAACCCTTGCGGCGGCGCAAACCGCAGTTGCACCCGCACGAGCCGCACACAACACGCAAAGCTTGCGCAGCACCATTGAGGCCATTACGCAGGAGCCGGCAGTCGCCCGCGCCCACTGGGGCATCTCCGTCACAAAGCTTGACGGCACACCGCTGCTCGGCATCAACGACGGCCAATACTTCCAGCCCGCATCCAACGCCAAGCTCTTCACCACCGCCGCAGCTATGGCGCTGCTGCCGATGGATGAGCGGCTCCGCACCCGGGTGATCGCAATCGGCAAAGGCTTTGTCGACGGCGTGCTGAGCGGCGGCGAGCTGATCCTGCAAGGCAATGGCGACGCCAACTTCTCCGGCAGGCTGGTGCCATACCGCTCCCCGGTTGCCGGCGCGTCTGCAAGCGTCCGCGACGAGCTGCGCTACATCAACGAGCTTGCCGCACAGATCAAAGCGAACGGCATCCGTCGTGTGGAGGGAGACATCCGTGGCGACGACGCCAACTTTCCCTTTCAGCCTTACCCACCGGACTGGAGCTACGACGATCTCCTCTGGTACTACGGTGCGCCGGTGAACGCGCTCATGGTCGCGGACAACTCCATCACCGTGACCATCACGCCCGGCAGGCAGAAGCCGGGCACGGGGGTGAATGGCGTTCCCGCAGCGTTTGAGAAGCCAACCGTCACGCTCGACCCCGACCTGCCTTACTACGAGCTTGAAACGAACGAGCTGGGCAGCTTCGGTGGACCGGGCGCGCAGACAATCATCGACTTCAGCCGCACACCCGGCAGCAGGGTGCTGCACATCCGCGGCAACCTTCCGCCGGCCAGCAAGCCCTATGTGCAGGCCATCAGTATCGACGATCCGGCGGAGTATGCCGCGCTCGCCCTGAAGCGCGCTCTTGAGCGCCAGGGCGTTCCCGTCATGGGCAAGGCATACGCGAAACACGGCGCGCCTGCCGCCACGCAGGACGATGCGCATTTTGCCCAGAACGAGAAAATCAGGATCATCACCGAACCTGCTTTGAAGCGGCAAGCGGAACTGTTTGTGCCAGAACCAGACGATCTGCTGCCCGGATGCGCTGCCGTTGCAGCACAGATCCCAGACGGTGTTCTGTGCAAAGTTGCGGAGCACCTTGGGCCTGCTCTCTACGAGGACGTCGTCGTCACCAACAAGGTGTCGCAAAACCAGCATGCCGAGTTGTTCCTGCGCCTGCTCGCCAAGAGCGAGGCCTTTGAACCCTCAACTGCAAACGGAGCTGTTGTGGTCAAGCGCTTTCTCACGCAGGAAGTCGGCGTAGACCCGCAGGATTTCTACCTGAACGACGGCTCCGGCCTCTCCGGCCACGACCTGGTCACGCCCCGCGCCGCCACCAAACTGCTCAGCTACGCCACCAGCCAGCCCTGGGGAGAGCGGTGGAAGGCCTCGCTTCCCATAGGTGGCGAGGACGGCTCCCTGCGCAACCGCTTCCCGGAAGCCCCGCTCAAAGACCACGTCTTCGCCAAAACCGGCACGCTAGGCGAAGCCCGAGCCCTCTCCGGCTACCTCGATTGCCGCAGCGGCCAAACCGTGGCCTTCAGCATCATGGTAAGCACCCATACTCCGCTCACCAACGAAGACCAGAAGGCGATGGACCGCATCGTCGGTGCCGTTGCCGCCGCGAACTAATATCTGCGAATTACATCGCAATCTGTAATATACTTATGACAGATTGCGATAGAGTGTGTCGCAAGCATGAAGCTGGCCGACAAATTCCGATACCTGCGCGAGGTGGAAGGCTCCTTAAGGGGGCTCGATCGCGCGATGACCCAGCAGGAGCTGCTGCGGGCCATCCAGGACGAAACCGGCGAAGCCATTTCGCAGAGCTATCTGTCGCAGATTGAGTCCGGCAAGCGCCCGCACCTCACCAATACCTCTCGCCTGCTACTCGCACGCTTCTTCCGCGTGCATCCCGGCTATCTGGTCGACGACCCCGAGGGGTATCACGCCGAGCTGCTCAGCGATGCACGCATCCTTGAAGACCGGCTCGACCTCTGGCTCATCAGCGGTGCGGAGCGGTTTCGCCGCGACCCGGCTTTATGCCATGCTTTGCTTGCCATCGCGAAGCACGCGGAATCCTGCCGCGCGCTGATGCTGCTGGGCAACATCGTGGAGGAGCCCGGGCTCGCCGAGCGCCTGATGCAAGCGCTACAGCCGCAGCCGGCAACCGCACCCATGCCGCCGAACGCAAGGCTCCCCGAGCGACAAGACAAACAGCTCAGCAAGAAGAAGAGAAAGAAGAAGAAATGAACACGGAAAGCTTTTACCTCGTCTGCTTTCTTCTGGGCCTCGTCTTCAGCGTGCTCGCCTTTGTAGGCGGCGTGGGCCATCTGCACATCGGCCACTTCCACATCGGGCATGGCGCGGCTGGGCATGGCGCGGGGGCACACGGCAGGGGCGGCAGCGCCTTCAACGGCTTCACCTTCACGGCCTTCCTTTGCTGGTTCGGCGGTGTTGGTTACCTGCTCACGCGGCACGGTTCGCTGCTTGCAGGATTGGTGCTGCTGATCGCGCTGCTGGCCGGCCTGTCTGGAGCGAGCGCGATCTTCTTCTTCCAGGCCAAGGTGCTGTTGCCGCATGAGCGCGCCCTCTTGCCGGAAGACACGGAGATGCGTGGCGTGATCGCCCGCGTAAGTGGGCCGCTGCGGCCCGACGGCTTGGGCGAGATTATCTTCTCGCTCAACGGCACACGCCGCAGCGCGGCTGCCCGCAGCGAAACCGGCGAGGCCTTCGCGCGGGATGCACAGGTGCTCGTCACCCGCTACAGCAAAGGCATTGCCTCCGTCACACGGTATCGCGAACCGGACGACTGGCCGCACGAACTTGACGCGCCCAACAAGCAACAGGAGCGCGCCTCGCAATCCTGAGCGCCACAAGCGCCCGCAACCGCAACGCTCTTCTAACAAAGGACACTTATGCCGAACCTGGTACTTATCATTGTCGGTTGTGCCGTGGTCGCAACACTCTTTCTCTTCGTGGTGCTCGCCCGCATGTACCGCAAGGCGGGGCCGAACGAAGCACTCATCATCTATGGCTATCGCGGTCACCGCATCATCCGCGGCCACGGCTCCATCATTCTGCCGCTCATGGAGCACGCACGCATCCTCTCGCTCGAACTGATGAGCTTTGACGTGGCGCCAAAACAGGACCTCTACACGCGGCAGGGCGTCGCCGTCACCGTCGAGGCGGTTGCGCAGATCAAGGTCCGCTCTGACAACGAGTCGATCCTCACCGCGGCCGAGCAGTTCCTTTCCAAGAACCCGCAGGAGCGCGAAGCGCTGATCCGCCTCGTGATGGAAGGCCATCTGCGCGGCATCATCGGCCAGCTCACCGTCGAGCAGATCGTAAAAGAGCCCGAGATGGTGGCCGAGCGCATGCGCGCCACCTGCGCCGACGACATGAGCAAGATGGGCCTTGAAGTCATCTCGTTCACCATTAAGGAGGTGCGCGACCAGAACGAGTACATCACCAACATGGGCCGGCCTGACATCGCACGCATCCGCCGCGACGCGGAGATTGCCGCCGCCGAAGCCGAGCGCGACACCGCCATCCGCCGTGCCAACGCGCTGCGTGAAGCCGCCATTGCCAAGGCCGCCGCAGACCAGGAGCGCGTCATCGCGGAGACCGCCTCACTTGCCAAGCAGGCCGAGGCGCAGCGCGACCTCGACATCCAGAAGGCGCAGTTCAACGAGCAGAGCCGCCGGCAAGAAGCCACGGCAGACAAGGCCTACGAGATCCAGACCAACGTCATGCAGCAGCAGGTCGTGGCCGAGCACGTAAAGGTGCAGCAGATTGAGAAGGAGCAGCAGATCAAGGTGCAGGAAGCCGAGATCCTGCGTCATGAGAAAGAGCTGATTGCCACCGTGCTGAAGCAGTCCGAGATCGAGCGCAAGCGCGTGGAGAACATCGCCGCCGCCGAGCGTTCGCGCCTGACCGTAGAAGCCGAAGGCCGCGCCGCAGCCATCCGCGTACAGGGTGAGGCTGAGGCGACCATCATCTTCCAGAAGGGTGAAGCCGAAGCCAAGGCGATGAACGTCAAGGCCGAGGCCTACCAGGAGTGGACACAGGCCGCGATCGTCGACAAGCTCATCACCAACATGGCCGACGTGGTGCGCGCCATGAGCGAGCCGCTCAGCAAGGTCGACAAGATCACCATCGTCTCCACCGGCGGCGACGGCCAGATCGGCGCCAACAAGGTCACGGGCGAGATGACCAAGATCGCCGCACAGGTACCGGCGCTCTTCGAAGCGCTCTCCGGCATGAACCTGCAGGAGCTGATGGGCACCGTCACCGGCATCAAGCCCAAGCCGAACGGTACGAGCCACTAAGGCTCTGTCTTGCTACGCCGGCTTGCCTTGGGCGGTTTTCCTCACGTGTAGGGCACGGCATGAGGCACTCCAACAAGGGTGTGCCCCATGTCCAGATTTTCGGACATGGGAGCTTTTCAGGTTCCCATGTCCCAAACGCGGGACATGGGGCACACAACTACACCTGCAAAAACTGTCTCAGGGCCGAAGGCCCGTCCCATACCAGCCTAGGCCGAAGGCCTAGGTCTCCGTAGCAACAGCAACTCGAGCGCTGAAGGCGCGACACATACCCGCCGTTCCTAACCGAATGGTCGAAGATAAGGAGCAACAGATGGCCCTCCTCGAACGCGTCTCAACCCTCTTACGCGCCAACCTCAACAGCATGGTTGAGCGCGCAGAAGACCCGGAAAAGCTGCTGAAGCAGCTCTTGCTCGACATGGAAAACCAGCTCCTGCAGGTCAAGACGCAGGTCGCCATCGCCGTCGCCGACCAGCACCTGATCGAGAAGAAGAAGACAGAACACGAAACCGCAGCGCAAACCTGGCGCAGCCGCGCCGAACTGGCCGTGCGCAAGGGCGACGACACACTCGCACGCGCCGCGTTAGAACGCAGCCTGTCCTCCGAGCAGTTCGCGCAGAACTTCGTGCAGCAGATTGAGGACCAGCGCCAGGAAGCCGAGGCCATGCGCAGCACCTACCTGCGGCTCCGGCAAAAGCTCGAGGACACGGCAGCGGAAGGCGAACTGCTGCTGGCCACCCGCCGCCGCACCCGCAACCGCAAGCTCCCCGGCGCCAGCGCAAAGGTTGACCTCGACGTCTCCCGCGCCCTCAAGCGCCTGAAAGACGAAACCCTACGAGCAGACGCGGACACCACCGCCGCGCTGGAACTGGACGACACCGCCAACGAAACCCTGGAGCTACGCATGCGCAAGCTCGAACGCGAAGGCCGCATCGATGCTCTGCTGCTAGAACTCAAGTCGGGAGAAATGCAGACCGGAGATCGGTTACTGCCCGAGGAGACCCGCTAGCACCAACCCGGCTAAGCATTTCTCCTCGCGGTGTAGTTCCGGGCTGAAAGCCCGGCATAGATTAGCCTGGGCTGGAGGCCCAGGTAGGCGTGAACCCGCAGCAATCAAGCGCTGAAAGCGCGACACAAGGGAACAGCTAACCTTGTTGTAAACCAATCTAGACCACCACCGAAGTTGGACCGCCCCGAGTGTCTCTCGGGTGTGATCTGGATAGCCGAAGCACGCCTCGCGACTGACAAGTTACTCCCGAGAGCAGATCGACTTAAAGGCGGAGGGCAGCGACTCTTGCGCTTGGTAGCTGAAGGCCGTGAAAGCCTTCGGCGTACTCACGTCGAGCACTTTAATTCGATCTCCCTGTACCAGCCAGAATCCACCTTTCGCATCGCTTCTTACGATTGAGTCCAGCACAGATCCAAACGTCACGTTATGGAGATCGAGTCCTGAGATCATGCTCTCATTCGAGGGCACGAACCCGGTGATCGCTGTTCCACGGCTGGGAGCAATCTGTGCTCGCACATGAAACCACAGGCTGGATGCAAGAGACGTCGCTGTGCCAGCTGGTGGCTGAAATCCCCGAAATGACATGTGCAGCAGATCGTACAAGGCACTTGAGGGTACGCGCGGTTCTACTCTCAAGACACCGCTCTGCTCAGTCGCAACGTAGTCGGGCAAGACCTTGTTCAACACTTCTGCTAACTCACTTACGGTGTATCGTCCAGCCGGAATCTTGCTTGGACCAACACAGCCGGTTGAGACTTCATCTTTTACCACAACGATTCCAAGAGGCAAAGCTGCTGACGCGGCTGCGGATGCAAGCGATTCGAGTGAGGAGCTCGACGGATCTGCCAAGACCGTAACATACCGATTCGTTAACTCCGGCCCACGTTGTGCACCAACGAGGCCCCAGAACATTGCTAGCACGATGGAATAGCGCATGATTAGACCTTTTTGAGGGAGATCTTCCGGCATGTAAAGGCAACACTCAATGCAGAGACGTAAGGTACCAATCACCGGAGTGGCAGATGTCCAGGAAAATTATCATCAAGCCAGCACTGCCGAGTACGAGAGAGCAAGGCAGAGCCGCTTCCGACATCCTTTGCCTGCACCACGCGAGGCGCAGCCACAGCGCATCACCGCATAATCCTAAAGTGAGGTCCGTAAAAGTAGCTTGGGGAGCTTCGCACGAAAGGTGATATCTTCGCCACCAAAGTTCGGCTTCCCAGAGGCAGAGCCAATCGCTACGGTCAGCCAGTGGAACGACAAGTACCAGAAGTCTTAGGAGTAGCCGGTCGCTTTTTGGCAATATCGTCTCATGCGGTGAACTCAAACCGGCTTCTCCACCAGACGTGACAGTAGCGGAAACCGTTCCGTTGCCGACTGTGCTGCCGCTTTTCCCGCTGCCGTGACCTCGTAATAACGGCGAACGGGGCGTCGATTTGAAGAGGCCTCCTCTTCCGGTTCCCATCTTGCTTCGACCAATGCACCACGCTCAAGCCGTCGAAGCGCTGGGTAAACCGTACCGCTAGGAAGTCCCGTGACTTCCATCACCTCCAGGCCGAAGCGATAGCCGAGGCTCAAGGCCTTGAGGATGAGAGCGGCGCTGTGTGAGAGACTCGTTCCGTTCACTATGTAGTATGCTACTTTAAATCGCGACGGAGAGCAACGGCTGTCACTCTAAGGCCTCGTCCGCGAACGTGAATAGTGAGACAGAACCTATGAGCAAGCTCTTCAGTCATTCCCATATGCGCCGCGCGCACGGCATCGCCTTGCTTGCCGGGACAGTGTTTGTGCAATGCTGCACCGCTCAGGTTTCAGCGAGAGTTGCCGGCACGGAAACGATTCATGCCTCTCCGGAGCCCGCCATCTCGGGGCTTCTGAAAGCTTTTCAGACATACGAGGTGATCGGGATGCCGGCAGCTCACGGCCAGAAGGACATCGACGATCTGGTCCTGTCCCTCATTCGCGATCCTCGGTTTGCAGCGGCAGCGAACGACATCGTCGTCGAGTGCGGCAACGTGCGGTACCAGCCGACGCTGGACCGGTACATCGCCGGTGAGAACGTCGCGTTCGAGGAAGTGCAGCATGTCTGGCGAGATACGACGATTCAGCAGATGTGTGGGTCTTCGAGCTTTTACGAGCAACTGTTTCCGTTGGTCCGCTCGCTCAATCAGCACCTTCCTCAAGATAGGCGTTTAAGGGTTTTGGCTGCGGACCCACCTATCGATTGGAGTCAAATTCATTCGTATCAGGACCTCGTACCATTCTTTGACCGAGACGGCAGCATCGCTTCAGTAATGGAGCGAGAAGTTCTCTCCAAACACCGCAAGGCCCTGATGCTGTTTGGAGTCTTTCATCTACTGCACGGAGGCGGCCCCGGGCAGGGTGATGCTGTAACGCGTTACGAGCGGCACTATCCCGGCAGAACTTTCGTGGTGATTAACGATCCTGGGTACTATGGCGGGCCCGGTGAGCCGCTTGAAAGGGCATACGCGCCGAATGGCGTGTGGCCATCACTCATCAGAACAAGAGGCAGCAAGCTGGGCTCGATGAGGCTGGACGCCTTTATGGATTCGCCTCTGACGACAGACCAGGACTGCAACGTGATCGATGCTTTCGCAAAATCTGCCACCACGACCATCGCAGACCAGGTAGATGCCGTGCTCTACCTCGGTCCTCCAGAGTCAGCTATGGCCGAACCCTTGTCTGCCTCCATCGCTCTGGACCGAGATTACCGGGCCGAGTGGCTGCGACGCATGAAGGTGGTCGGCATGCCCGGTCCTGCAACGCTGCAAGAGGTGGACTCTCAGGTAATCGCAGAAGCTGCCCATCCTGTGCTCGCCCGTCCTTCGAGCCAAGCACCCTCACAGGACTTGAAAGCAAGAATCCGGCAGAGCTGTCTAAGCACAAAGAGCACGTCGCCGACCGCGAGTAAATAAGTGCATGCGCAAAGGTCATGTACACATGCAGCGGGCTCGCGAGCAGCAAAAAATGCTGTCAAGCGTGGAATAAATCGCCTCTAAGCCTAAGCAGCAGAGAATGAACTACTTAGCGATTGAAAAGAGTTGGCACTTTTCCTGGCGCGGCTCTTTACGATGTAAAGAGCGACGTAACACTGCCAAGAATTGCTTGGCGGTACTAAGTCGAGCGTTATGAGGATTCTGCGGCTAAGCCGAAGCGGATGAGGAACTTACGGTTGGGTCGGAGCGTAAGTGCAATCAGCAGAGGATCTTACGGGTGAGATAGGGGGAGGGTACCCGGGTGGCTCCGGGTACCCTCTGGTGGTTGCGGGTTGTTGCTGAGCCGGATGGCTAGACCTTTGGTTCCCAGCCCTTCTCGTACTTGCGGTCGCGCATGGCGTTGGCTTCCTTGTCGCCGGTGATGTGGCCGTTGCCTGTGTCGAGCGTGAGGACGCGTTGCGTGAAGTAGGCGATGTTTGAGAGCTGCACGAGTGTGGTGCTGACGTTGCCCTGTGCGATGGGCTGGTTGAGCTTCTCGCCGTTGCGGATGGCGTTGATCAGGTTCAGGAAGTGCGCGTCGGTCATGCTGTCTGCACCGACGGTGTCGGCGGAGGCGGTTGCCGGCTTGTGCTCCTTGAAGCTGTCAGTCAGCTTGTCTTTCTGGTCGTAGAGCTCCCAGCCGTCGCGGTCGACCACGACGGTGCCCGTGGTGCCGTGGATGGCGACGCCGCGGTCGCGGCCGTAGGTCTTCTTGCCGCTGATGCAGCTGCCCTTCCAGGTGATGAGGTGGTCGGGGTACTCGTAACTGGTGTCGAGCGTGTCGTAGAACTGCCAGTCGTCCTTGGCGGCGTAGCGGCCGCCGGCGGCGACCACGCGGTTGGGGTAGTCCACGCCGAGCGCCCAGCGCGCCACGTCAACCTCATGCGTGCCGTTGTTCAGGCTCTCGCCCGTGCCCCAGTTCTTGAACCAGTGCCAGTTATAGGGATGCACGTTGTCGCGGTAGGCCTCGCGCGGCGCGGGCCCTTGCCACAGGTCCCAGTTCAGGGTCGCTGGCACGGGAACCGGCTTGCCGACGCCGATGGGCTTGCGCGTGTTCGCGTACCAGGTCTCGCCCCAGTAGGCCTTGCCGATGACGCCGTCCTTGATTCTGGCGACGATCTGCTGCGTGTGCGGGCTAGACCGCTGCTGCGAGCCCATCTGGCACAGCTTGCCGGTCTTCTTCTGCACCTCGACCAGCCACTCACCCTCTTGCGGGTTGTGGCTGCAGGGCTTCTCCACATAGACGTGCTTGCCAGCCTGCAGGCCCAGCATGGCCATGGGTGCGTGCCAGTGGTCGGGCGTGGCGATGGTGATGGCGTCAATGTCGTTGCTGGCGAGCAGCTTGCGGAAGTCCTGCTCGGTGCGCGGCTTGGTGCCGAGCGCCTTGCTGGCGTTGCCCGCGAAGCGGTCGAGGATGACGGTGTCCACGTCGGCGACGGCGACGAGGTTAGCGTCCTTCTTGTTGGCCTGGAGCGACTGCAGGTGCGCGTAGGCACGGCTGTTCAGCCCGATGACCGCAAAGTTGATGCGGCTGTTTGCGCCCGCGATCTGACCGTAGCTCCTGGCCGTGGCCGAGATGGCCAGACCCGCGGCGCCTGCCGCAACCGAACCCACAAACTCACGACGTGACAGCATGACCTCTCCTCTTATGAGCAGGAGTCATACTAATGCATCGATCCGAGAGTTGTCAGACGTCGTTTGCGGCTGCGTTTACCAGCCCAGAGTGCCCGGCGCGCCCTTGAATGGGCCGGTCAGGTCCGAGGTGATCCAGCCACCGTAGAAGTCGCCTGGTTGGGCGAGCACACGTTCGCCGTCGACGGTGCACTCGTCCACGCGGCTGGCGTAGAAGGCGAGATAGCCCGCGAGCGCGGCGTAGCTGCCGGTCGGCTGCGCGTAGCTCCAGGCTACATCGGGCACCAGCTCGGTGTTCTCTCCCGTGAGAGCGAGGTTCCAGTACTGCGCGATGCCCTTGAACTCGCAGAAGCTGCCGCGGCGTGTCGACGGCTTCAGCAGATGCATTGCGATATCCGCTGGAGGCAGGTAGTACACGGGCGGATGACTCGTCTCAAGGATGCGGAAGGCTGAGGTTGCGTCGGCTATTACGACACCGCGATGCACAATGCGCAGCCGTCGCGCTGTCGGCTCAAGCCGCGGCGGGCGTGGGTAGTCCCACACGGACTCGGTCGTGCGCGGTGTGGGTGAAGCGCTGTGTGCATCCGCCATGGGCGATCTCCGATCACGCTGAGTCTGCAGGGTACACTCCACACCAGCGGGGTGAGCGGCATGGCGGTTGCGGGGCAGCGGAGCGCGGACAAGCGCCTGAATGAGATGGACCGGCTTGCCGACATGACACACTTTCCTGCCGCGGTGAATGCAGGCGCGACGCTCAACGTGCTGGTGACGATGGCCGCGACGTGGTGGGTGCAGGCGAACTACCCGGGTGCGGCGATTCCTCTGCTCTGGATTGCGGCTGTGCTATTGCTCAACCTTCTGCCGGTGATCGTGCTGCGTCGAAGCATTACGGCAGATACGGTCTATCCGACGCTGAGCGGCATGAACTTCGTGCGCGACCAGCACAAGTTCTCAGACTGGGTGTATCTCGCGGCGTCGGCGAACATGGCCTTCTGGATCCTGCTGACGTGGACGGTCGCAGCGCTGGAGCACGATGTGCGCTATCTGGCGGGTCTGCTGCTGATCGCGTTGCTGGCTACCTTCAGCCCGGTTCTTCTGCGTGCGCTGCGCGCAAATGTGTGACGCGTCTACCGGGATGGAACGGGCTCGTTTCCCGGATCGGTGTCGGCGGCGAAGTGACAAGTGGCGTTGTGAAAGATTGCGGTGTCCTCGCCGCTGGCGAAGCAATCGTCCGGTATCGGGTCCAGCGCCATCAGCGTGAGTTTGCCGTTCTCCCAAACGTACCAGCGGTCGGCAGAGTGCTCCTGGCCGAGATAGCCCATAATGTGCAGGGCACGGCTGTTGCGGCGACGGTCGGCGCGCATGTTTGCATTCCACGCATTCAGGTAAGGCAGCAGGACGCCAGCACCGCTTACTCGGTCGACCAGCGAGAGGTAGAAGCAGCCGGTGCCGCAGCCAATCTCATCTGTCGCTACGGTGTCGGCGAAGGTGGGTGGGTTGTCCACCGTGTCGCGGAAGCGTGTGCGGTAGGTGTGCTCGTCCTTCGTCTGGATGCGCACCGCGGGATGGTGAGTGCCTTCGCCCCTATGCGTAATGGGAACGGCGTAGTAGCGGAAGATTGCCTCCTCCCGTGCGCGCTGCTCTGCGGCATTGGCAGCAGGACGAGCATGCCTCAGTTGCGGCGGTAGATGGTTAAAGCCCTTACTCTGCGCAGCACAAGCCATAGGGAGAAACACCAGCGCTAACAGGGTGAGTCGACGCGAAAGCATGCGTTCACCTTAGCGCAAACTCCTGAGACGTTTGAGTGTCTTTTCAGAACGGAAAAGGCGTGCCCTTGAGACACGCCTTTGCCGCGAACGAAGCCGCAAGTTACAGAGCTGCTACTCGCGACGGTGCGCGAAGAAATGTGAGCAGGTCGTTATTTAACTTGTCGGGCACGGTATTGGTCAGGCCGTGCGGCTCGCCGTCATACTCAAGCACTTCGCTGTTGGCCACAAGGCCCTTCATGCGTGCGCCGGAGTTCTCATAGGGCACTGTCTTGTCGCCGGTACCGTGGATCACAAGTGTCGGCAACGTGATCTTGGTCAAGTCGGCGCGGAAGTCTGTTTCAGAAAAGGCGCGCACCAGCTTTACCGTTGCATCCGGCGAAGCAGAACCCGCCATGGACGTGAAGAACTCAAGCTGCGCGGCCGAGACAGTGTGGTGCAGTGTCGAGTAGCCGTAAAACATCTCGGCGAAGCTCTTCATGAAGTCAGGGCGATCCTTCACGATCTTCTCGACCATGCCATCGAATACCTTCTGATCGACGCCTTCGGGGTTGTCGCTGGTCTTCAGCAGGTAAGGCGTCACCGCAGAAATGAAGACGGCCTTTGCCAGCCGCGCCTCGCCATAGCGCGCGATGTAGCGGGCCACTTCACCACCGCCCATGGAAAAGCCGACCACGGTTGCGCCGGAAAGGTTTAGGCCTTCGATCACGTCATTCAGGTCACTGGCAAGCGTGTCGTAGTCGTAGCCGGTGGCGGCCCAGTCGCTGCGGCCAAAGCCGCGGCGGTCATACGCGATCACGCGAAAGCCGGAGTCGGCCAGCACGCGTGCCTGGTACTCCCAGCTTGCCGAGCTGAGCGGCCAGCCGTGAATCAGCACCACTGGAGCGCCCTTGCCCCAGTCGTAGAAGTAGAGGTTTGTTCCGTCTTTTGCCTGAAGATAAGCCACGTTCGTCTCCCTTGCTGGGCGTGTGCCCGCTAACGTGTTGTCAGATGCGATGAGGACGCGCCCAAGCCGCTTTGCTCGCACTGGCCATCCCTGCTCCGCCGCGCCACTTAGAGCCAGCCGGCATAGCGCTTCCGCGAGATGCAATCACCTTGCAATCGGTGCGAAACGGCGCGGCAGCGCAGGTGCACTCGCGTGCCGTGCGCCCTGGAAGGGTCTTGCAGGTGGTGTATTTGTGGCGCAATATGCTTGCATCCCCGCACGAGGCCTTTGATGCGCTCCTGCCTGATCTTCGCCGTTCTGCTGCTCTGCCTGCCGGGCAGGGCGGCTCTGCGCGCGCAGGGGACGCTTGAGACAGAGGTCACAACAGCCGTGCCGGACAAGGCACCCGCACCGGAACTCAAGCTTGACCCGAGTCTGCCGCCGACCGAGATGCTGGGCGATGCGCTGAACGCACGCGGCCGCTACGTCGCCGCGCTCCGCGTGTTTGAGCAGTTGCAGCCGCGCACGCCCGTGGTGGCAAACAAAATCGGTGTCGCCAGCGAGCACATGCGCATGTTCGACCGGGCAAAGCTGAGCTTCGACGAAGCGATCCGGCTAGACCGCAACTACGCGGAGGCTTACAACAACCTGGGCACCGTGTATCACAGTCAAGGCGACCTGGGCCGCGCAGAGAAGCTCTACAAGCGCGCCATCAAACTCAAGCCGCAGAGCGCCGACAGTTGGCAGAACCTGGGCACGCTCTACTACAGCAAGCGCAAGTTCAAGAAGGGTGAAGAGGCGTACCACGAGGCGCTCCGAATCGATCCGCACATCTTCGACCGCTCGGCGCAGCACAGCATCCAGGCCGCGGGCGACCGCAAGAACAGCATGGAGATGCATTATCACCTGGCGTGCACCTTTGCGAAGTCCGGCAACTCCGCACTCGCGCTGGACTACCTGCGCAAGTGCATCCTGGAAGGCTTTCATGACAAGAACCGCATGCTGCATGAGAAGGAATTCGCCGATCTGCAGACCACGCCGGTGTTTCTGAAGATGGTGGAAGACCTTAAGAACAACTGAAGCGCTTGCAGAACCAAATGCATAGGTCTCGCTCTTGCGGCTTTAGCCGCCGAGATAGACACAGGGTGCGAAAGGGAGGTGGCTTTAGCCGCCGAGATGATCATCCCGGTGGCTGAAGCCACCGCATAGGAACACGTAATTTCTATCCCGGCGGCTAAAGCCGGGAGCTTTCGCCGATGCATGGGAGCGGCGCGCAGAGGACCTTAGTGCACCCGCTGCCGCACATCATCCCGCACCAGATACAGGAAGAAGAGCGTAAAGAACGCCGACCAAACCAGGAAGCCGAAGCCCTGCGCAACGCCCACATGCGCACGGATGAATTGCACCACGTAATAGAGTGCAACAAACAACGTGGCGCCCAGCACCAGTGCCCAACCCCATCGCCTGAGCCTCAGAAAGCCGAAGACACCCACGACAAAGAGCGTGCAGATCGCCATCACGGCGGAGCGTCCTGCGCCGTAGCCGAAGTAGCCCTTGTACGCCGCGAAGACGTTCATCAACGAATAGACCAGCAGAAAAATCGCGATCATGGCCATGCCCGGCAGCATGCGCGGACCATCCGCCTCGGCGCGGCGCTGCTCCGCGAGTTTCGCCGATGCCTCGGGCGACAGCTTGATGCGGCCGATCGCGCTTTTTGAGGGAGCGTCCTGTTGCGGTTCCGTCATCCTGTCTCCCGTCAAAGCGTGTGCAGGTAAGCAAGCAGCTCGGTCAGGTCCTGATCGGTAAGCTGCGCACCTTGCGCCGGCATGTTGTTGCGGCCGTGAATGATCGTGTTGCTCACCCGCTCATCGTTGGCGGGAGCGCCGCTGGGCAGGTAAGGCTTCTTGTACAGCCCCAGCAGTGCGGGCCCGTTCAGCGGCTTGTCCGCACGGTCGTAGTGGCACAGCGAGCAGTGTTCCCGGAAGACAGCGTGCCCGGCGGCTTCTTGCACCGTCAACTGCTCCAGCGGCTTGGGCGGCGGCGTGCGGTTGCAGCCTGCAAGCCCCGAAGCACCCAGCAGAAGGAGGGCAAAGACTCGCAGGCGATGTTGGTTGCGTTGCACCCTCTCATTTTCTCACCCGGGCCCGCTCTACACTCCGCGCGGCAACAACACGGCTCTCATGCCTCCGCTATGTCAATCCATGCCGCGCACGTATGCCCGTTGCCTGCCCGGCATCCCACTGCATGCGGGATCAGGAGAAGTGTTATGGCAAAGGAACTGGCATTTGTAACGGGCGCATCATCGGGCATCGGCTATCAACTGGCGAAGCAGCTTGCGGAACGCGGGTATGACCTCGCGATCACTTCGTCGGGCGACAGGCTTGAGCAGGCAGCGGCGGACTTTCGCGCCAGTGGCGCCGAGGTGTTCGCCATTCAGGGCGACGCGACCAAGCGTGAAGAGGTGGAGCAGGTCTGGAAAGAGGTCGAAGCGACCGGCCGGCCCGTTGCGGTGGCTTGCATCAACGCGGGTATCGGCGAGTCTGGCCTGTTTGCGACGGAGTCTTCGCTCGATCAGGAGCTTGCGATCGTCGCACTGAACTGCGCCGCCACAGTGCAGTTCGGCAAGTATGTAGCGAAGCAGATGAGCGAGCGCGGCAGCGGCAACATCCTGTTCACGGCTTCCATTGCATCAGAGACGACTTCGCCCAAGATGGCGGTCTACTCTGCGTCGAAGGCCTTCGTCCTGTCGCTCGCAAAGAGCCTGCGCTTCGAATTGAACAAGGTAGGCGTGAACGTAACGGCGCTGCAGCCCGGCCCCGTGGACACCAACTTCTTTGAGGTCGCGCACATGACCGATACGAAGATCGGCACTGAAGGCAAGAAGAGTAATGAGCCGGATGAAGTCGCGAAGGTCGGTCTCGATGCCCTCTTCGACGGCAAAGAGCATGTCTATGCGGCAGACTTCATGACAAAGGTGCAGGGTGCACTCTCTGGCCTTACGCCAGACAGCGTGCAGGCAAAGATGCAGGAGAAGTACATGGAGCCTGCCAGCAAGTAGGCACAACAGCGTGAAGCAGAGAGCCGGCGTTCATGCGCCGGCTTTTCGCTTTAGACAGGCTTGGTGCTTTGGCCGACAGACCCTATTCAAAGAACTGTGCTTTCGTTTCGCATCATGCAGTGCGCGGCAGCGTACATAGTAGTTTTGTGAAGGCTACAGGCGACACAGTGTTGGATTACGCAGGAATCAAGGGAAGCTACAGATTCGCCGAAAACAAGGTGACGCGGCAGGAAAGCCGCCATGTATGCTCCGTCATGTAGTGAAGCTTGACCTGGGAGAAGAGGCCCCCTCAATACTGAGGGGGCCCATTTTTTTCTCGGAACAGCTAACCGGCAGCTACCAGACTTCCACGATGGGATAGCGGTTCTGATAGGGTGGCTGATAACTTGAGCGGCTCAACCACCAGGTGAGGCGCGCCTGGCTATCCGCGGCGAACGCGGGTTCTGCTGCCAGCTTCGCCTGAAACTCCTTGTAGAGATCGGGCCGTTCACTCGCGAGCTTCTGCGCGATGGGCACGCTCAGGTAATCGCCGGCACCAATGCGGCCGCTGCGCTCAAAGATCGTATCCATGAAGCCCCAGCGCACTAACGCATCAGGCGCCGCGGGGTGCAGCATGCTCATGATGAGCCGTGCCTCCGGCTGCGCGAGCGGCACGTAGAAGCTGCCTGCGGGGATGGTGAGGGTCTCCTTTACCGGCTGTAGTGTGTAGTCGGTGAAGGTGCGGCCCTCAAAGGGGAACGGCTGCTTCTTCACATCCGTGAAGCGCCAGGTCTCAAACGGCTCGGTGCGGTCCTGCTTCGTCTGCTCCACGCGGATGCCGTGCAGCAGGAGCACGTCGGCGATGTTCTTGAAGGCAAGCGGGATGAGGAAGCCGGTGGGCACCGGAGCGGCGGCGGTGGTGTCTACGCCATCATGCGTGATGGTCTCGAAGTCGTCCTTCTCTGCGGTGAAGTGGTTGACGGGTTTGCCCGTGATGGGCGACGTAACCTTGTCGGCCTTGAGCGAGTAATACGGGATGGGGTGACCGCCCTCGCTGGTTTTGCCATTCAGAAAGAGGTTGCTGTCGCGCTTGCCCGCGAGCGCCATGTCGGCCGCGTCGCTGGCGCGCACGGCCTGCTGCAACGCCTGCGGATCCTCCGTCACTACATCGATGGAATGCATCATGATGTCGTAGTTTGACCACGCGCGGGTCTTGCCCTCTTTCAACGAGTGCGTCTCCACCAGCAGGCACGGGCGGTTACGCGCGGCGGAGTACAGGTGCGAGTAGCGCGGCGAGAACACCTCCACAAAGAACTCACGCTTGCCGTTGGCGGGGTTGGTCTGCAGCGCGCCATATGGACTGATCAGATGACCGCCCTTCGTCATGCGCTCATTCAGCTGCGGGATGAAGCGGTCGTTCACCCAGGCCGCACTGGCCGCGCCGATGTCGAGGTGGTGCGCGATGTCATAGGTGACGTCGTACTGGTAGTCCGCACCGTCGGTCACGTGATTGTCGAACATAAAGTCGGGCAGCCACGTGTTGTAGAGGTTCAGCGACGCACGCATCTCCGGTGCGTCTGCCTTGATGTAGTCGCGGTTGAGATTGATGTACTGCGCGGTGGGCCGCGTGCCGGTGACGGCGGGGCCATTCTGCATGGCGCGGTTGAACGGGTTACGGTGCTCATGGCCGTCTACGTTGAAGACCGGCACGACGACGAAGATGGCCTTGTCGAGCCACGCCTTCTGGTGCGGCTTGTTGCCCACCGTCATATCGCGCAGAAGCATCAGCGCGGTGTCTTTACCCTCGATCTCGCCGGGGTGGATGCCGGACTGAATATAGATAATCGCCTTGCCGGTCTTGTGCGCAGCCTCCGGCGTAAAGGCACGGTCTTTGCTGGCGACGACCGCAATCATCGTGCGGCCCTCAGGCGTGGTGCCGATGTTCAGCACGCGGATCTCTTTCGAGCGCTGCTCCAGCAGGTGCGCATACGCCACAGCCTCAGCGTAAAGACCGGTCGTCTGCCAGTTCGACTTTTCGCCCGGCGTCAGCAGCTCCTGCGGGATGCCCTGCGCACTCGCCGCGAGCGAAGCTGCAGCCGACGCGGCTGGCGGCTCATACATGCTGTGTGGCCGAAGCTGCTCCTGCTGGGCTGCGGCAGGTGAGAAGAGGAAGGCGGATGCCGTGAAGGCGAGAAACAGCGACGCGAGCGGAAGCTTCTGGGTGCTGGGCATGGCTGTATTGTGCGGGAAGCGAACGGCCGTCCTGCACAAAATCTTCACGTCGGTCGCGCCTATGGCGTGATGTGCAATGGCACCACCAGCGTATGGCTTTGCCCGGAGCTCTCGCTCACGGCCGTGACATGCAGGGCGTAGTCGCCGGGCGGCGTGGCCAATGGGTCGTGATCTCCGCAGCCTGACAGCCCGGACAAGAGCAGCGTGCAGGCTGCCGCAAGCAGCAGGAGGCGCACCCGCGGCCTGCGGAAAGCCAGCAGTCCCGGCACGAAGCACAGCAGCGCCAGCAGTGGCCCGCGTCCGCTGAACACCCGCGCCGGTGCTTGCGTCGAACTCTGATAGAAGCCCAGCACCTGGTCGGTATCGACATAGAACGAAGTGCTGCCCGTGCCACCCGCACTCAGTGCGACGCGCGGCTGCAGAATCATCTCGGTCGCGTATTGCGGCAGTGCTGTGTCGGTCGAGAAGCGGAGATTGCCGCTGAAGTTTCCAACTGACGTGGCCGTGATGCGTACCGTAACATGCCGCCCTGAACGCATGGACAGCGAGCCCGGGTCGGCAGAAAGCGTGAAGTCCGACGGCAGGATCACTTCCGCGACCGCGTTCGAGTCGCTCGGCGCGAAAAGGGCGCTGCCGCCATAGTGAACCGTGAGGGTGTGCGTGCCCACAGCCAGCGTCGCGATATCCAGCGCGGCCGTGCCGTTGTTCAGCGCTGCGCTGCCGATGCTCTGGCCACCATCCAGAAAGATCACCGAACCATCCGGTGTGCCCTGCCCGCTGACCGTCACACTCAGGTGAACCGTTTGGGCCTGGTACGCCGGGTTGGGAGAAGCGGTCAGCGTCGCTGTCGTAGCTGCGGCAAGCACGACGAGCTGCACCGACGGACTGTCGGAAGCAAGCGTGTCGCTGTTGCCGGAGTAGTGCGCCGTCAAGACGTATGTCCCGGGCGCGAGTGACGACGTGTTGTAGTTCGCCGACGCAGTGGAAGCGCCACTGCCACCAGTGACCCCGGTCGCAGTGACAGGAAGCGTCACAGCACCGCCCGGCAGACCCGTGAGGGTCACCGTCGCGTTCTGGAAGAGGCTTGGCTGGACCGTTTGTGTCGGAGCCGTGATGCGTACGGCAAAGGCGACGTTCTGCCCCACATTCGCCGGATTTGGTGCCACGCTGAGCGCAGTCGAGGTGCCGACAGGCAAAGGCGTGACCGGTGGCGCAGGGGCTGTTCCGCCGCCGCCACCACCATCATTCAAGAGCACGGTGAAGGTATCGGTCTCGCGAGAAGAGTAGCCATTTCCTGCGATCAGATCGACCTTGCCATCCCGGTTCAAGTCAGAGGCAAACAGGAAGTTCGGTGCCGCCCCGGCGATCACACCGTACTCCGCCGAGAGAACCCTGTTCGCAAGTCCACGCCGGATTTGAAGAAGCGGTGAGCTGTAAATTCCGTCACCTGACGCGAAGACGAGATCGTCGCGTCCATCCCCATCCAGGTCCGCGGAGAGCTCGTAGGTCAATGCGTAAGGCAGTTCCAGATCCGTATAGAGGGGTGTGGTGAAAGTACCGCCGCCGAGGTTATAGACGATATCGAGAGCATTGGACGAGGGTGTGAAGGAGGCGGTGCCCAGTGTGGACGAAAAGAGGGCAATGTCTTTGCGCCCGTCCCCGTCGTAGTCACCCAACACAGGCATGCCATAAGACAGCGCAAACCGTGTCAGCGTCGGCGCGGTAAACGAGCCATCGCCTCGGCCAGGCTGTACCTTGAACAGGTCGGCTTGTGTTGTGACCAGGTCGGGAATGCCATCTCCGTCGAGGTCTCCAAAAGCAAAGTGAACCTGTGTGAGACCGGTGGGCACGGCAGTGGTCGTCCCATTTGGGCCAAGCAGGTAGATCGTGACGGATTGAGGTCCGTAGTAGCTATCCGGCTGCAAGGCAAAGTCATCTTTGCCGTCTTTATTGAAGTCCTGGACCCACGATTGCTGAAGGTAACGCGCTTCGCTGGGCGCGTTTACCGGCGCGGCAAATGTGCCGTCACCTTTGCCAAAAAGAAAGCAGGGCTGCAGGGCGTAATTCGGTCCCGTGGTGGCAAGTAGATCCTGTCTGCCATCGCCGTTGAAGTCGCCGTGCGCCAGCACGGCAAATGACACGGGCGACGCCTTGCCGGCAACGCTGACGAGGTTCTGGACAAAGGTGCCGTCCCCTTTTCCGATGTGAAGAAGCAGCGTGCCATCATTGTTGGTGATGACATCCGGAACGCCGTCGCCGTTGAAGTCCGCAACAACGCCACCATGCAATGTGCTGCCTGTTTCGTGTACATCCGCGGAGATCAAGCCGCCATCTACTTTGCCATATGTCGCGTATAGTCCATCGGACCCGGCAGAAACGATGTCCTGATTACCGTCAGCATCGAGATCGAGCAACACCTGTGACGGGAAAATACCACCGTAGGTCGGATCGGCTCCGATTGCTTTCGTGACGAACGCATTCTGCGTACTGCCGGCCAGAACCGGAGGCTGGTTGGTGCCGACCAAGACTGTCAGGCCATCTGGCGTTTGTAGCAATAAGTCAGCGATGCCATCGTGGTTACGATCTCCATAGGAGAGGATCGGTCCCAGACCAAAATAGGTGGACTGTCCATTCGCACTCGTCGTGGAGAACTTCTGCTGAAGAACAGCAGGTCCAAAGGTTCCGTCTGAGTTGCCGTTTGCGATGGTAAGGCCATCTCGCGAGGCGTTCAGCAGATCGAGATGACCATCTTTATTGGTGTCGGCAACCAGCGAAGCGGCAGTGTATGACTTCGGATCGGTGAAGGTTCCATCACCCTTGTTGAGCAGAACCGAAGTGCCATTCGTGCCAAAAGTATCCATTGCAACAAGGTCGGGAGAGGCGTCTCCATTGAGGTCAGCAACCGCAATGGATCGCACTGCGCCAAGGGTTACGCTCGTTGCGGAAGACTGAAAGCCCCCTTTTCCGTCGCCAAACATTACGGTGACCGAACCGGGTGAGAGCGTGCCGACCAGGAGGTCTGCTTTGCCGTTACCATTTACGTCAGCAACGGCGAGCGGCAGGAACACAAAGAATCGGCCCGCCGAATACCCCGGATCGATTGCACCGAGTGTCAGAGGTGAAACAACCGGTGCTGCAAAGCTGCCATCCCCCTTGCCGGGCAGCACCGTAAGCGTGGGATTGGTACTGCTTGCATTGCCGCAAATAACGTCCGGCAAATTGTCCCGGGTCACGTCTGCCAGCAGGCAGTGCGTGGACGCGCTGATCGGCGTGGGTGAGGCTGTTTCCTTAAAGCCGCCGGATGCCTGCGCCAGCAGGACGTGCACTTTCACAGCGCCCAAATTCGTCGTGCTGACCGCGATGAGGTCAGGACGACCGTCACCATTCAGGTCGCCGGCAAGGGCGGTGACGGGTGTGTCGCTGATGGGCAGGCGCACAGGGTTGCGGAACGATTGTGCAAACGCCGGAACGGCGCAGACCAGAAGCAGAAGAGACGCAAGGCGGCGCAAGGCAGAACTCCAGGGATAAGCGCATTTTCCAGCATCTTTCCCGCTTGAAGCAAGATGTGTCGCGCTCGAACGTGAAGCTCTGTTTTGCTCCCGTAAAAAGAGCCGGAGTGCAGAACGCATTTCTAGCTCTCTGCAGCCCTAGGCAAGTACCGTCGGCAACACTTCTCCTGCCATCAAGAGGTCGGAAGGGAGCACTTGCCGCTTTCGCGACCTCTTCGGCCAAACCGCGACATGCCTGTGGAGTGCAGGCGCGGAACCGGCATCGCAGTGGGTGTGCGCGCGTAGCCGCACGTCCTGAACCCAAACTCATCGTTCGACAACGCCGCACACGAAAGAGATCCCTCTATGTTCATGCGTTCTGAGAAGCTGCTGATTCCGCTCGAAAAGCCTGCCAACCCCGATCCAAA